>DATFLI010000121.1:0-7633 GCA_035267805.1 Balneolaceae bacterium | reverse complement strand
CCGGGAGAAGTCTTAGGATTTACTTTCAAGAGTTCGACTTCAAATACGAGTGTCTGATTAGGACCAATTTTGCTTCCCGGAGGCGGATTCTGTCCATAAGCTAGTTTCCCGGGAATCCAGAATTTATATTTGGCACCTTCTTTCATCAACTGCAATCCTTCAGTCCAGCCGGGAATAACTCTGTTCAGCGGGAACTGTGCCGCCTGGCCGTGCTGTTCGGAGCTGTCAAATACTGTGCCGTCGAGCAACATTCCTTTATAGTTTACACGGACGGTATCCGTAGAATCGGGAGAGACTCCGCTTCCTTCTTTTAGCACTTTATATTGCAGGCCGCTGTCGGTGGTAACAACTCCTTCTTTATCTTTGTTTTTTGCAAGAAACTGTTCGCCCTTTTGCTGATTTTTTTTGGAATCAGCCATTTTTTGCTTTTGAGCCTTTTGACGGGCCTGCATCGAGTATCGGCGGACTACCTGTTGCATTTCGGATTCGGAGAGCTTTGGCTTTTGTTCATTAAGAGAAGCCTCAATACCAGCTCTCAGCACCTCCGGATCAATGTCCGTCATGCCGCGCTGTTTTAGAAATTTACCATTTTGATAACCCATGCTGTAGCTGACACTGTCGATGCTAGTTTTTAGATCTACGTTGCCTGAAGAACCGGAGTTGGAGTTACACCCTACAAAAAGCAGTGCACTTGCTACAAACGAGCAGAAAGTGAGAGTCTTAAACTTCGTTGAAATCATTGGAATCTTTAAATTTTGAAATTGTTGATTAGGGCCCGAAGTTATTCATTTTTTGTCCCTATAAAAAATTTATAGACTCGGTTAAAGGAATTGATCAGAAAATCGTATCTTATGGGTTATTAATTCGTTTTGCACATCATAATTTCAAATTAATCACAAGATACTTTTGAGTTTTGAGAAGTTTACGCTGAGCCCGGAGCTCATGTCAGGGTTGAAGGACCTGCGCTACAAGGAACCAACGCCCATTCAAGAAAAATGTATTCCACTAATTTTAGAGAATAAGGATGTCATCGGGGCTGCCCAGACAGGGACGGGGAAAACAGGAGCTTTTGTAATTCCCATTTTGCAAAAGATACTGAACAATAAGACCGGGCAGACCCAAGCACTTATTCTTTCGCCAACACGTGAACTGGCCCAACAGATCGAAGAGCAGATTTTTGCGTTGGGATATCATACGGGAATTACTTCAGCGACGGTAACCGGAGGAAGTGATTACGGTACTCAAGTTAAAGCTATTCGGGCGGGAGTGGATATTTTGGTAGCTACTCCGGGGCGGCTTATCGACCAGATGAATGTATTAAATATTGATTTCGAGCACTTAAACTATCTGGTTCTGGATGAAGCAGACCGTATGTTGGACATGGGATTTTTACCGGATGTGATGAAAATTGTGAAACAGTTGCCTACCGACCGACAGACAATGCTGTTTTCTGCAACCATGGGTAAGGAAATCCAGGAAGTGGTAGATCAGGTGATGAAGGAAGATCCCGCTGAGGTTGAAATTGAGGTTTCAAAGCCTGCCGACAGTGTGGACCAACAGGTGTATTTCGTTCATCCGAAGAAGAAGCTTGCGCTTTTTGAACAATTGTTCGATGAAAAGAAATACACCAGCGCAATAATTTTTACTGCTACAAAACGAGGAACCGATCAGCTGGAACGGATGCTTAAAAAGCGGAATGTCAAAGCGGTGAGTATGCACGGTGATCGTGATCAGGATGAGCGAAATGAAGCATTGCGAATGTTTAAGAATAAGACACATCCCGTAATGGTGGCGACAGATGTGCTTTCACGGGGTATTGATATTGATGATGTTTCGCTGATTGTTAATTTTGATGTACCGAATAATCCCGAGGATTATATTCATAGGATCGGTCGAACCGGGCGTTACGATAAGGAAGGGACGGCCATCACTTTTGTCAGTAATAAAGAAAAAAAATACTTTTATGCGATTAAAAAAGTAGTCGGTGATCAGCTTTCGATTAAAGATTTTCCTTCGGACAAGGAGGAAAAGAAGAAAAAGAAACCCCAAAAGAAATCTTCTACCGATAATAAAGAAAAGAGAAATAAGAAGACTCCCCAAAAGACCAAACGCCCGTCGCGCCCTAAAAGGGAAAAGAAGGAAACTTCAAAACAGTCTAGTCATACTAACGGACAACAAAAATCTTCTAATCGCAGTCAGAAATCTCAAAAAAATAAACGACTGAAAAAAGAGAATAATAGCGGTAATAATGAGCATCAATCAGGGCGCTCAGGCCGCCGGCCCAATATTCCCAACCATTTGGTGGAGCAAGAAGAAGATATTTTTCAACCGGAAATTGTAGAGAAAGCAGTAGCGCGCAATCGTCATGCTTTAAAGCCTGCGAAGGGAATTTGGGGACTCATTAAGAGTTTTTTCCCTAAGTTTTAGTCTGATAGAAAGTAAAATCAGAAATATGCGACTTAAAAGGTATTCCTTATCGGCAGTCCTGCTCTTTTTCATGACTGCTTGTTCGGCTGATGTAACAACAGAGAGCCTTATCGTATCCATTGTTAAGAATAATGGCGGATATTATATCGCAGATTTTCATGTCGTTGGCCAGCCATATAAAAAAAGTGCCGGCCAACAAGGGACTTTCCGTGTGCATTTGATAGATAAGGGGGGTAAGGTGTTTAAGAAAATAGGTTTTGGTAAACTGAATATATCTTCCACCGAAAAAGGAAATCCGAAAATTAGTTTTATGATTCCTCTGACATCCAAGCTGGAACAAATTGCGGTTTATAAGTTGGATGGGAGTTCGGGACATTACCGCTTGGATTCTGCGCACCCACTGATAAAATGGACTTTGCCCGATTCCTTGCAAACAGCAATCAGCAAGTGACAGGTATAGATCATCAATACATGATTCATTAATGAGATATCGATAGCATGATTGCAACTGTAAAATCAATACTTATTTGGATCGCCGTAGGTGTGCTTATTCTTCTTTGGCTGCCATTGCTGGCCGTTGTACGCGTTTTTGATTCCGATCCCAGTCATTATCGGACGGGGCGCGCTTTTCGAATGCTTGGTAAAGCCATAACCAAAATTAATCCCGGTTGGAAAATCGCGATTTCGGGCCGTACTGATGTGGATGATCGTGCCCCTTATATTATTGTCTGCAATCATTTATCGCAGGCGGATATCCCGCTCATTTCCAATTTGCCCTGGGAAATGAAGTGGGTGGCCAAAAAAGAGCTCTTTGATATCCCTATTGTAGGTTGGATGATGAAACTTGCCGACGATATCAGTGTCGATCGGAGGGCACAAAACCGGAAGGAACATACTTTTGATCAGGCGCGATTTCATCTGAACAATCGATGTTCGGTTATCTTTTTTCCCGAAGGTACACGGTCGCGCAATGGTAAACTAAATGCATTCACGAAGGGGGCTTTTGAGTTGGCAATTCGCGAACAGATTCCCATTTTACCACTGGTCATCGACGGTACACAAAATACGCTGCCGAAACGGAGCTGGAAATTTGGCGTGGCCAAGCATATCAAGTTGAAGATTCTGGACCCGATATCAACAGAAGGTATGGGCCGGAATGATGCCACTCCGCTGTCTCGGGATGTCCGGGATAAGGTGCTGGCACAGCTTTCGGAGTGGCGGAACAAGGAAGCTGAAGAGATTGATAATCTGGTTTGATAATTAGGGAATCAAAAATTTTGTTTATCGGGAATTGGTTCTCATGTTCGAAAGGGTTTGTGGGGGAAGGGGGCAAGAAACAAGTCTGTATAACAGTATAGAATGTTTATTACTTTCTCCCAATCTCAATGTTTTTTTGTCATTGGTTATGCTTAACTGTTGGCTATCAAATGGGCGTCTTGTTTTTGTTTGAGGATAAATCCCAGGTAAATTCCCAAAATTTTGAGTGCCGGTGAAGTGATTAGGTACCATAGTGGTTCGCGGTTACTGAGCACGGAATAATCTATGCAGCCGGCTGAGACGATCAATAAAATGAGAGCCAGGATTTCGAGGCCTCCTTTGGTTGTAACAATGGTGGATGTCAACAATCCCGCAAATAAGCCTAAAACTAATTGCAGGAATGCGAAGCCATAGCCCCAGGCGGGTGAAGGAAGGTTGGCAATGCCCGTCAGAGACAGTTCATGCATAAAATATAGCGAAGTTACGGCATGGGAAAAACTGTTAAGGAAGGCAATAGATATGTATCCGGCGACGATGGCCAACATGGATCTAATCATAATAGGTACGAACGATTCTGTATTAATACTTGTAAATTGAATGAATTTTTAATCGAAGAAATAAATATATGCCCGAAGGACCTGAAATCTGGAGAACGACTGATTCTTTAAATAAGGCGCTGCAAGATAAGACAATTACGGATCTGTATTTCGCTTTTGATGAATTAAAGAAATACGAGACAAAACTAAAAGGCGAAAAGGTGGATAAAATTGAGGCTCGCGGCAAAGCAATCCTTACCTTTTTTGATAATGAGCTTGTGATGTACAGCCATAATCAGTTGTATGGAAAATGGATGATTAGTCCGAATGGGGCACAGCCTGATACGAATCGCTCGCTACGGGTCGCGATCCACAATGAGGATCAGTCGGCTTTTTTGTATTCGGCATCACAGATTGAGATTTTGCAAAAAGAGGAGATCAGTAATCATTCTTATATCGAGAAATTAGGTCCTGATGTGTTGCATCCCGATACGACTTATGATGACATTATTGCCCAATATCAATCAGAGGATTTCCAGAATCGGAAGCTAACGACCTTATTGCTGGATCAGGGATTTGTCAGTGGTATCGGCAATTACCTGCGGAGCGAAATTATGTTTTATGCGAAGGCGGATCCGCATCATAAATTAAAAGAATATTCTGAGCAGCAGAAGGAGGCACTGGCTGAAGCAACGATTAAATTGTCACGTCGCTCTTATGAGACCGGTGGAATTACGAACGACCCTTCGATTGTCGAGGCTTTAAAACGTGAGAAGGCTAAACGAAATCAGTATCGTCATTTTGTGTATAAACGAACCGGGAATCGTTGTCATAAATGCGGTACCGTCGTCGAAGAAGAAAAGACCGGCGGAAGGAAGATTTACTATTGTCCCAATTGTCAACTGGATGAATAAGGGCTTTAAACTTATGATTTGAAACTTTAAACCAGGCAAATATGGATACTTTTTCAAAGGACTTACAAGCGCTTTATAATAGGGATGTGGAACGCCTGCTCGAAAATCTCGAGGCTATTCCGGATCATATGCTTTGGGAAACACGTGATGGCATAACCAACAGCTGTGGCGTGCTGGTGCAGCACTTGGTAGGAAACCTAAATTACTTTATTGGCTCGGGACTGGGCAATACAGGATATGTTAGGGACCGGGAAAGAGAATTTAAAGTATCTAATAAATCTAGGGATCAGTTGATTCAGGAAGTACGTGATTTGCGAAAGATGCTTAATGCAACCTTCGAACATTTGGATGAGTCTGATTTAGCCAGTGAGTATCCAATGGAAATTCCTTTTGACTATTCTACCCGTGAATTTCTTGTGCATCTTTATGGACACCTGAATTATCACCTTGGCCAGTTAAATTACCTGCGGCGAATTTTGACTGACTAGTTACGTTTTCACTAAAAAATATTTCTTACTCAGAAGATGAAAAGGTCGATGGATAATGATACCTTTCGTGTCTCCAAGAAATTTGAATAACAAATTGTATTACGTCTATGAAAGACAATGATTTTCTAAAGCCGGGGGATACCGTCAGCCACAGTAATAAACAGCTGATGGAATCGCCAGAAGTTGAAGAGATTGCTAAAATCGTTATTGAGCGGGAAAGCCTGGATTTTGGTCCGGCAACGATTGGATATTTTTTGGTTTATCCCAATCTGTCGAAATACCGGGCTGCCAAATGTGTAAAAGCATCGCGAGAAGTGCAGTATTATTCCGGGAATAATTATTTAATAGAGATTTCCGGGGAGATGTGGGACATGCTGGATCAGAAAACGCGAGAAATGGTGCTTTTTCACCAATTATTGCACGTAGATCCGGTGTATAAGGCAAAGAATCAGGAATGGAAAATGAAGACCCGGAAGCCGGATTTTTCTGATTTTTATGAAATTAACGACAAGTACGGAAATGACTGGTACAAAACCGTACAGGCTACTGTTTCATCTCTCTATGATTTGGATCCCAAGCGTGAAAGTAAGGTTTCGTTGTAATAAAACCTCTGTTACTCACAGGACGGTTCAACTGCCGTCCTGTGATTTACTCCTCTTCTTCGAAAAATTTCATTTCTAACGCTTCCAGTCGCTTCTCGATATTTAGAAGTTTGTGCAGGATAAGGACGTGTGTCTTGCCCGCGTCAATGCCCACCGGACTATCAGCACTTTCGATTTGTTCAATAATTTCTTGGTATTCTTTATCGGATATATTCAGATTCATGACAATGATGGGTAGTTTTATCTGTCGATTGCTAAGCTACATCGTGACCTTCTTTTTCCAGGAATTTACGAATCTTATCAACATGATTACCCTGAATTTCGATGGTTTTAGCATAGCTTGTGCCACCGGCTCCGCAATGTTTTTTCAATTTTTTTTCAAGATCCTCAATAACCTGTGGATTATGTTGGATATTGGTAATCATGGTAACGGTTTTGCCGCGTCGACCGCTGGTATCTAGCTTAACTTTTATTGCCATAGATTTGTAAAGTAATTCTAAGATTCCTGTTCTGTTTTAGATTGCTCGCAATTTTCTTGTTCTTTTTTCCACTTTCTGTACTTTTCCAACTGTTCTACATAGATATCGTAAACACAACGCGGGCAACCCGCTCCGCAACAATCAGTAGGCAGGGGCTTAACAGGTTTTCGCATAATAGGAAGATATTATAATAACGATTGCTTAATTACTTACCCTGTTTCGCCGTATGCTTCCGGACGATTGGTCTTCAGGTCGTATCCATTAAAGGAATAGTGTTTCAGATGCCAGAAAAAGCGTTTAAAAATAGAATTCGGCAAAGTAAATGTTACAATAGACTGGGCAGCCCGGCGAAGTGTCTTATCCGCATCGGTAAACTCACTGATATCAACGACAACCAACCCCTCAAAATCTTTAACTTTGTTCATAAAATAGCGTTCCTGGGGCGTGGCATATTTGACCCGCGAATGAGAATAACCGGTATACGTTCCGCAGAGTTTATCGCCATTTTTGAAATAAATTATATCCTTTGAGTGATGAAGATCATCAAAAATATCATCCAGGTTTTCGAATGTTTCTGATTCGATTTTAGATACTATTTTTTCAGTATCTATGGTCGTGATTTTCCGTCCCAATTTTGATGCTAACTGATTGAGTGCCAATTTCTTGTTTGGCTCATATAATCCCAAAAAAAGGCACAAATGATGCTTGTGAGTATCTTTCTCCCGGACAAGGTGATCCAAAAGCTTTTTAAAAGATGAGTCGTTAAATGATACGTCTTTAAATTCTGCATCAGGAGTTTCGATATCCATAAGAGTAAATGAGAATCAGATTATATTTCAAGGGAATATAAAAAAACATGCCCAACACTACAGCATCAACTTATTTTTTAAAACGTTGCCGGGGATTACGGATAATATCCGGGGGACGCTT
>DATFLI010000120.1:0-19770 GCA_035267805.1 Balneolaceae bacterium | reverse complement strand
TGCCATTTTTAATTTATGGATATTAAATTATGCTTTAGTGCAGGGCATCGTTAACCAGCTTCTCTTGTTCGGCATGGTGGATCTTCTTCTGACCCGCCGCCGGAGAAGCCGAAGCCTGTCGCCCAACGTAGCGCAGATTTTGCCCGTCTTGCAACTCTTGCATAATTCGAGGTGCAACAAAGGTCCATGGCCCCATGTTCTGAGGCTCTTCCTGGCACCAGACAATATCCTCTACATCACTGTATTCTTTTAGTATATTTTGCACATCCTGGTTGGGGAAAGGATAGTACTGCTCCATGCGTGCAATCGCAATATGATCGATTTCTTCATTCTGACGCTGCTTATACAGATCATAATAAACCTTGCCGGAGCAGATAATCAAACGATCGATTTTATTCTTGTCATCTACTTCCTGATCCGGGATGAAGGGATGATATTGCCCTTTCACCAAGTCTTCGGTTCTGGATGTAGCCAACGGATGACGCAGCAAACTTTTCGGCGACATAATCATCAGGGGTTTCTTCTTTTCCTGTTTGGCTTGCTTGCGTAAAATATGAAAGTATTGGGCCGGGGTAGTCAGGTTTACGACCTGCATATTATCTTCGGCACAGAGCTGTAAATAACGTTCCATCCGAGCTGAAGAGTGCTCGGGTCCCTGGCCCTCATACCCGTGAGGCAGCGTCATAACGAGCGCTGTCTTCTGTCCCCATTTGGCTTCACAAGCAGAAATGTATTGGTCCATGGGGATTTGAGCCCCATTCGCAAAATCGCCAAACTGCGCTTCCCAGATAACAAGCGCATCAAGATTAGCGGCACTATATCCGAATTCAAAGCCCACACAGGCAAATTCGCTAAGCAGACTGTTGTAGGGATAAAAGGGCGCTTGATCATCACTCAGGTTATTGAGAGGGGTAAATTCCTGGTCCGTCTCCGTCCCGTGCAAGATGGCATGGCGATGAGAAAATGTTCCGCGTTCCGCATCCTGACCTGTCAAGCGTACGGTCGTACCATTTTTGAGCAGCGATCCGAATGCAAGTGCCTCGGCAAATCCCCAATCAATTTTTTTCTCGTTTTTATCAACGGTTTCGGCACGTTTGGCCAATTGCTTAAGCAACTTGGGATTGGCATCAAAATTTTTCGGCACGGTATTCAGCTTGATCGCAATATCCTTCAGCTCGTCCTCCGGATAAGTCGTATCGGGGAATTCCGCCCATTCTTCCTGCTTTGATTCGTGGCGGTTCATCATATCCTCGGTAACCTCCAAAGGAGAAGAATTTTTGGCGTCCTCAAAAGCTTGATACAGCAATTCGTCAAACTCATCAAAGATTTCCTGTGTTTCTTCTTCCGTCAGTTCACCTTTATTTACCAGGTGTTTGGTGTAGATATCCCGAACCGTCGGGTGATTTTCAATCTCTTTGTACATGCCGGGCTGTGTAAAGGCAGGTTCATCACCTTCATTATGGCCATGTTTACGGAAGCAAACAAGATCAATAACAACATCCTTACCGAATTTTTGGCGATATTCAAAAGCCATCTGAATCGCATGAACAGCTTCTTCGGGATTGTCGCCATTGACATGGAAAATCGGGGCGAGAATCATTTTGGCAAGATCGGACGCGTACTCGGTGGAACGTCCGTCTTTAGGCAGTGTAGTAAAACCAATTTGGTTATTTATGATGATGTGAACCGTGCCACCCGTTTTATATGCATCCAGTTGCGACATATTTAATGTTTCAGCCACCACGCCCTGGCCGGAAAAAGCCGCATCTCCATGTATAAGCACCGGTAGAATATTTTTCTTGGCATTTTCATCGTCAAAGCTGTCCTGTGTAGCACGTGTTGCCCCTTCTACAACCGGATTCACCGATTCCAGGTGACTCGGGTTCGGCATCAGCTCAATATCAATATTATCACCTTTAAGGGTCTGATATTCACCTTTGGAGCCGAGGTGATATTTTACATCCCCGGAACCCTGGATGCTATCCGGATCAAGATTTCCTTCAAAATCGGCAAAGACTTTTCGGTAGGGTTTGTTCATAATATTTACGAGAATGTTCAACCGTCCACGGTGAGCCATACCCATAAAGATTTTTTCAACTTCATCATCGCCGGCCTTTTCCAGCATATGATGCATCATCGGAATCAGCGTGTCGGCTCCTTCCAGAGAAAAGCGTTTATGTCCGATATATTTTTTGCCCAAAAACTGCTCAAACGCCATCGCCTGATTTAGACGGTGTAAAATTTCTTTCTTTTGATCTTTGGTCAGATCCGGCGTATTGGTGGTAGATTCCATCCGCTCGCGCAGCCACTTACGTTCTTCAAGATTCAGGATATGCATGAACTCTGCACCAATCTTGCGACAGTACGTATCCCGTAACAAATTGATAATTTCGCGAAGTGTAGCTTTTTCCTTGCCACCGAGACCGGCACAATAGAACTCGCGATCCAGATCCCACAAGGTAAGTCCGTAGTATTCAAGGTCGAGCTCAGGACTGTGGCCGGGCTCGTCACTCAGGGGATCAAGATCGGCCAGCTTATGCCCGCGTGTGCGGTACATATTGATAAGCCGCATGACGGCAATGGCCCGCTTGTTTTCTTCGAGGGATGCCCCCGCTCCGTCAAACTGGCCAACATATTGATCAGAACCAAAGGGCAGAGGATCGTAGGGGATTTCCAGATCTTCAAATATAGTATCATAAAAATCCTCTTCGCCATTTAGCAGACTGTGGACTTTCTTCAGGAATGCTCCCGATTCGGCCCCCTGGATCACACGGTGATCGTAGGTGGAGGTAACCGTCATCACTTTGCTGACGCCCAGCTTGTTAAGCACTTCCTGTGACATGGACTGATATTCAGCCGGATAATCGATAGCACCTGTTGCGATAATCGTGCCTTGCGTTTTCATTAAGCGCGGCACCGATTGAACCGTCCCGATCATACCGGGATTGGTGAGCGTTATTGTCGTACCCTGGAAATCAGAAATTTCTAGATTTCCATTTCGGGCCTTATTGATAAGTTCCGTATAAGCATAGAGGAACTCCCTGAAATCCATTTTATCAACGCCCTTGATGTTTGGAACAACCAGATTTCGGGATCCATCCTTATTTTGGATGTCGATAGCCAGCCCCAGGTTAACCTGATCTGGAATTACTTTGAATGGCTCCCCGTCCTTATATACGAACGAATTATTCATATTAGGGAACTCTTCCAGAGCTTTTATGATAGCCCAGGCAATATAGTGTGTAAATGAAGATTTAGGCTCATTTTGCTGGGCTAAATGACGATTGATAATCGCACGATCCTCGATGAGCATCTTCATGGGCAATGTGCGTACCGATGTAGCCGTAGGCACTTCCAGGCTTTCATCCATATTTTGGACGATCTTGCTGGAAACTCCTTTAATTTTTTCCAGCTGTGCACCTGATGGAATAGATACCTCATGCTCCTCTTTTTTGCGGGGAGCTCTTGCCTGCTTTTTTGCAGGTTTTGAAACAGAGGGCGCCGCTGCCGGGGTGCCGTTGTGGGCCTTTTTTGCCTCAGTTTTTAATGCCTGGGTTGTGTCAACCCCTTCGATCTCATCAAAGTATTGTCTCCAATGATTGGGGACCGATGAGGGGTCTTCTTTATATTGGTTAAAAAGTTCTTCAACAAGTGCAGAATTGGGGCCGAAAACAGCTTCGAGAGACTTCAAAATGTTGTCTTATTGAGTAAGTTTTAAAGTAAGGCTAAAAAACGCCTTTAAGGATTAAAATTGGATGTTTTTTTTGGTTTCTTTAAACCATGAACAATCAAGCTTAAAGTTAACCATTGTTATATTAAATTACGATTCTTAGTGAAGATAATTTTTTGTTATACTTTCCTGATTCCAAGCTGCTAATTTGAGCTAAAAAATGCATATTTGAAAATTATTTATGAACAAGAAAATCAAGAATAAAACAGGAGCTGAAAATATACAATGGGATCTGTCCGATTTGTACGAATCAATCGAAGATTCTGCGCTCCATGATGATAAAAAGAAAGTAGGCGAGTTAGCCGATACTTTTGCATCGAAATACAAGGGAAAGGTAGCCGAGCTTGATGAGCAACAGTTGAAACAGGCACTGCAGGATTATGAAGAACTGATTGAAATCATTGGAAAGATCGGTTCATATGCACATCTCATTTGGTCTACCAATACCAACAAGCCCGAGTATGGAAAGTTGATGCAGGAGGCTAATGAGCTTTCTTCCGCGATCCATCAGAAGCTGGTATTTTTTGATGTGGAATGGTTGAATGTGGATGAGGAAAGAGCTCGTCAATTAATTGAGAGCAATACCCTTGCACACTATAAGCACTACCTGGAAACTTCCCGTCGCTATAAGGATCATATTTTGAGCGAGAAAGAAGAGCAAGTGCTATCGGCTAAAAAGGTGACAGGGCGTAGTGCATGGAATCGTTATTTCGATGAGACCATGGGAGCGGCCCGTTTCGAGTTGGATGGGGAAGAGCTAACCCAACAGGAAGTGTTGAGCAAACTCCATGAGCCGGACCGTGATTTACGAAAACGTGCTCATGCCTCGCTGACAGAGACGTTTAAAAAATTGAGTCGGTCACTTACCTTTGTTTTTAATACGATTCTGGCAGACAAACATACCGATGATAGATTGCGGGGCTATTCCAGCTGGATTTCATCGCGTAATCTGGCCAATGAAATTGATGATGACACGGTAGAAGTACTCATCAATTCGGTAACTAATAAATATAGTTTGGTGCACCGGTTTTATGATTTAAAGAGAAAGTTGCTCGGATATGATGACTTTTATGATTATGACCGTTATGCTCCGCTGCTAAAAAATGAGAAGGAAATTCAGTGGACGGAAGCACGCGAGATGGTGCTCGATTCTTATTCCGATTTTCATCCTCAAATGGGTTCGATTGTAGCTGAATTTTTCGATCAGAACTGGATTGATGCGGCAATTAAGCCCGGCAAACGCGGAGGAGCTTATTCGGCTAGCACGGTACCATCGGTGCATCCTTATGTATTTATGAACTTTAACGGGAAGATCCGCGATGTACAAACACTGGCTCACGAATTGGGGCATGGGGTTCATCAATATTTATCTCGAGAACAAGGGGCTTTGCAAGCGGATACTCCGTTAACGACGGCTGAAACAGCATCCGTATTCGGCGAAATGCTGGTATTCCAAAAATTGATGCGTAAGCTCAAAGATCCCAAAGAAAAACTGGCGCTGCTGATTGGTAAAATTGACGATACCATTGCAACGGTGTTTCGCCAGGTATCTATGAATCGATTTGAACATGCAATGCATACCAAACGTCGCGAAGAGGGAGAGTTGACGACGGAAGATTTTTCGAATCTCTGGCGACAAACCCAGGAAGAAATTTACGGTGACTCAGTGACACTGACCGAAGAGTACAACTTGTGGTGGAGTTATATTCCCCACTTTTTGCATACTCCGGGTTATGTCTATGCCTATGCATTTGGAGAATTGCTCGTACTTGCGTTATATGAAGAATATACCCGATCAAAAAATGGGTTTTCAGATAAATATGTCGGAATGTTGAAAGCCGGCGGATCCGACTGGCCGGAACATATTGTCGGTAAACTGGGATTAGATATTACCCGGCCCGACTTTTGGGAGAATGGATTAACAGCCATCGAAAAGATGGTAGAACAGGCAGAAGAACTGGCAAATCAGATAAATTAGATAGGGATGGATAATTACGCGACGGCACGTGAGAAGGAACGGTCGAATGCAGAGATTATGGGGCAAAAGCGCCAGGATAAGGCGTTACGAGAGTTTAAGCATGTGCTCAAAGATTTGCTGTTTTTGTTGCGAAGCGCTTCCGAAATGGAGACGGTTTACATGTATTGGGTAAATCGCTCGCGAGAGCAATTCGTGATGGAGACAAAATCGACAATTCTTGATAATGTAATGTTCCAGGATCGCATCAGTTTCCAGGATCACTTTCTGAATGAGTTTAAGGATCTGGATGAACCGGCGGCTGTAGAAATTGGTCACGATATACCTGCTTCTGCTATGAATCATTATTATAATGAGGTACCGGTGCGATATGTTACACTGCTCCCATTTGTTAATAATGGAGAAACCGTAGCCATAACGGTCTTGGAATCCAGTGACCATATTTTTACGGAGAACAAAAGTGATGTCATCTATTCGTATATCAATGCCCTGCGGAATGTACTGAATACGTATCTGGAAATCAGTGACTTGTATGAGCAGCAGGATGAGTGGCTCGATTATGAAGAATGTTTTGCGGATTTGCAGGTGCGGTGTCACCGTTCCGAAATGTTGAAGCGCTTGCTAAATATTATCCAGCAATTTTTGCATGAGGGCGGAGCCTCTTTTATTGCACACGGGATGCAAAGCTGGTGTAATATAATGAATTCTGATCATGCTCAGCACGCTTCACCCATCGGTATGCAGATGGAAGAGCGTTCAATTGCTTATGAAGCAGCTGAAAAGGGAGGTGCTGAGTTTGCCATTCATTTCAATAACAATCCGAAACGGTTATCACCTCGTGAGTTGCATTCCGAGGGAGCCACGCTAGGTATTCCTTTGATGATGAAAGATCGTCGGCAGGGGGTGGTGTTAGCTTATGACAAAAATCCTCTGATTTTTAAAGAATCGACTAAACATAAGTTGATTAACCTGGTACGTGTGGCCGGATTACAGATGTTATCAAATGATCCGGGGCTGGATGTTGACGAGCCGGTATTCGCCAATAAATATGGGGCATTTTTGCCTGAAGTCTGGGAGCAGATGGTGGATTTGGAACTTGAAAGGTTTAAAGATGGAAACCAAAAATACCACTCCTGGGTGGGATTAGTTACACTTTCAAACCTGCCGGAGTTGCGTACCAAGTTACGACTGGAGCAGCTTAAACAGATGCAGAAAGATTTGGTGACTGCATTTAATCCGGCACAGTTCGGTTTTCCGGGTATTCTGGGATATCATTCTGATTATGTGTATTCATTTTTTATCCAGAATAAAGATAAGGAAGCAGTGCAAAAATGGGCACATGCCCTCAAAAAGAAATTTTCCGGCTCTTATGAGTTAACAAACGGCATACATATCGAAACCGGTATCAAAGTGGGCTTTGTGAAATTTGATGAGCAATATGAAGATTCTTACCAGTTATTGAAGAATGCAAAATCCGCATTATCACAGGCATTGAAATCCAATAAAAATGAAGCGATTTGATTTATGGGTAATTTTTATGTGATCGTAGTCGACGGCTTGGGCGTTGGAGCCCAGGAAGACGCCGCTGAATACGGGGACGAAAATGAAAATACACTCGGTCATCTATGTGAGCAGACAAAATGTGAATTGCCGAATCTCCAGCGAATGGGGCTGGGAAATATCATCCCGCTGAATTCCGTACCGGTTGAATCAGAGCCCTTGTGTGCTTACGGCAAGATGCGGGAGGTATCAGCCGGAAAAGATTCTACGACCGGGCATTGGGAAATCGCGGGTGTACAACTCAATCAGCCTTTTCCAACTTACCCGCACGGTTTTCCGAAGGAGGTTATTCAGCCGTTTTGCGAGGGGATAGGCAAGGAAAAGGTATTGGTGAATAAACCGTATTCGGGCACAGAAGTAATTGCCGATTATGGGAAAGAGCATCTGGATACGGGATATCCTATCGTATATACCTCTGCCGACAGCGTGTTCCAGGTGGCTGTGCATGTCGATATTACTCCCGTCGGGGAACTTTACGAGTGGTGTAAGTTTGCACGTCATGATATTTTAACGGACGAACACGGCGTGGGAAGAGTGATAGCCCGTCCTTTCGATGGGGACCCGGGAAATTTTGATCGAATTTCGGATCAGCGTCACGATTTTTCGCGAAAGCCCCCCGAATATAATTTGGTAAATCGATTGTATAACGAAGGTATAAAAACATATTCTATTGGCAAGATTATCGATCTTTTTGCCGAGCAGGGCTTTACACAATTCAGGCGCACCAGGAGTAATGCCGAAGGGATTTCACAGTTGCTAAGTCTGATGTCGGCGGCCAGCAACAGTTTTGTATTTGTAAATCTGATCGATACTGATCAGAAATATGGTCACCGGCAGGATCCCAAAGGATATGCTGAGTGTATGCAGGAGTTCGATCGTGCAATTCCCGCAATTGTCAGCAAACTGCAGGAAGGAGATGTGCTCATTATCACCGGTGATCACGGGAATGATCCGACTTCCGACAGTACCGATCATAGCCGGGAGTTTGTTCCCATTCTTATGTTTCCGTCATCCAAAGCGCAAGGGATAAACCTGGGGACCCGGGAAACATTCAGTGACATTGCAACGACAGTTTCCAATTTCTTTGGGATTAATGCCGACTTCCCCGGCAAATCAATGTTAAATGGACAGTGACGGATAATGCGCCAAGTCTATGAAGCGGTTAATGGTTAAAAATACTGGTTGACCGTACGTTTTAACCGATAAAGACGGGGGACTGGAAGGAATTTTTTATGCTTATAAATTTGTTAAAACAACTCATACAGGGAGAAGATCATAGCAAAACATCTTAATACGAAGGAATCCTATTGACCGGAAAAATCATTCGATTTTGAACAGTAAAAACATTATTTTATAGAGATTAGAACAACAATTTTTTGCCGTGTTCGTTATTTTCCCGTTAGAATTTGATCGTTTATAGACGTCATAAGGATCAAATGATCTACAATATCACAAGCAAATGCTAATTTAACCCAGCTAATCCCGTGGCAAGAAGCTCAGGAATTTCTACTCGAGAATCGGAATCTCTCGACCGCTATTTACAGGAGATAGGTAAAGAAAAACTCATCACCCCGGAAGATGAGGTTAGGCTTGCAAAAGAGATACAAAAAGGCAGCCAAAAAGCTTTGGAAGATCTTACTAAAGCTAACCTGCGTTTTGTGGTTTCAGTAGCCAAACAATATCAGAACCAGGGGCTTTCTCTCGGTGACCTCATCAACGAGGGGAATCTCGGCTTGATTAAGGCGGCCAAGCGTTTTGATGAAACGCGGGGCTTTAAGTTTATCTCTTATGCTGTCTGGTGGATTCGTCAGTCGATTTTGCAGGCGCTGGCCGAGCAAAGTCGTATTGTTCGTTTGCCATTGAACCGCGTTGGTGCATTAAATAAAATCGGTAAAGAGCTTTCCAAGCTTGAGCAGGAGTACGAACGTGTGCCTTCTGCTGCTGAACTCGCCGAAAGTTTGGATATGACTGTTTCGGAAGTAGCCGATACGCTGAAAATTTCAGGTCGTCACCTTTCGGTGGATGCGCCCTTTGCACAGGGCGAAGATAACCGTTTGTTGGATGTCCTTGAAAATGAAGAAACTCCCGATCCCGATACGGATCTGATGGGCGAATCCCTGAAAGTGGAGATTGAACGGGCTTTATCCAAGCTGACGAATCGTGAAGCCGAGGTGATTCGCTTATATTTCGGAATCGGTCGTGAACATTCACTTACGCTCGAAGAAATCGGTGAACGCTTTGATCTGACTCGGGAGCGCGTCCGTCAGATCAAGGAGAAGGCCCTTCGTAAGCTGCGTCACCACAACCGAAGCGCAGCGCTTAGAGCCTATCTCGGCTAAGAAAAATTTTAAATTCACTAAGCCTCTTTCAAAAATGGAAGAGGCTTTTTTTATTTCCCTAAACTTTTAATAGAATATCTGTAGAAACATTTTCAGCCGTACGATTCGTTAAACAATTATGAAACGAGCTTTAATCGTATTGATATTTATTATCGGAATGTCCCGCCTTGGGTTCGGGCAGAAGCTGCCTTTCCGTACGTACTCTATCGAAAAGGGACTTAGTGAGGCTGTGGTCAATGATTTGATGCAAGACAGCCAGGGTTATCTATGGATCGCAACGAGCTATGGATTAAACCGTTTTGATGGCGTCAAATTTCAGAATTACTATTCCGAAGACGGGTTATTAGCCAATAAAATCTACTCCCTGTATGAGGATGGGAAAGGCGATATTTGGATTGGCACAGGCGGAGGCGTTAACGTTATGCGTGCCGATAGCATTTATACTTTGCCTTACCTAAAACCGTTGGAATCGAGCACAATAGTTGACATTTACCAGGATCATCAGGGAGATTTTTGGTTTGCCACGGATGGGGAAGGCGTATGGCACATGGATCAGAATGAAGATCTGACCCAATATCGTCAAATCCATGGCATGGGAGATGATAGGGTTCGGGCCATCACCGAAGACAACAGCGGAGTACTTTGGTTTGCTACCCGAGACGGACTCACCAAACTTGACAATGGCAATTTCCGAACATTCACCACTAAAGACGGTTTGGCTGATAACCGGCTACGGGATTTGGTAGTTGGTAATGACGGTTCTCTCTGGATTGCTTCGAGAGGCGGCCTGTGCAATTATAAAGATGAGAAATTTCACTGTTATACTGAAAAAGACGGGTTGATCGATAATGGAATTCAGTCTATTTCTAAAGATGATAACGGCAATTTATGGCTGGGCACTGAGCAGGGAGCAAGCTATTTCGACCATGGTACATTTACTAATTATACGGCGGATGAAGGACTTGCCAATAACATCATTTATGCTACCGAATATGACCGTGAAGGAAATATCTGGTTCGGAACATTCGGAGGCGGGGTTAGCATATTGCTTGGACAGGACTTCGAAAATTATACCGTAGAGCAGGGGCTGCCAAATGAGATGATTACTACGGTTACAGAGGACCAATCAGGTCGCCATTGGATTGGTACTTTCGGGGGCATCGCCAAAATGCAGAACGATAAGTTTACCACATACAGTGCTAAGAATGGATTGGTTGATGACAAGGTTTATACCATAAAGGCCGGAAATGGAGATTCATTACTGATTGGCACACGCTCAGGGTTTAGCATTTTTAATCAGAAGAAATTTCACAATTTTGGAGATAAGGAGCTTCCTTATCGTAAGATCAGGGCCGTTCTGAATCCCAAACACAGTGCAGGCATCTGGCTTGGAACGTACGGTGAAGGGCTCCTGCATTATCAAAATGGCAAATTTACCCATTTGACGGAAGAGGACGGATTGGCTAATAATACCATTTTAGCCTTGGCAGAAACGGCGGATGGTTCGATCTGGATTGCAAATTATGGAGGTGTGAGCCAGCTCAAAAACGGTAAATTTACTAATTATTCTATTAAGGATGGATTGCCGAATAACGGAGTATTGGATATCCTCAAATCGAATTCCGGTGATCTCTGGTTTGCCACTTTTGGGGGGATAGCGCGCTTCGACAATGGGAATTTTGAGACTATAACGGCGGATGACGGACTGCCTGATGAGGTGTGTTATTTTATCAACCAGGATAATCGAGGCATTTTCTGGATAGGGACTAACAAGGGCGTGATCCGTTTCGATTATGATGCTTATCAATCTGATGATGAAACAATTAGGAGCAGGGCATTCAAGCTGGTTACCCAAAATCAGGGATTAGTAGCTAACGAGATGAATGCTGGGGCCTCTTTTAAAGATCGAGAAGGGAATTTGTGGTTCGGCTCGGTAGAAGGGGTGACGAAATTTGATCCGTCAAAGGAAAGAATAAACACGGTAGCGCCGACGGTTCATATCGAAAATATGCAGATGTCCGGAGAAAATATTCCGATTGATTCACATATAAAGATTGGAAGCGACAGTCATAATATCACTTTCGATTTTATTGGCATTAGTTTTTCGGCGCCGGAACAAGTGTTGTATAAGTATCGCCTAAAAAACTCGGGCGAAGACTGGCAGCAGACTTCACAGCGCAGTGTCCGCTATTCGACGCTTGTTCCTGGTGATTATACCTTCGAAGTAAAAGCCCGCAATAATGACGGCCGATGGAGCAAAGAGGCTGCTACGGTCTCATTTACGGTTTTGGCACCTTTCTGGATGCGATGGTGGTTTATCGGTTTGATGTTACTGGTACTTATCGGGATTGTGTTGTTTGCTTATAATTACTACCGTGTAAGAAAGTTGGTCGAAATTGAGCGGATGCGTGTACGTATTGCCAGTGATCTCCATGATGATGTGGGATCCGCCCTTACTGAGATTGCCTTGCAGTCGGATTTCCTTCAAACGATGAATGTGACCGATGAGCTTCAGGAGTCCCTACAACAAATTGGCACCCAAAGTCGTAAAATCGTAACCAGCCTGGATGATATCGTCTGGTCGATTGATGCCCGTAACGATACCGTAGGAGACTTAACGGATCGTATGCAGGATTATGTAAACAGCGTTTTGCCTCAAAAACAGATCAAATATCATTTTGAGGGCGATATGCAGGAAAAACTCAAAGTATCTCTGAAAGAAAACCTTTACCTTATTTTTAAGGAATCCATAAACAATATTGCCAAGCACTCCAATGCGGATCGGGTGGATGTTACGCTTTCTACAAATGGCGCAGGGTTTGAAATGCGCGTGAAAGATAACGGTGAAAGTTCTACGAATGTACGTAAAAGCGGGCAGGGTTTACGTAACATGAAAATGCGAGCGAAACGTGTTGATGCAGATGTTAGTTTTAATAATAACGACGGTTTTGAAGTGGTTGTTAAAAGCATTAACTAGTTAATAATTTCTCTTGCCAGTGAATAGCTGATAGCAAATAACAGGATAACGAATAACCTGAGTATTATGAGTTCAGTCGTAGGTATCGTCGAAGACAACAAAAAAATCAGAGATTTAATACAGCGTTACCTCGATATGCAGGAAGAGCTATCCTGCCCGGTGGCGGTAGATTCGGTGGAAGAGATGCTGGAGTACCTGGAAGAACATCCGAAGCCGAATGTTATTCTGATGGATATTCAACTGCCCGGGATGTCCGGAATTAAAGGCATCAGCCTGATTAAGGATAAATATTCCGATATCGACATCATCATGCTGACGGTTTATCACGATTCCCACAAAATATTTAACGCTCTTAGGGCCGGTGCTTCGGGATATCTGCTTAAGCATACGTCTCTGCCCGAAATTAAAGAATCTATCGTTAACTTAGTGGAAGGCGGCGCCCCTATGTCACCGCAGATTGCGCGTAAGGTGATCAACCATTTCCAGGAAAATGCCCCGAAGAAAAATTCGGATTCCGATCTTACGCCTCGTGAGCATGATATTGTTAACGGTTTGGTGGATGGGCTAAGTTATAAGATGATAGCCGATCGTTATGATATATCAATTGATACCGTGCGGGCACATATCCGGAATATCTATAAAAAGCTTCATGTTAACTCCAAAGCAGAAGTTATTGCCAAATCACTCAAAGGGGAGATTTAGCATAGCATGAATATGTTATTTTAAATTCTTCATTATTGTCCATTTTAAAGAGCGGGGATATGAGTTTAGGCATGAAAATATTTATTACAGCAATCGAAAATGTAACTAAATTTGATTTTTTTCTGTTGTAGTAACATGAATATGTGATTGTTGAAAATGCTTTTAACTCTTAAAATAAGAGTAGAACTTAAATAAAAAGTAATGCTGAACCTTAACAGCAGTTGGCGAAGCATACGGAGTTAGCCATGAAAATCTTGAAGAGTTTAATATTAATGTTGTTTGCACTGTCTTTAACAGGATGTTATACGCAGCTGCAATATACTTCAAAGATGAAGCGGATTACGGATCAACCGGAAGGATATGCACAACCCGCCGAATCTCAACCGAGTACTCAGCAGCAAGTAGCGGAGGGTAATGATTCTGCTTATAACGGGACCCAGGCAGATGACATACCTATTTATTATAAAGATTATGCCTATGCAAACGGGTGGGATTATGACTACTATCCTTATAATGTGTACAATTTTTATGGATATAATTATGATCCATTCTTAACTCTCGGGTCCTCCTATTTTTATCACTGGCATCCATACCGGTATTATGGTTATCCATATCCTTATTTCGGAAGTCGCTTTAATTTTTCGATAACTTTCGGATGGGGCTGGGGAAATCCTTACTATTACGATCCATTTTTCTATAATCCATACTATGGTTATTACTGGAATGGCTACTCCCCATTTGCCTTTAATCGCTATGGATATTACGGTTATTATTATGGCCATCATGGGTATTACAACTACCACGGTGGCAAAGGAACCTCACAAAGTAATGTACATTATGGACCTCGTACAATTGGGACCAACCGGGTAGGCAATCAATCGACTACCCGTACGCGTGATACCGGTGTTATTACGAACAGAGGTAGCACTACCACAACAAGCGGATCAACCGTTCGTCCGCGATCCACTATCGGTACAACCAGGACACAGAGTAGAAGTACCGGTACTACGGTTACCCGCAGTCGGACCCGTACTTCAACTACCAACAGTAGTGGAACCGCAAGAACTCGAAGTCGTTCAACGGTTCAGCAAAGTAGCACACGTCATCGTCAGGCACCGGCCAGTCGCAGCAGAGGTAATGTACGGGACCAACATGATCAACAAATTCCCAGGACTATCATACGATCGAGAAAGAGCTTAGATCATAATCCGGCCCAACAGATCGACCGATCAGCTGTACGACAAAGGTTAAGCAATCAGCGAGTAGTTTCTCCGCGTCGGAATGCTCTGGAGCATTTAAGACAAAATCGAAGACCTACGTTCTTTCAGCGATTGAGTGGGTTTGTAGAACATGCAAGTCGTAGAATTAGCAACAGTAGTAGCAGTTATGGGAACAGGGTGCGTATCAGTACCCCTTCCGGTTCCTCGTCTGGCCATAGATCAAGTGCAATTCGTAGCCGTGGCAGTTCCAGTTCATCCCATCGATCAACGGTAAGCCGTAGCCGAAGTTCTTCATCATCCAGTCATTCACGGTCAAGAGGATCTTCGTCCCGAAGTCGTTCATCAGGTGGATCAAGTCACAGTCGAGGGCATCATAATTAAGACCTGAAAACCAGAACACATATCTACAGGCTAATTTTAACTTCATCATGTACCAAAAGTATGTCAAAAAAAAGCTACTTCGCATTCATACTCTTATCAGTCTTGACGATCACAACTTCTACTATAAAGGCGCAAAGCGCAGACGATGTGTTACGCTACAGCCTCGAATATCCTTCTTATGATGCGATAAGCCTGGTAAAACCCGCTGTCAGTTCACCCACAGGTTTTGGAGCATTTCAGGAAAACCCGGCGGTTATGGCACTCTATAAAAAAAGTTATTTTTCCTTCGATTTGAGCAGCCGGTTTTTGGATGAGACCGGGACCTATCTCGGGAATAGATCCAATTATTCTGATAACCAGACCGGGGTTGGGGATATTGGAATTCTTTATAAAGTACCTACCAGTCGCGGAAGTTTGGTTATCGGCGGGGGATATAGCCAGACCACTGATTTTAATCGTGCTCTCTCGGCAAGCGGTTATAACTCACAATCTACAATAACAGACTTTTATAGCAGCCTTCCTCGTAACGATGGGGTAAATACAGCTGCCTATGATGCATTTGCTATTGAGGATGTAAATGCGGACAGCTCGGTCTCTATTTTGCGATATGGGGCTAATTATTCGGCTTATCCCGGTATCAATCAGGATATACAGTTGACCGAAAGGGGGGCAATGGGGGAATATTCTGCTTTTATGGCAACGGAGCTTTTAAAAAATTTCACAGTGGGTGCTTCAATAGGATATCTGAATGGGTCTTATGCATATCGGAGGGATTTTTTAGAATCGGATCGCCGAAATAATTTTAATGGACAAATTATAGATCCTATCGGTGATAGTACTTATACAGATATTAATAATATCCTCAGCCACGATAAGATTAATGCTGATATCCAGGCATTCAGTGCAAGGCTTGGATTTGTGTATAATCCTTCCAAAGAATTTAATTTTGGCATGAGTTATGAGTTTCCCAGTTCTCTGCACATCGATGAAAACTATAATACGGTAATTACTACGACTTTTGATAATGGTACACAAACTCAACCACAGGATGCGCCCGGAAAATTTTCCTATAAAATTATTCGACCTCAACGGTTAAAAGCGGGTTTCTCTGCAGGGTTTGAAAATTTATCTCTATCGGCATCTGCTGAGTTTGTACCATATACACAGGGTAAAATTGATTATAACCAGATACAGTACACTTCACAGGAAGATGAAATAAATGCCAACGTACGATCTAGTCTGCAAGACGTGATTAATCTCCGTGCCGGAATCGAATATAAGCTTAATGAGCAATTCACACCACGCTTGGGATACGCTTATTTTCCAAGTCCGCAGAAAGGGCTTGATCGTTCTCGTAATTTCTTAAGCGGAGGATTCAGTGCCGAACTGACTAAAGGGCTTATGTTTGATTTTGGATTACAGTATAGCTTTTGGAAAGACCGGAATACTATGTATAACACACCGGTGACCAGCGAGTCGGTTCGTGAAAATGTGACCAGAATCCATGTAATGACGGGCATTCGCATGCAATTATAAGCGGAGACACTACCGATATTTCCTGTGATGTCGGTAACTGATAAGCGTAAAGGAAGGCTATTTTACCATGGCCTTCCTTTTTTTATGGGTTCAATTTTTGAAGCTACTAATTTTGGGGAACAGTAAACTTAGCCCAAACCGGGTAATGGTCGGAGGTTGAATTGCCATAATTTGAGATAAAATCCTCGGCATGTTGAAATACAGCAACGCTCCCATTCACATAAAAGGGGAAAAGCTCATTGCTTATCGTAATATGATCAATAGTGCTCGGGTAGTTTGTTTCGGATGCCTGATGACTGTCGGAAAGTGATTTCGAGACGACGAGATAATGATTCTGATCACCGACAAAAGGCTGGTATGGCGTTTCGGCCCCGTTATAAATGGACTCATCCACATCGTCATTATAATCGCCAAGGAAAATGATCTTAGCGTCAGGTTTTTGATTGGTTAGGTAGGTATACAAGCTTTGTGCTGCAGCTTTTCGGCGATCGTAGTCGTCTTTTCCTGATCCCGCTTTGGCATGAATAGCCACGGCATAAATAGGAACGGTAGTACCGTTAAAGTGGTA
This sequence comes from Balneolaceae bacterium, assembly GCA_035267805.1. Classification (GTDB taxonomy): domain Bacteria; phylum Bacteroidota; class Rhodothermia; order Balneolales; family Balneolaceae; genus Fodinibius. Next base: position 2,782 of record DATFLI010000120.1, on the reverse strand, counting down.
TTTAAAAGAGAAATAGAAGGGATACCTGCCGCTGGCCCAATCATGTTCATCCTGCCCTTCGGTAATAATCCCTGATGAGACGGAATCGATCGTTTGAGTATTATAGACAAAACTGGTATGCTGATCACGCGGATAGGCTGTAGCCACAAAACCATGATAGCCCTGCATATATTTAACCAGGCTGTCCAAAGCTCCCTGGTCGTAGACTTCTTCAAAAGCATAAAGATCAGCTTTCAGGGAATCGGTAACCTGAAGGATATTTTTGGTTTGCCGGCGGTCATCAGAAGGTCCCTGTCTGGTATCTCCAAACCACTTCAGATTCCACGTTACCGCTTCAAGGGTGTCATCGGGGGCCACAGAGTCAGATTTAGCAATAGGCTCAATGGTGCTGCCGCCTCCGTTATTGTTATTTCCATTATTGGGATCATAACCTGATGAGCCGCAGGCATGAATAAAAAAGATGGCACTGAGCAGAGCCGGAACTAGTTTCACGGTAAAATTCTGCAATGAATTAGTTATTGGTTTTGGGGTTAATACTTAAAACGGGGCTTTTTACATGGCGGGTAACGTTAGCGGTGGTACTTCCCATCATTAGGTAATCGATGCCTGTTCTGCCTACAGTAGACATCACGATAAGATCGTGAGGATCATCCAGATTGTAATTAAGGATGGCTTCGTGTGGGGTGTCGGAAGAAACAATTACTTTTGTCTCCAGTAAATCACCAAGGTCATGGAGTTCCTCCTTACTCAAAACCTTAAGTCGCTGTTTCCGTAATTCGATTTTTGATTCATCAGGTTTGTCCTCATGCTGCGGATCGAAGGGAAACACATTCACCAGCTCCAGTCTTGCTCCTGCTTTTCGGGCAATTTCTTTTGCTATGGGGAAGGCTTCTCTGGAATGATCTGAAAAATCAGTCGTAAGCATAATTCGGTTAAGGTCATCAAGCTCACGTTCTTGATTGACGATCAATACCGGAACGTGTGAGGTGCGTAAGACCTTTTCCGAGACTGATCCAAGGAAGAACCGTGAGAATCCGGTTCGGCCGTGGGTTGTCATGACTATTACATCAAAATTTTTACCTTCTTCAACAATAGCCTGTGCAGGATTTCCGATCGAGATGATCGGTTCGGTAATAAGTGACGCATCCACCTGTTCTTTTGCCAGTTCTGACAGTCGGCCATGCAGCGTATCTTCAATTTCATCGTAATCCTCGACTGATGCCGATCCCATCCAAAACATATATGGACCGCCATCGACTTCGTTCAAAGGAAGATAAGAATGAAAGGGAGTGATGGTGCCGTTGAATAATTTTGCAAGTTTTTCAGCCGAATGCAGGGCTTTCGATCCCAACTCTGAAAAGTCAAGGGGCACAAGTATCTTGATATTGTCCATAATGAAAGAACTTGGTGAAAGTTATACTTGAAAATACATAATTATTTGTATTCTTAGAACCAGCCTTTTCGCTTAAAATAGATGACCATCACTATAGTAATAACCACCATAACCAGCAGGGAGGCCGGGTATCCCCAATACCAGTTTAATTCCGGCATGTTAAAAGGGCTGGATTCGGGGTTAAAGTTCATCCCATAAACCCCGGCAATAAATGTGAGCGGAATAAAAATCGTGGCAATTATGGTGAGGACTTTCATTACCTCATTCATCTTGTTGCTAACGTACGACATATACATATCGTGGACGCTTAGGACCATATCGCGGTAGTTCTCGATATTATCGATTACCTGGATCATATGATCGTAGACGTCGCGCAGGTAAATCTTCGTGTCGGGAGAGATGAATTTGGATTCATCTCGAATCGCCGTATTAATCGCATCCCGCAATGGCCATACGGATTTTCGGAAATAGATAACTTCTCTTCTAACCTTATGGACATCCTTAAGCAGATGCTCACCGGGATCTCTCAGCAGTTCATCTTCGAGCGCTTCAATCTCATCGGCAATATATTCGATAATATGAAAATAGTGATCCACAATGGTATCAATCAGGGCATAGGTGAGATAATCGGTGCCCCGGGAACGCATTCGGCCGTTCTCAATTTTGAGACGATCAAAAATAGGTTTGAAATAATCGTTGTCCGTTTCTTGGAACGACAGTACGTAATTATTTCCCAAGACAATACTTATCTGTTCCGAATTGATAACCTGCTCGTCTTCATCGCAACTAAGCATTCGAAGGACAAAAAAGATACAGTTTTCGTATGATTCCACTTTGGGTCGCTGCGACGTGTTGACGATATCTTCCTGGATCAGCGGATGAAGATCGAAATAGCTCCAGATCGATTTCAATTTTTCTATATCGTGCAATCCGCAGACCTTGATCCAGGTTTTGGATGCATCCTCAAGATAGGGTTGTACTTTTTGTATCTGATCGATAGGGATTTCCCGCACTTCCTGCAAATCATAATCATGCACCGTAATTTGGATCTCCTCAAGATGTTTTTTACCGATATGCTGCACGGTTCCCGGAGAAGTCCCGGGTTTTTTGTGTCTGTTATGAGATCGCAGGCTTATCTCAGGAAGTAATTTTCTGATTCTTTTTTTTGCACTCATTCGTATTGATTTAGTCAATTTTATCTGTTCAAATATGAGCATGCTGATATTCTTAAACAAGAATCATCATGCCTTTGCATGTTTTACTCGCGGGCATTTCTTCGCTGGAGAATCCAATGAATGATTGGAGGCACAAAAAAGATCGCAATGACCACGTTCCCGGTGTAGATGTAAATAAATGCGGCAATGAGCAAACATGCCAATAAAACAGCAA
>DATFLI010000119.1:0-19954 GCA_035267805.1 Balneolaceae bacterium | reverse complement strand
CTATTTTTTTAGCCGCATAGTTTCAAAAGTAGGCGATAAAACAGTGTTCAGTTATGATATCGATCCACTGATGGAAGATCGCTTTATTCTTTTTCTTAAATCCTACCATAAAGTAAATCCTTTAAAAGAGGTTGAAATACGATTTTTAAAAGAGGCTTACCGCTTTTTCCTGCTTAATTATGTAGTGAAATATGGTCGCTATTTTTTTCACGAAATATTTGCATCCCGATTACAGCAAGAGGCATACAATAAACACCTGCCTTTGATTGACAAAAAATTTGATCCTGAACCATTACTACAATCATTAAATATCTAGCACCCAGACTAATGGACAAAGTCTCATTCTATTCTCTTGCAAAAAAATTCAAAGCAGTATTCCTGGATTCGTATGGCGTACTCAAAAATCACCAGGGACTTATTAACGGGGTACAGGAATCTATCGATTTTATCCGGGATGAAGGTATTGCGCTAAAAGTGTTGACAAATGATGCCTCCCGAAGTCAAAAACAGCAGGTAGAGGTTTTTGAAGAATTGGGATTAAAAGGACTCCGCGAAGACGAAATTATTACTTCGGGAATGCTGGCCCGGCAGTTTTTGGAGCTAAAAATTACATCCGGCAAGATAGCCTATCTTGGGACCGAGAATTCGGCCAATTATATTTTACAGTCAGGACTGGATCATATTGCCGTATCGGATATCGATTTTGATCATATCGACGATATTTCGGCTTTTGTATTTCTTGATGATGAAGGGTTTAACTGGAACAAGGATATCAATAAAACCGTCAATTTCTTGCGGCGAAAAAATCTTCCGGTTATTGTAGCCAATTCCGATCTTTATTACCCGGTTTCCAATCATGATGTAGCCATAGCTACCGGGAGTATTTCCAAGCTTGTGGAATCCATCCTAAAACAAAAGTTTATCCGGTTCGGGAAGCCCGATTCCCAGATGTTTATGTATGCTTTTGATGAACTTAATAAAACCGGAAATTATGCCAAAAAGGATATCCTTATGGTTGGCGATACGCTCAATACCGATATTTTAGGCGGTAATAAATTCGGGCTAAAGACGATGCTGGTCCTGTCCGGAAACACGCGTCCCGAAAATGTAGATTTGAGAATTAGCTCATCCGGCATTATTCCGGATTATATCGGAGATTCGATTTTTTGCTAGGTTGATGTCTATTGGGAACCTACTCTTTGCTTATTTGTGTTGATAGCACATTATGAAAGCTTCCCAAACATACGATGTAATTGTAGCCGGTTCCGGCATGGGCGGAATGAGTGCTGCCGCTCTTTTAGCCAATCAAAATTACAAAGTATTGGTATTGGAAGCTGCGCATGCGCTGGGTGGATGCAGTTCTTCGTATTATCGCCAGGGCTATTGGTTTGAGACCGGAGCTACAACACTCATTGGTTTTGACGAGCATCAACCGCTGCGGTACTTGGAACAACAGACCGGCATTGGGATTCCGCGAATTGAATTGTTACCGTCCATGCAGGTTCATTTGAATGGGAACACGATTACCCGTTACAAAGACCGTGAACTATGGATTGAGGAAGCATCGAGGAATTTTGGTTTTCAAAATCAGCAACGAAAATTTTGGGAGCTGGCGTATGATATTTCAGATGTTGTTTGGCGTATTTCGATAAAGAATAACTTCTTTCCTCCAACGTCAGTCAGGGATATTTTCGAGCTGATTACGAGCAATAATCCCACGGATGTTTGGGTCTTGCCATATGCGCTCAAGTCTGTTGAGGATGTGATGCGTGAGTATCATCTGGATTCACCGAAATTTCGCCGATTTGTAGATGAACAACTTATGATTACTGCTCAATCAAGCGCCAAAGAAACGCCCTTTTTGTTTGGCGCAGCGGGGCTGACCTATACGAACTATTCCAATTATTATGTGCCGGGCGGGCTGATTAACATGGTGCACGAGATTCGGGATTTTATTCTCCGAAAAGGGGGCATGATAAAAACTAAATCGCCGGTGGAAAAGATATCGCGCTGGAAAGATGGTTTTAAGATTACTACTGCTAATAGAACATATAATGCCCCGGTGGTAGTCTCCAACATTCCGGTATGGAACATGCCCATGCTTACTTCGAATGAAATACGCAGCTATTTTGAAAAAGAAGCTCAAAATTATACCCGGGCCTGGGGGGCTTTTACGATGGGGGTTGTCACGGAAGATCGTTACTCCGAAGATCTTCCCCTTCATCACCAAATTCATTTAGATGAAAAATCACCTGATGGTATTGTATCTCAATCGATTTTTGTCTCGCTGTCGCATCCCGATGATGGCAAACGAGCTCAACCGGGGCATCGGGTACTCAATATTTCAACGCATACCCGGCCGGAGAGCTGGTTTTTAGCGAATGGGAAGAATTATGAACGACAGAAACAAGAGTTAGCAACGGCTATTATTGAGCATTTAGATCGGAAACTACCGGGTTTTTCAAAAGACCATATCATAAAGAAGTTTTCCGCCACTCCTTTGACATGGCAAAATTGGGTTTATCGTAATAAGGGTAAAGTGGGAGGCATTCCACAAAGTATGGGACGCTCGCTGATCGACTGGATGCCGGCCGAAACACCTTTTGAGGGGCTTTATTTGTGCGGAGATACGGTATTCCCGGGGCAGGGCATTCCCGGAGTAACGCTCAGCGGCATTAACTGCTATCATCGGATTAAACGCCATCTGGGTTAGATGGGCGATCAGAATATCGTTTAAGAACTTCATAAACAATTCTTTGAAACAATTGCTCAAACCAAACGTTTCGTCTATTAGAATTCATCATAAGGAACCGTATATTCCTTCAGTAAAGAAAATGACAATTAATAGCCTTTATTTTTGAATTACCAATCCTCTAATTACAGTCCCAATACACAATTTTCGATTTTTCCGCCGGCCGTAAAACACCTGCTGATTATCAATGTGCTGGTATTTGTAGCTACATTCACACCAGGAATCGGCCCCATTTTACAACAATATGGACCGTTGTGGCCAATTGGGAGCGGACACTTTTATATCTGGCAGATCGTCACCTACATGTTTATGCATGCGGGATTCGCGCACATTTTCTTCAATCTTTTTGCCCTTTGGATGTTCGGGCAGTCGGTTGAAAATTTTTGGGGTACGCGACGGTTTACGATCTATTACTTTTTAACGGGCATCGGTGCGGCTCTCTTGCACATGGCTATCGGTGTAAATGCCCCCACACTTGGCGCATCAGGGGCCGTTTATGGAATACTTCTGGCCTTTGGGATGATGTTTCCGAATCGTATTATCATGTTTATTTTTCCTCCCATACCCATAAAAGCCAAGTACTTTGTAGCCATATTCGGTGCTATTGAGCTATTTAGCGGGGTTACGGGTACAAATTCAGGCATTGCACACTTTGCTCACCTGGGGGGGATGCTTGTAGGTTTTATCCTGATAAAATATTGGGGATTAAAAAGCGAAGATTCTTACTACTAACAGTAAAAATTTTTATAAATTTAGTACTGTAATAAGGTTAATTCTTTTGTCATTGAATTATGTACAACGATAGCTTCAGCAATTCAGTAAAACGCGGCTATTGGGCCATGCCGGTTGCTATTCGGGCTATTATTTCCCTGAACGTCATTGTGTTTCTATTTCAGGCGCTTCTGGGGATTATCAGTCCCGCCTACAGTAATGCGTTTGTCAAGGCGTTGGCGTTTTTTCCGGAATGGCATACGGCGCTATTTCAGCCGTGGCGACTTGTAACGTACATGTTTTTACACGGCGGTATTTTTCACATCCTGTTTAACATGCTTTGGCTCTGGTGGATGGGACGCGCCGTTGAACAAACGCTGGGGCCGCGTACGTTCACGGTGATTTATATGGGAGCCGGTATTGGCGGTGCCCTTATTGATGTAGTTGTAGCACAATTTTTGGGTATTAATTACGTCATCGGTGCTTCCGGGGCTGTTTTTGGGATTATGGTAGCTTTTGCCATGCTTTATCCGACAATGCCGATCATGCTGTTCTTATTACCGCCTATCGAAGCGCGCTATGTAGTGGCGGGACTCATTGCCCTGAATTTGTTACTACTCAATGGCGGCGATGGGGTGGCCCATGTAGTACACCTTGGCGGAGCCGGTGTGGGTTATCTGTTGATGAAGGCTCAGAATCAAGGATACGAATTAAGTCGCTGGATTCTACCTTTAGAGCAGTTTTGGTATCGTCTGAAGGGCGTTTATAAAAAGCAGAAAACGAAAGCCAAAAGCACAAGAAACAACAATATGTATTCGGTTTCTGATGTTGAAATCATTGATGAAAGTGATCAATCTGAGCTGGATGAAATCCTCGAAAAAATATCAAAGAAAGGCTACGACGGACTCACCAAAGAAGAAAAGAAAAAGCTCTTCGAATTAAGCAAAAAGAATTGACCTCAAGTGAATGATTTACTTCATTCGTGACGTTAGGTAGTGGAAAGCTAATCTGGAAATTAGAAATTGTTATGCCTCAGATAAAACGACGTGATTCGATACAGGTAATGGTCGGTGATGTGCCGGTCGGCGGTGGAGCTCCCATCGTAGTACAATCAATGACCAATACTGATACTGCAGATGTCGATGCCACCGTTCAGCAAATCAAATATTTGCATAAAGCAGGTTCTGAGATTGTCAGGATTACCGTTAATAATGATGATGCGGCTAAAGCCGTCCCCCATATCAAAGAAAAACTCCTAAAGGACGATGTGACGGTGCCTATTGTGGGCGACTTTCACTACAACGGGCACAAGTTATTAGTCGATTATCCCGAGACAGCCAAGGCTCTTTCCAAGTTTCGAATTAATCCCGGAAATACCGGTACCAAGACGCGGGATGAGAATTTTTGTACGATTGTAGAGCAAGCTATTAAATACGACAAGCCGGTGCGTATCGGGGTGAATTGGGGTTCTCTCGATCAACAGCTTCTGGCCGATAAGATGGATGCCAACAGTAAGCTCGAAAATCCCAAATCATCAAAGCAGGTGATGCTTGATACCATGGTCGAAAGTGCGCGTCGGTCGGCTGAATTGGCAGAAAGCGTTGGACTGGCATCCAACAAAATTATCATCAGCTGCAAGATGTCCAATGTTCAGGATGTCGTGCACGTCTATCAGCGCATAGCCGAAATCCTGGATTACCCGCTGCATGTTGGACTTACTGAAGCGGGTATGGGTATGAAAGGTATTGTGGCCAGTTCATCGGCACTCTCTGTGTTACTGCAGCAGGGTATTGGCGACACCATTCGCGTTTCCTTGACACCACAGCCGGGCGGTGATCGCGCCGAAGAAGTACGGGTTTGCCAGCAGGTATTACAGTCGTTGGGCATTCGTAATTTTATCCCTCAAGTGACTGCTTGTCCCGGATGTGGAAGAACAAACAGTACGTATTTTCAAGAGCTGGCTGATGAAATCCAGAAATATCTACGCGAGATGATGCCTATCTGGCGGGATATGTATCCCGGTGTAGAAGAGATGGATGTGGCCGTGATGGGATGTGTGGTAAACGGCCCCGGTGAATCACGCAATGCCAATATTGGTATATCACTTCCCGGGACATTTGAAGATCCCAAAGCACCTGTTTATATGGATGGAGAACATTTTACGACCTTGCGCGGTGAAGGAATTAGTAAAGAATTTCGTCAGATCCTGGATGATTATGTAATGCGTAATTATGGGCAGTCCAATGGACAGAAGAAAGAAGCTGTCGAAGAAGTCGAATAGTTTATAATCCAAATTTTGAAGGGAAGATGTCTAATGTATTCCGTGTCGGATGGTTTTTGCTAATGCTTCCCATCGTATTGCTGTCGTGTAAAAATCATAACCGCGAGATTGTTGATCAACAGTATTTAAAATCTCACGACTACACAGTCTTTGAGAACAAGGCGAATCAGGAAAAAAAGCAAAGAGCTAAGCAGAGGAAAACGTTAACAGCCAACCTTGAACTACTTCCACGATGTGAGGATGTAAAAAAATTCTCTTTGCCGGTTGAGATTAGCGAAAAAGAGTTTCCCGACTTGCTAAAAAATCACAGTTGTGACGTTCTCGATGCCGATTCCTTGGGAGGGCTGCCGCTTGAAATACTCGGAAAAAGTCATTTTAGAGATGCAGATACGTATTTTGTATTGTTGGGAAATAATATCCTGAGTGCTAACCGCAAGATGTTGGCCGTTACATTTAATAAAGATTCTGAATTACTCGATTTTGAAGAGGTTGGAGCTTATAAAAAGAGTGTCTCGAATAGTATCACAACTGATCTTAAGTTGGGATATGACGGAGAAATATTGAAGTTAACCTCTATCATGATTAGAAACATTAAATACCCGATTAAACAAAACTACAAGGTTAAAACTCAATATGAGATCGACGGACGGGGAGACATCCGAAAAATTTAATATCTTTTCATAGTCTGGCAAAACAGAATTATGTGATGAAAATTCCGCATCAAGATGTATATTGATACCTATATGGCTATCCTAAAAAAATAACTTATTATCATGAGAATGAGTCGTAAATTATTAGTTCTTATTGTCGGTTTTGTAGTAATTCCTTGTCTTTTAATGGCTCAGCAGGAGAAATCCTCATTAGAGCAACAGGCAGATTCGCTGTATAAAAATTTCGATGAAACCCAGGCTTTGGAGGTATACAAACAGATTTTGAAGCAGCATCCCAATGATTACCAAGCACTGTGGCGGACAAGTTTTTTGTATTCCCGGATAGGAAATCGACAGGATGATAAAGATGAGAAAAAAGCATACTTCAACGAAGCGATAAATCTTGCCCAGCGCGCTTTGAAAATTGATTCTACCGATACGCAATCTAATTTTGTGATGGCCGTTGCGATGGGACGTAAGGCATTGATTTCAGGAGCTAAAGCCCGCGTAGCCGCTTCGCGGGATATTAAGAAATATGCCGAGCTTGCAATAAAATACGACAGTACAAATGCCGGGGCATGGCATGTGCTGGGACGCTGGCATCTGAAGGTGGCCAATCTTAGCTGGATAGAACGGATGGCCGCGAATACGCTCTTCGGCGGTATCCCCAAAGCCAGTAACCAGAAAGCAGAGGAATATATTAAGAAGGCTATTCAGCTTAATGGCAAGTATATTTTATACTATCATGATTTGGCACGAGTGTATAAAGAAATGGGACAGGATCAAAAGGCAATAAATACTTGTCAAACTGCCCTTAATATTCCTAAATTAACCCCCGATGATGACCGTCTCAAACAAGAATGCCGCGATTTAATAGAAGATTTACGTTAGTATTCCCGGCAGTACGATATTTAAATACATGCAGGATATCCGACATATAATTTCTTGATTTTAAAGACACGAAGTTGCTTTACTTTCCCTATATTCACGTCTTTCTTCAACCGTAGAAGCAACTAACATTAAAGACCCTCAGATACTCTTTTAGAAGTTTTTAAATATACCTAAGGAAAAGATTTTACTCAATGGCTTCGAAGCAGACAAATTTTAATAGAATTGGGGTGTTAACGTCCGGAGGCGATGCCCCGGGAATGAATGCGGCCATTCGTGCCGTCGTTCGCACCTGTGTTTACAATGACATAACTCCCTATGGCATTTTCCAGGGATACGAAGGACTGATTAAAAATAAGATACAGGAAATGGATGCCAGCTCGGTGAAGCACATTATTTACCAGGGGGGCACTATCCTCAAATCAGCCAGAAGTCCCAAATTTAAGACTAAAGAAGGGATGTCCCGAGCTTGGAAAAATGTTAATAAGCATGAGCTTGATGCCCTGGTTGTTATCGGTGGGGACGGTACGTTTAAAGGCGCGATGGAATTTGGCGAATTGCATGATTTTCCAATTATTGGAATTCCCGGAACAATTGATAACGACATTTATGGAACGGATTTTACCGTCGGTTTTGATACGGCTGTAAATACGGTCGTTGAAGCGGTTGACAAAATTCGGGATACCGCCACCTCGCATAACCGATTGTTTTTTATTGAGGTAATGGGACGCGATGCAGGTTTTATTGCGGTTTATTCAGGTATTGCAGCAGGGGCTGAAGAGGTGCTGATCCCTGAAAAAGATCGGGGTATTCAGCGTTTGTTTGATTCCCTGGAGCGAACCTCACGGCGCAAAAAGAGTTCACGCCTGGTGATTGTAGCCGAAGGGGACAAAAATGGCAGCGTTTACGACCTTGAGGATAAGGTAAAAGAACATTTTGGTGATCGGTATGAGACAAAGGTGACTATCCTCGGGCACGTGCAACGCGGCGGCCGGCCCAGCTGTGCGGACAGGGTGTTGGCCAGTCAGCTCGGTGTTAAGGCCGTAGAGGCACTTCTTGAAGGTAAACGGAATGTCATGGTAGGGATGCGTGATCGCAAAGTAAAATTCACTGATTTCGATCAGGCTACCAAGCAGAATCCGAAAATGGATGCTGAATTGCTGCGTACCGCCGATATTATTTCCATCTAATTGTTTTACAGTCTGATTCCAATCCGAAACTTAATTTTTTTGACTTGTGTCTCAAGATCATTCCTACAAGGCTCCTGAATGGGCAAAACATGTAATTTGGTATCAGATCTTCCCCGAGCGTTTTCGAAATGGGGATTCATCCAACGACCCTGACCGCGAGCGTGTTGGCGGCCCGGAAGGCTGGGAAATATCTCCATGGACCGAAGATTGGTATAAATGTGCCGATTGGGAAAATGACATGGGCAAAGATTTTCGAGACAGTGTCCGTACGCGTCGTTACGGAGGAGATCTGAAGGGAATCATCGACAAATTGGATTATCTGAAGGATCTTGGAATCGGTGCACTTTATCTAAATCCGGTTTTTGATGCGATATCCCTGCATAAATACGATGCCAGTTACTATCATCATATCGATCGCTACTTTGGTCCCGATCCCAGGGGGGATGCCGAGATGATGAAACAGGAGGATCCCAGTGATCCGTCGTCATGGAAATGGACTTCGGCGGATAAGCTTTTTCTCAAGCTCATCGATGAAGTACACGAACGGGATATGAAAATCATCATCGACGGGGTATTTAATCACACAGGTACTGATTTTTGGGCTTTCCGGGATGTTGCCCGGAAACAGAAAGACTCTCAATACAAAAATTGGTATGCCATCACTTCTTTTAAGGATGGGGATGGATCCGAGTTTGAATATCATGGCTGGTGGGGCGTCAAAGATTTGCCGGTTTTTAAAGAAGAAGATAATACACTTGTAAAGCCGGTAAGGGAACATATTTTCGCTGTCACGCGGCGCTGGATGGATCCCGATGGTGACGGTGATCCTTCTGATGGTATCGACGGCTGGCGCCTCGATGTGCCGGATGAAATTGGCCAGGGATTTTGGAAAGAATGGAACGAGCTTGTTCGGGATATTAACCCCGAAGCTTATACCGTTGGTGAAATTTGGACTACAAAATCCAGAGAATGGGTCAATGGTGATATTTTTTCCGCAGCTATGAATTATCCCTTAGCGGGATTGCTGCAGGATTATATGATCGATCAGTCGGTTAAACCGGCTGATTTTATGAATCGTCTCGATGAATTGCGTAAGGGATTTCCGGAAGAAGCGCCATTTGTACTACAAAATTTGATTGATAGTCATGATACGCCTCGCATAGCCTCAATGGTACTCAATCCGGGTCGGGAATATGATAAAGAGGGCCGTCCCGAAGATGGCTTCGATGTGAGAAAGCCCGATCAGGATGAGCGACGAATACAAAAATTAATTGCTCTTTTTCAGTATACATACGTAGGGGCGCCGATGATTTTTTACGGTACGGAAGCCGGTATGTGGGGAGCCGATGACCCGGATGATCGCAAGCCAATGGTGTGGGAAGAGTTTGACTATGAACCCGAAAAAGAGCATCCGCTCGGCGAAGATCGTCCCGTTGACGATAATAATTTTGATGCATCTTTACACGACTGGTACAAAAAGCTGGGCACGATTCGAAATCAGCACGAAGTGCTGCAGACCGGTCATTATCGTCAATTAATGGTGGATAATGAAAAGAATATTGTAGTTTTTGCTCGTTTTTTTGACGACGAAAAATTTAGTTTTGTAGCCTTGAATCGGTCGACGGATTCTCAAAAAATCCAAATATCAATGGAAAATTTTAAAGTAGTTCCCGGAAGACATCTCGAAAATTTGATTACCAATACCCGCATTCAGGTTGACGCCGATACGGCCTCGGTTACACTTCCACCGGTATCTGGTGTTGTCTTGGTTCCTGAGTCTGACTGATCGATGAAGATAGATCCGAAATACTTTAATCGTTTTCTCGCTATCATGGCCATCATGGCGGCTGTGATTATTATGTTTTTTACTTTTCATAACCAGCTGAGCGATAAGTCCGATTTTAAAAAAAGAATTTTTGCACAAGATTCCCTGCAGACGATTTATTTTCACAATGCGCAGGATGCTGACAGTTTGCGGATTTCTGATTTTAAAGGACAGTATGTAGTACTTGACTTCTGGGCTAATTGGTCGGATGAGTCTCTGGACTTCCATCAAAAGTTGGCTGATATCAAAAATCAATATCCCGATAAACTTCAGATCATTGCCGCCGCAGTCGGGCTTCGTCGTAAGCAAGTCATTTCGTATATGCAAAAGCATCCCTTTCCTTTTCATTTTGTAGGAGGGTCAAAGCCATTTGCTGTTTTCGGTGTTCCGGGCCTGCCTGCGCAGCTTATATATAATCCTGACGGTAAGCTGCAGAGTGTTTTCCTGGGATTTCCCGATAAAAGCCAGTATGATAGCCTTCGAACGCTTGTAGCCCATGGAAACGAGCAGTGATACTATTGCGATGTGGGCAGGCTAGGCTCTTAAAAGTTTGCTTATTATCAATCTAAGATCATGCGGGCCGGAAAAATATTGCTTTCCAGAAATTGAAGCCTTTAATTGTAGGGAATGATGTTTTTCGGGAGATAATTCTGATCAACATTAGGTATGTATGCGCCATTTCTAATAAACGGATGTTGAGGTTCACTTTTGGCTGGAAGTACAATTTATGATATCGCCCGCGAAGCGGGTGTTAGCATTGCCACGGTGTCGCGGGTGATGAATAAAAATGAAGGAATTTCTGATAAGACCCGTAAAAAGGTATTGGAAGTCGCCGATGAGTTGGGATATCACCCACAGGCTTATGCACAGGGACTAGCCCGGAAGGAGAAAAATCTTATCATGGTTGTAGTACCCGTACTTTCTAATTATTTCTTTATGGAGGTATTGGCGGGTATTCAGGATGAGATGTCAAACTATCATTATGATTTGAATATTTTCAACATACAGAGTAATGGCGGCAATATGTTTGACCAGGTTGAAAATATTATCAAGCGGCAACTGGCCGACGGATATCTATTTATTTCGACGCACCTGCGAAATAAACAGCTTAAGAAATTGGAAAGTTACGATGCCCCCATCACATTGATCGATGAAAAATATCCGGGCATTAATTCGGTGAGTGTGGATAATGGGAAGGGGATACAGCTGGCCATGCAGTATTTTTTGAAACGGGGATTGCGTCGTGTAGGGATGATCAGTGCTTTGAAGTCGTCAAAACCGGGAGAGCAACGTATCAGTGGATATAAGAAGGCACTCAAACAGGCAGGGGTGAAGATCGATGAAAAATTGATTGTAACAGGTGATTCGTTCTACCGGGATGGATTTTCTGAGCTGAATGGTTATGAGGCAATGAATAAACTGTTGAAGCTTTCCAATCCCCCGGAAGCCTGCTTTTGTTCTTCGGATATACAAGCTGTGGGCGCATTAAAGGCTATGAGAGAGATGAAAATGCATATCCCCGTTATTGGCTATGACGATATTACCATATCCAATTATATCGGCTTATCTACCATTCATCAGCCGATGTATGATATGGGCACTTATGCCACCCGCAAGCTGATCCAACAGATGCAGAACCCCCAATTGAGCCCGAAGCAGAAAATATTTCAGCCCAAGTTAGTCCTCCGCTCTTCTACCGAAATGGACGAACTGGAAGAATTTTGAATTTTAAGGACTCGAAATTTTATCGGTTGTTATATAGCGATTCTTTGGTTGCATTTCTAAAAAATTTGGTACCGATTCCTTTCTATCAATAGCAAAAATATCCGAGGGAATTTCTATAATTCTTGCTGAAAAAAAGTTGCATGTGGCTGATATTATTTTGATATAGGAATCCCCAAAATAGAATTGAAACATAGTATAGTTCATGATTCCAGCAGCTTGTATTTTCGATTTGGATGGTGTGATAGTCGAAACTGCCCATTCTCATTATAAAGCTTGGAAAAAATTAGCAGATACACTCAATATTCCATTCGGCAAGGAGCAAAATGAAGCCCTGAAAGGGGTAAGCAGAAGAAAATCGCTTGAAAAAATACTGGCCATGGGCAACAAGAGTATATCGGAAGAGCGGTTCCAGAAGTTAATGGATCAAAAAAATAAATGGTACCAGGAGGATATAGCTAATCTTACTCCGGATGATATTTTGGAAGGCATCCCGGAATTTTTGGGAGCGCTCAAAAAAATGGGTATAAAGCTTGCCATAGGCTCTTCCAGTAAGAATACGAAATATATTATGGACTATTTACAGATCAACGATCTTTTTGATGCTGTCATCGATGGGACCATGGTAACCCATACCAAACCCGATCCCGAAGTTTTTTTAAGAGGGGCCGAAGCACTGGGAGTGAGTCCGTCGGATTGTATAGTTTTTGAGGATGCAATTTCCGGTGTTCAAGCGGCAAAAGCCGGTGGAATGAAATGTGTGGGGGTGGGATCTGAAGAGAACCTCGGAGAGGCTGATTTGGTAATTCAGACTTTTAAAGGTTTGACACCTAAAAAACTATTTGAGCAGTTGAATACTTGAAAATTTAGCTTATTTTATTTGAAAAGGATTTGCACAGCTTATGGAAAAATTTTTAATAACGGATCAGTGGAAGATCATTGAAGAGGGATTTGATCCTGCCAGACAGCGTTCTTCTGAAAGCATTTTTAGCATTGGCAATGGTCACATGGGGCAGCGAGCCAATTTTGAGGAGTATTACAGCGGCGATAGTCTGCAGGGAAGCTATGTTGCTGGAATTTATTACCCGGATAAAACAAAAGTAGGGTGGTGGAAAAACGGCTATCCCGAATATTTCGCCAAGGTTGTTAATTCTATAAACTGGATTGGCATTGATATTCGGGTTAACGGTGTTCAGCTGGATTTGGCCAAATGCGATGTCGGTAATTTTCGTCGTGTACTGAATATGAAAAAGGGGTACCTGCAGAGACAATTTACTGCGGAACTGAATAATGGGGATAAGGTTCAGGTTCAAAGCCAACGGTTTGTAAGTATGAGTCGCAATGAAGTTGGTACTGTTTCGTATTCCGTAAAAGCACTTAACTTTGATGGAACGATCGAATTTTGTCCCTATTTGAATGGTGATGTCCGTAACCAGGATGCCAATTACGATGAAATGTTTTGGGCGGAGGTAGATCAAGGGCTGTTTTCTGATGGCGCTTTTGTTATTACCAAGACCAAAAAGCTGGATTTTCGCGTGGCTGCCGGCATGCGATGTGCTTTAACAAAAAATGGGCAACCATTGGATATTGATTCGGATTTTAACGTTGAGCCGATGAAGGTTTCGCAACAATATTCGGTTACGGTGAAGACGAACGATGAAATATCTTTGCATAAATATGTCGGTATCGCTTCTTCTTTGAACCATGAACGAAAGCGCTTACATCCGTATATTGAGCAACTGACGGCAGAAATAAAGGATCTCGGTTTTGCTGCTTTGCAACAGGAACAAGCCGAAGAATGGGCCGATATTTGGAATCAATGTGATATTCGTATTGAAGGCGATGAAGAGGCTCAGCAAGGTATTCGTTTTAATATTTTCCAACTTTATCAGACTTATACCGGTGATGATGAGCGGCTTAATATCGGTCCCAAGGGCTTCACGGGCGAAAAGTATGGTGGCAGCACCTACTGGGATACCGAAGGCTATTGCCTGCCATTTTATTTGAATACTACTGACAGCCGGGTAGCCCGCAATTTATTGTTATATCGCTATCGCCACCTGCAAAAAGCTATTCAGAACGCTAAGAAACTGGGATTTTCCGATGGGGCTGCACTCTACCCGATGGTAACGATGAACGGAGAGGAATGCCATAACGAGTGGGAGATTACTTTTGAAGAAATACACCGCAATGGTGCTATTGCTTATGCCATCTATAATTATATTCGTCATACCGGTGATGAGGATTATCTGAAAGAAGGCGGCTTAGAAGTGTTGCTTGCAATTTCCCGGTTCTGGAGTCAGCGGTTTAACTTTTCAGAAAAACGTCAAAAGTACGTCATGCTGGGGGTAACCGGTCCCAATGAATATGAGAATAATGTTCATAATAATTGGTACACCTCATATATCGCTTGTTGGACGATGCGATATACACTTGAATGTATCGATAAAGTAGAAGAGGAAGCCCCCGAACGTTTTGATGAAATACGACAAAAAACGGAGTATACCGATGCTGAAACCGAGCTTTGGAAAGATATTCTAAAGCGTGTTTATCTGCCCGAGGAAAAAAGCCAGGGCATCTTTCTTCAGCAGGATGGGTATCTTGATAAAGTGCAGCGTACGGCAAGTGATTTGGAGGAAAATGAGCGTCCCATCAACCAGCACTGGTCGTGGGATCGTATCCTGCGTTCGTGTTTTATCAAGCAGGGTGACGTGTTGCAGGGAATGTATTTTTTTGAACATGAATTCGATGAAGATACCATTCGTCGCAACTTTGATTTCTATGAACCTCGTACGGTTCATGAATCGTCGCTGTCGCCCTGTATTCACTCCGTAATGGCGTCGAAGCTTGGATATAGCGATAAGGCCTATCAGCTTTATTTACGTACCGCTCGTCTTGATTTGGATGACTATAATAAAGAAGTTGATCAGGGATTGCACATTACCAGTATGGCCGGTACCTGGATGTCGGTCGTAGAAGGATTCGGCGGCAAACGCGCCCGGAACGGTAAACTTTATTTTTCACCTATATTGCCTGACCACTGGGATGCATATTCGTTTAAGATTGTTCATCAGAATCACCGGTTGAAGGTCAGCGTTGAGCCGAATCAGGTGAACATAACCTGCGAGCGTGGAGAATCTATCAGCTGTTATGTCTATGGAAAGGAGTATGAGATTTCACCCGGACATCCTCTCACGGTTTCGGGGAAACCGGTGGCCTCATAAAGGCCATATTAATCACCGTAATTTAAAATTCGTCAGACTATGAAATTCAATAACCAACTATTGCTAAAACGCATATTAACAGGTGCTCTCCTGCTTTTTTTCTCTATTGGATTTTGGGGATGCACAAAGTCGAAAGCAGACAAACTGCCGCAGCCTCACAAGGTGTCGAACGTGAAACATCCCGAGTGGGCCAGGAATGCCAATATCTACGAGGTGAATATCCGCCAATACACTCCGGAAGGCACGTTCAAGGCATTTCAGAAACAGTTGCCGCGCCTTAAAAAGATGGGGGTTAAAATACTTTGGCTTATGCCTATCAATCCCATCGGGGAGAAAAATCGCAAGGGACCGCTCGGCAGTTATTATTCGGTGAAGAATTACAAGGCTGTGAATCCCAATTACGGCACTATGCAGGATTTTAAAGATCTGGTGAAAGCGGCCCATGATCAGGGAATGAAGGTAATCATAGATTGGGTGGCTAATCATACATCCTGGGATAATGTGTGGACCAAAGAACATCCCGACTGGTATAATCATGATAAGAATGGAAATTTTGTACCCCCGGTAAAAGATTGGTCGGATGTTATTGATCTGAATTATGATAATAAGCAGATGCGTAATGCCATGATTGATGCGATGAAATATTGGATTAATGAAGCCAACATTGACGGCTATCGATGTGATTATGCGATGGGGGTTCCCAATGACTTTTGGGATCGGGCTCGCAAGGAGTTAGATCAAATTAAACCGGTATTTATGCTGGCGGAATCGGAGCTCCCATCCCAGCAGAAAGATGCTTTCGATATGACATATGCCTGGCAATTTCATCATCTGATTACAGCCATTCATAAAGGCAAAAAATCTCTAAGTGATATAGATACATATATGGCGGAGGAAGATACCGAATTTGCTCCCAACGACTACCGGATGTATTTCACCACCAACCATGATGAGAATTCCTGGCAGGGCAGCGATACCGACATGTTTGGCAAAAACTTTCAGAACTTTGCGGTACTTGCGGCTACAATCGACGGAATGCCGTTAGTGTACAGCGGACAGGAGTCGGGACTGGATTATCAGCTTGCATTTTTTAAAAAAGACACCATCCGGTGGGATCACTATAAGTACCAAAAATTTTATAGTACACTGCTACATCTGAATACCAATAATCCTGCCCTGTGGAATGGAAAGGCAGGGGGAGATTTTCAGAGAGTAAAAACCGATCCCACACAAAAAATTTATGCCTATAAACGTATTAAAGGTGATCGCGAAGTATTTGTTGTCCTTAATTTTGGGGATACCGAACAGAAAATCTCACTCACCAATTGGAGTGACCCGCAGGAGTACACGAATGTGTTTACCAATAAAACGATGACCATAGGCGGGAATCCAATTACGGTTGCTGCGCACGATTTTTATGTGTTCGAAAAGTAATGGTGGCAGTTGACTATGACCACGGGCTTTGACATCAAATATTATTGTTATGGATAAATCATCAAAAAAACCGTCGCTATCATTTTGGGAAATCTGGAATATGAGTTTTGGATTTCTGGGGATCCAGTTTGGCTTTGCCCTTCAGAATGCAAATGTAAGTCGCATCTTTGAGACACTGGGTGCCAATATCGACAATATTCCCATTCTTTGGATTGCAGCGCCTATTACTGGATTGGTTATTCAGCCCATCATTGGGCACATGAGTGACCGAACCTGGACGCGACTCGGCCGTCGCCGGCCATATTTTTTGACGGGTGCTATCCTTGCATCCATGGCTTTGATTATAATGCCAAATTCGCCTGCACTATGGGTGGCCGCCGGAATGCTTTGGATTATGGACGCATCCATCAATGTTTCCATGGAGCCGTTTCGCGCTTTTGTTGGGGATATGTTGCCTGCCGATCAACATACGAAGGGCTTCGCACTGCAAAGTTTTTTTATCGGAACCGGAGCCGTTATTGCTTCAATTCTGCCTTATGTGCTCACTAACTGGTTGGGGATACCAAATACCGCACCGGCTGGGAAAATCCCGCCATCCGTACAATGGTCGTTTTATTTGGGAGCAATTGCATTCCTTGGTTCAGTAATATGGACCGTCCTCAGGAGCAAGGAATACCCGCCGGAAGAGTTTGAGCGCTATGCCCGTGAGGATCCGAGTGAAGCTTCACTTATTGATGCTGCCCGCGATACTGTTGCCGATGGGAAAAGTAAGCGCAAATTTACGGTTGGTTCCGCCTTATTGTTCGTGGGGTTAATTCTGACCTATTTTATTTTTCAGGGCAACTACGAGAAAGAACTGTACATCTTCGGGTTGGGAATTGCTGTTTTTGGTATTGTTATGATTATCGCAGGATTGATGCAGCAGTCGGACAAAGCCGATCACGGTTTGGTGGTTGTTGTCACTGATTTTCTGAATATGCCCAAGACGATGGTTCAGCTGTCTTTTGTTCAGTTCTTTTCGTGGTTTGCTTTATTCGCCATGTGGATATATACCACACCGGCCGTGACGAATCATATCTACGGTACCAGCGACACGACTACCCAACTTTATAACCAGGGCGCCGACTGGGTGGGCATTTGTTTTGCCGTTTACAACGGGTTGGCAGCCGTCTTGGCACTTATACTTCCTGCTTTCGCCAAAATTACGAGTCGTAAGATAGTCCACGCTATTTCGCTCATACTCGGAGGCATCAGCCTGGCCGGTATTTATTATATCAGCGATCCCAATATGTTGTTGATTCCTATGCTGGGTATTGGTCTGGCGTGGGCCAGTATTCTGGCCATGCCTTATGCAATCCTTTCGGGGGCACTGCCGGCCTCAAAGATGGGGGTTTATATGGGACTTTTTAACTTTTTTATTGTTATACCTCAAATTGTTGCTGCCAGCATTTTGGGTTTTATGGTGCGCAATTTTTTCGGAGGAGAAGCCATTTTTGCCCTGGTAGCAGGAGGCGTATCGATGGCTATTGCTGCTATCATGATGTTTTTTGTAGATGATAAAGTAAGCCGGCAGGAACACGCTGTGACAGAATCGTAGAATTCAGATGAAGGAAACGGTAGACCTCTCGGTACGTTGGATTTGCAACAGATCGATGGACCGAATTGCGACGAGCGGGTAGCAACCGCAAAATATCGAACAAGGAACCGAAGAACTTCGAAATTCCTTAATCTTGTTTCTACTGCTCTGCGGCGGAAACCAATTATGATACTCTGTGTTCTTTGTGACGCGGAGCGCTGAAGTGCTTTCAGATGCAGAGCAACTGAAGTGAAATTCAAATAATAGTAATAAATTAACGTCAGTTCGGGATAAGATGATATACTCTTGATTGCTGCCCCGAAGTCCCTCCCTCTCGGAAAACCACGAGAGTGCTCCCCTTAAAGGGGAGACTGATGCAGGCCATTTCTTATATCGAACTCAGGTTAAATACCTTGGATTTACGAGAGGCCTAAGTCTGTCAAGCCACCCGCTTAACCTCTACTTCCACCTGTTGCCTGCCGGCTGCCTGATCTTACTACTTCAATTCCAGCACCAATCCCGTGCGACCCGGGACTTCCAGGTGATCCAGATCATAAGTTTTGCCTGTTACCACATCGGTGCCTTTAGAATAGTCCTTGATCCGTTCATAAAATTCATCGGTATCCAGTAAAGTCGTTTTCTGATTTTTATTTAGTATGACCATCACCGTTTCTTCCTGGTTATAACGGAAATAGACATAAAAACCGTCATGCTTGGGAGCATACTGCATAAGCTTGCCCGTCTGTACGACCGGAGTATTTTTTCGCCAGTTTGCCAGTTTTTTCATAAACTGCTGTGCCTCCTTCTTCTTATCGGATAATCCTTTTCCGGTAAAACCATTTTTGGTATCCGATTTCCATCCCCCGGGAAAATCACTTCGGATATTGCCATCGTCGCCGGGTTTCTCATTACTTGTGAGGATTTCCGTACCGTAATAAATTTGTGGAATACCTCGCATCGTCAGGACATAGGTGATTCCCATCTTAAATAGCCCGTAATCATGATGAACCTGGCGGTAAAAGCGGTCCATATCGTGATTATCCGGGAAGATCACCATATTATTGGGATTCGGATACAGGTAATCGAAAGAAAGTTTTTCGTAAAG
This sequence comes from Balneolaceae bacterium, assembly GCA_035267805.1. Lineage (GTDB taxonomy): Bacteria > Bacteroidota > Rhodothermia > Balneolales > Balneolaceae > Fodinibius. Next base: position 596 of record DATFLI010000119.1, on the reverse strand, counting down.
TTTTTGAAATCCGCTGCCCCAGGTTTCCTTTCCGTTCAATGCCTGGATCAATGCCGAATTAATCGGAAAGTCCATAAGACTCGGCAGGCAAGATCCGAAATTGTCGGGCAGCTTGCTGCCTTTTTGCCATTTTGCCAATACGGCGGGATGCGTACTCCACTCTTCACCCACGATATTGAAATTGGGATATTCTTGCATGATGCGACAGGTCCATTTCTTCATGAATTTACTGCCGGAATAGGAATGCGTATCGTGACGGATGCCCTGAAGTCCGGCATACTCAATCCACCAAATACTATTCTGAATTAAATAATCCGCCAAGAGGGGGTTGCTTTGATTCAGGTCGGGCATCGATTTGACAAACCAACCATTGGTGAATTGCTTTTTGTCGTATTGCGAGGCATATGGATCTTGCAGGGTCGTCCGTAAATTGCTGGTCTGTTTATAATGCGCGTGGTGGTGGATCCAGTCTGGCGTAGGCAGATCATCCATCCACCAGTGGTGTGAACCGATATGATTCATTACCATATCCATGATGAGCTTGATTCCGTGTTTCTTCGCTTTCTCACTCAACTCTTTATACAGTTTATTTGAGC
>DATFLI010000118.1:0-2615 GCA_035267805.1 Balneolaceae bacterium | reverse complement strand
TAATCCCTGAGCCCTTCTACCCTTGCCCTGATCGCAAAGGCTATATTTCCAAATGGTCCATCAGCGCCGAATACTTCCCAGAATTTCAGTCCGTTATACCCTTCAGAAGGCTCGGTAAACTGAGGAAACTTACCATTGGCCCAGTTAAAGTTACCGGCATCTACAATCACACCACCGATGCTTGTGCCATGTCCTCCGATCCATTTGGTCGCCGATTGAACCACTATGCTGGCTCCATGATCGATGGGACGGAACAGATATCCTCCAGCACCAAATGTATTATCTACGATAAGCGGAATATCATGCTTTTTGGCAATGGCTGCTATCGCATCAAAATCAGGCACATTAAACCGCGGGTTGCCAATGGTTTCAAGATAGATTGCTTTGGTTTTCTCATCAATCAAAGCCTCAAACTTTGCCGGTTCGTCCCCCTCGACAAATTTTACCTTTATACCAAGTCTTTTAAACTGTACTTTAAACTGATTATAGGTACCACCATAAAGATACGAAGTAGAAACAAAATTATCTCCCGCTTCTAGAATATTGGTAAGTGCCAGAAACTGAGCTGCCTGTCCTGATGAAGTTGCAACTGCTGCAACTCCTCCCTCAAGCGCTGCTATCCTTTTTTCGAAGACATCGGTGGTCGGATTCATGATCCGCGTATATATGTTGCCAAATTCTTTCAGCCCAAAAAGATTTGCTGCATGCTCCGAGTCTTTGAAAAGATACGAAGTGGTTTGATAAATGGGCACTGCTCTTGAAAGAGTTGCACTCTCTACTTCCTGTCCTGCATGTAACTGCAGTGTTTCAAATTTGAAATTTTCTGCCATGATAAATTGATTTTAAGGATTTATGATTAATTTATGAATATACATTTATTACCTGATGGCATTTAGATACCATCCATCGTATAACAAAATGAAATATAAAAAAGAAATGGGATTCTTAGCGGCACATAAGACATGTACAATGGTAATGCATCATACAAAATGCCGAAAGTAAAAGGATTCTGCCGTTAACAACAGCATTGTAACCAAGGGAATAAATAAAATCGGAAGTAAAAAAATTAGAGTTTTTCATACATCAATTAATTTATATTTACCAATAGAATGGTCAGGAATTGGCACCTTTTCCTGTTGGATAGGTTGCCAGAGGGTCTCTGAGCCTGTTCTCTCGCCTCTTCTTTATAAACCAATTGCGAAAATATTATGGAATGTTCGACAATTGAATTCTATGCAAATAAAGACAATTTTATCTTATTTACCAAATCAATTTAGAAAATTTTTCAAAAAAACCCGTATTTTGGTTAAATATTATCAAAGCTGTACCCTGATTCCGGGCCCAATCAGCCAGAACCACGTTTTTTCTGAAACGAGATAACCTCCTCCCAGATAAAGCGGGAATGACAATTTTGATCCGCTCTTCACAGGCAGAATACTTCCCAGTATCACAATTCCCAGATCCCGGCTGGTATTGTTTTCTGAAAGGTTAAAAGCATTCAGTGCCACAAAGCCTGCCCCTACCTTGTAGGGCCTGAGCTTGGCAATCTTGTTGGGATTATAAAAACTAAACTGGGCAATCATGGCCATACTCACTCCCAGCCCGCCAAATTCATCAGGTTTGGTTTTGTAGGTTATCAAACCTGCAGGAAAAGAAACATCAATATCAAAGGAATAAGTTTTCTGGAGGATAATGTCCAGCTTTTTGGTAATTTCTTCGCCGTCATACTTGTCATCACGCGTTTTGACAGTGAGTTCAATCTTCGCCCAGTCTTCCAGGTCATAAGTCTTTTTAGACAGGTAACTATTCAGGGAAATAGCATCATTCACACAATTTTTGCGATCATAATACTGGTAACGCGGTGAGTTCTCTCCCGGACAAACCACCAGGTTATCAATAGTCTTCATCTCAATGAGCTGTCCGTTGCTTCCCGTGATCTTTATTTCGATGGAGAGATATTGTTTGCCGTACAATTGTCCCTGGTCATCAATGCGATTGGGTACAAAATTGAAAAATACATCTTTAACAGTGTGTTTGTACAGCACAGGACTTTTCAGAGAAGCCAGGTTCCGGTTGATGTCCCCGTAATTGACCAGAATATAATCGAATGGTCTGGGCCGCTGATATTCGACAACATTAAGAGCATATCCGGTAATTGCCGAGCGATTATAAAGTTGAATTTTCTTTTTAGTTATATCTATCGGGATCCTGATCTTATAGATCACCATATTTTCATTTCGAATCAGAGAATCGGTTGAAACATCCTTCACATCTTCAAAATGAAATTTAGCTTTATGTAAGGCCTCACCTTCAATTTTTATATCCACCGTTTCACCGGGGTGAACATCCAGGTTCTGTGTCCAGTCGACCCCCTCATGCAAAATGCTGATTTTGGTAATCGCAGTTTTTGGTGTAATGCTGAAATTAGTAATAAACTTTGCTTCGTCACCATCTTTGATATAAAGGTACCCTCCTGACTTACGATGATAATTGTAAACACGCAACTGGCACAAAACCCGGTTGTTGGTGATCTTGCTGCGGGTAAACAGTTCAGCAATAAGCGCTCCCCCGGGCTTTTCCTGCGCTTCTATCCGGTATGTTTTCCCTATCTGCAG
>DATFLI010000117.1:0-8423 GCA_035267805.1 Balneolaceae bacterium | reverse complement strand
CATCGGTCACCGGTTAGTAATTTTATTTGCCCTGGGGTTTGCCTCCTTTGAAAAAGAGCTGTATTTTTGGCAACTCATTTATCAGATGCGCACGTAGCTCAACTGGATAGAGCACCGCACTACGGATGCGGAGGTTGAGGGTTCGAATCCTTCCGTGCGTACTTTTAAAGCCGTCAGCTGCCCGCAATCAGCTGTCGGCTTTTTTGTTTTGAGGATGGGACGCTCATTTCCCCTGTAAGCTATTGGCTTTCAGAGATTTATTATTTTAAAGTATAAAATTGGTATAACTTCTATCTCTACTACTCCATCAACCACTCAAAGAAGTTTTCTATCGCTTCTAGATCTCCAGTAGTAAAATTTGATCCATTCTCTCTAATTTCCGTTTTCTGTGCTAAAACTATTGTAATCTCCTATTCTTTTCCTTCAAGTCCCAGCGGAACTTCAATAGCCCAAAGGGATAGTCCCATACTCACTTTGATAGATACCGGTTCCCAATTCCTTTTGTATCATTATTTTGAAATTGGAATTCATAGACGGTTCCCGCATCATTATAGTGATTCATTTCCGCATCAATTTGATCAGCCAATACATTAATTAATTGCATGCCCAAGGTATCCGATTTTTTTCCTTCATGATTTTCCAGCATGCCCTTTCCATTATCTTTGACCCTGAGGTGGATGTGATCGTCCTTCTTTTTCAGATGAACAGAGATTGTATTTTCCTGCCCATCTTCAAAGGCATGGATTATGGCGTTAGTAACGATTTCATTAATAAGCAATGAAGCGGGTAGAGCCAAATTTAGATTTAAATCAATATTATCCAGATCAAGATCAAACTTGACAGATGTATTAAATGTATCTTTAATATTTTGAATCAGCCGGCGGATATTTTCGCTATAATTTATTTCACTGAATTTTTGCTCATTGTATAGTTGCTCGTGAGTCAGTGCGATTGATTTGATTCTGTTTTGACTCTCTCGTAAAATCCGCTTCACTTCGTCATTTTCGTTTTCCATCAAGTGCAATTCCATCAGGCTGGAAATAATAGCAAGGTTATTTTTGACCCGATGATGTATTTCACTGAGCAACGTCTCTTTCTCCTTAATGGATTCCTCAAGCTGCTTTTTATACTTGAGCGTTTCCGAAATATCCACGCTTATTCCAATCACACAATCTTGGCCTTGATAGTTGATGGTACTTGCAACAAAGTAAAAAGGTATTTCGCCCCCGCTTTTAGTCTTTGTTACAGATTCTATCTCGGCAAACCCTTTGCTAAAAACTTGGCTAAAAGCCTTTCTTATTTTATGCATTTCGTGGTTTGGAGATAGATCGAAAATATTTAATCCAGAGATTTCTTTAGCTTCATAACCAGTGATTGCCTCCATTTTCTTATTCCATCGTAATATGTCTCCTTTCTTATTAACGATATAAAATGCCCCCGGTAGTTTTTTGAGGATTTTATTCAAAATATCTCGTTCGGTTTTCAGCTTTTCCTGCAATTCACTTTCCTTTGTAACATCTTGAATAAAAACCGCCCTGCTATTTTTTCCATGGTGGGCCAATGAACTAAAAGTTGCTCTTATATAAATGGTATTCCCATCCTTATCTATATGTTTCCAGGTTCCCAGGTCCTTTGATACTTGTAATGACGTACACTTAATTTCTTCTAATGTCTGAAGCAATTTGGATACTTCGCTGTTTTCCCTCAAGCCTTTGATTGTCATTGATAACATTTCGTCCCTTGTATACCCATATAGATCAAGCATTGCGTTATTGACTTCCAGGATATTTAAGGTTTCGATATCAAAGATATATATCGGAATTGGATTAGATGAAAAAGGTATTTCAATATTCTCCATCCCTTGAATAGAATTTAGGTTTACGTAAAAATTTGAAAGTAAACATACATTTTAAAATCCGGAAATACCTATTCCATGTATATTAGATTTCTTTAATCCTTCGTTTACTATGCCATTCTCTGTTGAAAAATCCTTTTGTCTTAGTAACAGCATTAAATGTAACTCTGATCCGACCAGGAATTCGAATTTGTTATAAGTTCCATAATTACTTTCCCATCTTTTGCCCATAGATATGCTCTCATAATAACTTCCCGGGATAAAAGTTTTTAATTATAGCATCAGGCAATTGTTAATTTTAGCCGGATATTATCTCATAAGCTGTTTAAAGCTGATTAATTTACATCTCCATAGCATTTGGTATAACGATAGAAGATTCAACCCCTTTTTCAAGTAATTATGACGGGACACAACGTTTCAATCTTTAAATAAATTTTAATGACATAATCACTAAATTAACACCCGGTAAGTTGTTGAGATCCAAACGATCAATACTATTCGATCACAGACATTTTTAAACTATTTAAAGATAAATCAGAGGTAAAACCATCATGACTGTACTTGTTGCCGACAAACTTCCCGAAGAAGCAATCAAAGAATTGGAAGGAATTGGAACAGAGGTAATATTCAAACCCGGTACGGGCGGAGAGGACCTGGACCAGGGACTGGGTGAAGCGGATATTTTGATCGTACGCTCTACGGTTGTCAGTAAAAAATGCATCAAGAACAGCCCCAACCTCATGTTGATAATTCGTGCCGGGGCCGGAGTTAATACCATTGATATTGAAGCGGCCAGCGACTTTGGTATCTATGTTGCCAATTGCCCGGGCCAAAATTCCATCGCTGTTGCAGAACTTACCATGGGGCTGATCCTTTCGCTGGACCGATTCATCCCGGATAACGTAAATGAGTTCCGTGACGGCAATTGGAATAAAGCTACGTTTAGCAAAGCCGACGGATTGTTCGGAAAAACCCTTGGAGTAGTCGGAGTGGGCCAAATTGGGAAAGAGGTAATCAACCGGGCCAAGGCCTTTGGATTTAATGTCGTTGCATGGTCCCGGTCCCTAACGCCTGATGGGGCCGAAGAAATGGAGATTGACTATGCCGACAGTATCCGGCAGGTAGCCGAACAGTGTGATATCCTTACGGTACACCTGGCAATGAATTCCGATACCAAAGGGATTATTTCAAAAGAGATACTCTCAAGCCTGAAAGATAATGCCTATTTTATTAATACCTCGCGCGCCGGCGTGGTCGACGAAGATGCCCTTTATGATGAATTGAAAGCGGGACGTCTTAAAGCCGGCCTGGATGTCATCACTGATGAACCCGAATATAAACAGGGGGAGGTCAAAAGCCGGTTCCAGGAACTGGATAATGTTTATATCAGTCATCACATCGGGGCCAGTACCAAGCAGGCCCAGATGGCCGTGGCATCCGATGCGGTTGATATCGTACGGGGTTACCTCAAAGAAGGAAAGGTCAGGAACTGGCTGAACCGTTGTGAACACACCGAAGCCCCATGGAAACTGGTGGTCCGACATTACGATAAACCCGGCGTCATTGCCAATGTGATGAGTGAGCTGAAATCGGCTGACATCAATGCCCAGGAACTTGAAAACGTTATCTTCGAGGGGAAGAAAACCGCCTGCTGTACCATTCAGCTCGATTCCAAACCTTCAGATGAAATCTATCAAAAAATTAATACCCGTCATGATGAAGTAATCGGGGCTATGCTGATTAAAAATTGAATGTAACTATTTGCAACAGCATAAATCAGAGATAAGAGCAGAAGTCAAATCTATGCAGTTATCCGGTTGTAGCCTGCAGAATGAGAGATCTTTGTTTTCAGGATGTGTTCTTTTGAATAAAGATCTCTCCCTCCGGTCGAGATGACACCCTGAAAAGATAGGTCTATACTGTCTCAAAGGTATATCGAATTCACGCCAAGACATTATACCTTAAAATATTAACCGTCAAAAGATTATATCATGAGTCTTTCCCCCGGCTGCTCAACCGTTACTAACACCTTAACCTATAATTCTGCGAACCCCTACTCCAGGGAAGGCTGTATAATCACTTCCCCAAGCTGCTCTTCCGTGATCTTTTCCAGCTGGCGTTTGCGGGTTTCTACTCCATAAATACCGATAGCCAATGCTGCAACGGCCAGAGGGACAGCTCCGATAAGCGCTGTCATCGCGATAGACGGCGGTGCGATAGCTACAACCACCAAGGCAATGACCAAAACCCCACCGAACTTGCTGAAGCCGGCCACCAACCCGCTGCCCCGCGACCGAATACGCGTCGGATATATTTCGGCTGCGTAAGCCGAAAGAATGGATATCACCGAGCTGATGCCCCAGATTGGAATGATCAGTAAGGTATACAACAGCAGCTCATTATGGATGACGGCGTCTCCCGCAAAAATGAACCCGAGCATGGAGCCCGCGGTGAGAACCGTCAACAAAATAATTGTTCGTTTACTGCTCCAAAATCCATACATCCAGGCAACAACAAAGTTAAGCGGAAAGCCAATCAGGGCGGCATTTCTCAATAACTTGTAGGACCCCGCCTCGCTGAGACCAAGATGCTGCAAATTGGATGGTATCCACAGTTCAAAACCGAATTCTACGAATCCCCCGCCCAGCGCCAGTATGGCTACGGTAGCCGTAATTCCCAGGTACGGCGGTTTAAACAGTTGCCGAAACTGATCCTTGACTGCCGTCTCCACTTTTTCGTCCTTTTTCTTTTCTTTGAGGGCAACAGCTCCAAAACGTTTCATCACTTTTTTAGCCTCTTGGATGCGTCCGCGGTTAAGCAGGTACCGTGGTGATTCGGGAATCCAGCGGTTTAACAGGATAAGCAAAAATCCGGTAGGGAAGCCAATCAGCCATAGAATCCGCCAGGTATAGTGCGGCACCAGCCACGAAGCCAAGGCACTTGTTATGATGTAGGCTCCCGCCACGTCGCCCCCGATGAGTACCATCATCCAGCCCCGATGACGTGCGGGAATACTCTCGGCCATCAGGGTGAACATGATGGGCAGCATGCCGCCGACCCCCCATCCCATAACCAGGCACATTATACAGTTCATCCAAAACTCGGGCATAGAACCACAGGCGCTGGTGGCAATAAATATTACCCCGGCCATCAGTATGGACGAACGACGGCCGATTTTATCGCCCAGCCATCCCCAAACAAATGAACCGATCACTGTTCCGGTAATACCACAAAGGGGGAGCAGCGCTACGGGAATCGTACCCCCCGGATTTACGGGCGACTTCAACCCGTATTCCCGCGCCATTCCCGGAACCACAAAAGACAATATCGTAGGCTTCATGACATCCAGCGTGATCGCGGCAGCCATCACAAAGAGTAATCCAATGTGAGTCCAATTAATAGGGGCATCGTCCATAGCCCGAATTTTAAGATTATACTCGGAATTGTCTTTTTCAGCCGATGGCGGCATCAGGCTATACAGCGTGGTTAGGATACCAACGATAACCATCCCCATTCCAAACATCATCGTGGTACTCATCGAGTGCCCCACAAGCTGGTATCCTATATCACTCGCGTTAATATACATAGGCAATTGGAGTGAGACGCCAACACAAACCAAGGCAAATCCGATCCAGAATGCTGATTTACTGCCAAATCTAATGTTGCCCGCGGACATCCCTGTTTTCATAATACCTTTATTTTTAAATATTTAACGGTAAGATTGCCAAATAACAAAAACAAGTATATAAAATATTTATCAAAGTGCATACTTGTTATGCCGAGTAACACATTTAACGGAACCGGAATAGCAGGATCGCATAAGGATGTCGTTCGCAAACAATTTATCTGAACAAGCCAATTAATACTCTCACTTCTTCCGCATGGTTAAATATCAAATCCGCAAGGATAAAACACACAAACATTTATCGCGGGATAACCAATATTTATAAGATGAAATGAAGTTACTTATTCATGAAATCATTGATTTCATAAAAATTGAAATAGAAATATTACCAATAGTAGGTAATCCCCAAAAAATATACTATACTTAAGCGTTCAAGCGTCATTTATTGCGTCAGCAGGACGTTTTTGAACATTTAAGTAGCACACGAAGTAAAATTTCTTGGAGATTTAAACATGGCAGAACGTGAAGTAGGCACCGTAAAATGGTTCCATAACGGCAAAGGTTATGGGTTTATCACTAGAGAAGAAGGCGAAGATATTTTCGTACACTTCAGTGAAATTGTAATGGAAGGCTATAAAAAGCTGGAAGAAGGCCAAGAAGTTGAATTCACTGTTGCTGAGGGGGACAAGGGACTACAAGCACAAGAGGTAATACCTCTTTGATGTTTATAATACTTTAATAAAAGTAAAAACGCCGCCTGCAGAAGGGCGGCGTTTTTCATAGGGAATTGAGTTGATTACCAATACTAATTACTTCTTTTCCAGAATATAGTATTCAAGCTTATTTTGCAGTACGGACGGGTTAAATGGTTTAGTCAGGTAATCATTCATTCCTGCCGCAAAAACTTTTTCTTTCACCTCTTTAAGAGCTGCCGCTGTAAGGGCAACAATGGGGATATCTGATTTTTTCCTGTTGCCCAGTTCACGAATGCATTGCGTAGCTTCATATCCATCCATAACAGGCATTTGCAAGTCCATAAGTACCAATTGTATATCGTTTTCCTGTAGCATATCAACCGCTTTTTCGCCATTTTCTGCCACCAGTGTTTTTATATTCAGCCGCTCCAAAAACCGCATCATTACTTTTTGATTGATAATGTTATCCTCTACGAGAAGAACAGTCTTTCCCTCGAGACTTTCCGGGGTAGCTTTCTCGTTCTCATTTTTTGAAGATGATATATCTCCGGAGGATTCATCACCAATTACAAAAGGTAATTCAACATAAAAGGTACTCCCTTCCCCCTTCTCACTTTCTACGTAAATCTCTCCATCCTGCAGCTCTACTAATCTTTTACTGATAGCAAGGCCCAACCCTGTTCCGCCAAAGAGACGAGAAGTCTCAGCTCGTTCTTGCGTAAAACTGTTAAAAATTTCTTTTTGTTTCTCTTTTGAGATTCCGATTCCAGTATCCTCAACTGAAAATAATAATCGAATTTGCCCACCTTGCTGTTGCTTCACGTCAACACGAATACCCACCCTGCCTTCATCAGTAAATTTTACTGAATTACTAAGAAGATTATTTAAGATTTGCGTCAATCGATTAGGATCGCCAACGATTGTTTGGGGAATGTCTTCACTAATTTCCAAAAAGCGCTCCACTCCCTTTTTATCTGCCGTGAACCGGAAACTCTCCATAACGCCGTTGAGAAGATTCTGCAAATTAAAAGTAACTTTTTCCAACTCAATTTTACCGGACTCTATTTTCGAGAAATCTAGCACATCGTTGATAAGAGAAAGGAGTGTTTTGGCCGAAAAATCCAGGATTTCAAGTTGCTCCAGCTGGTCTTCGCGTGGATTATCTTGTACCAGCAGATTAGTCATGCCGATGATGGCATTCATAGGTGTTCGTATCTCATGGCTCATCGTCGATAAGAATTCCGATTTAGCCTTGGAGCCTGCTTCAATTTTTTTCTTGGCTTTCTCCAGCTGACGCACATTTTCTTCAAGTTCCTCTTTTTTCTGCATCAGCTCTTCGTTTAGAGCCTGTGTCTCTTTCAAAAGTTCCTGTGTTTGTTCCTCGGCCAACTCTTTGGTTTCAGAAAACTTATTGAAGGTCATCCAGGTGGTAACAAATGCCGCCGCCAGGATACTCCACTTGATAACAAGGCCTTCGCCTGCAGAGAATGCCACTTGGTCAAAAATAACATAATCGAGAATTAGATAGCATCCCACGGCCATGCCTATGCCAAGGTTGCGCAACTTTATATGTTCTTTATTGAACAGCAAAATAGAAAGCCCGCAGGCAGGCACATAAAATGTTTGAATAAGCATATCCTTGCCGAAAACCGCACTCAGAATAAGAATACATAGATCAACATAGGCTAGTAGTAAAAACTTTGAGACTTTCTCAAATCCTTTACGTGCTAACATCGGAATAAGCGCAAAAGCAACCGTAATGCTCAGAAAGAACCAGGAAAGAGAAAGGGAATTATTGATCTGGAAAGCTATTAAAAAAAGTAGGCCGACAGCCGACAGCGAAAAGGAAACATTATGTAAAACTACCAGCCCAGTCTTGTTTATCTGTTCTATGCGATCTCCGACAAGATCTTTTGCTGATGCAAAATTCTTTAATCCGGTAAGTGAATACATATAAATCCCCACAAGGTGCTAACGGAATATTGAAAGATGATATAACGGCCCCAAAAAATAAGTAAAAATTAAAAAACCGCCGACTTAGTTAGAAGAAACTAATATTCTTGATCTTTTTCAGGCTTTCGTTCCTTCTTTTTCCATCTTTGTTTTATAGGCCATGGCATAAATTTTCATTTGTTTGATCATTGATGCCAGTCCGTTGGAGCGTGTGGGAGAGAGATGTTGCTCCATTCCTATTTTCTTTATGAACGAAGGCGGGGTAGAGATAATCGTATCGGGATCCTGTCCGGAG
>DATFLI010000116.1:0-3764 GCA_035267805.1 Balneolaceae bacterium | reverse complement strand
AATTTTGGGGATTCATTCCGAAGAAGATCTGCAGATTATCTTTTTAGATACTCCCGGCATCATCAACCCGCGTTACGAGTTGCAGAAAGCCATGATGAAGACCGTGGATCGCGCCCGTACCGATGCCGATATCATCCTGCTGATTATAGATGTAACCGATCCGGAGCTGCCGGGCCGGATTTTTGGCATGCTGACTTCTATGAAAAAGAAAGTATTCCTGGTTGTCAATAAAATTGATAAAGTGTCTGACAGTGAAACCGAGGTCGTAGCCGACAAAATCCGGGAAAAGTATGAGTTTGATCAGACTTTTTTTGTGTCGGCCATTAACGGGACCGGAGTGCAGGATGTGATGGATGCAATCAAAAATAATTTAAAGCCGGGACCGCCTTTCTATCCCAAAGATATGCTAAGCGAGCAGCCGGTACGCTTCTTCGTGGCGGAAATTATACGGGAACAGTTATTTCTACTTTATCACCAGGAAATCCCATATTCTTCTACCATCGATATTGTACAATATGACGAGCGCGACGACCTCGATTATATCAGTGCCGATATTATTGTGAATCGTGATTCCCAGAAAGGCATTCTCATCGGCAAAGGCGGTAAAGCAATCAAAAAACTTGGCAAGAGTGCTCGGGAAGTCATTGAAGATTTTGTGGATAAAAAAGTGTATCTGGACCTGCATGTGAAAGTGCGCGATCACTGGCGTGACAATCCCAGCCAGGTGCGACATTATGGCTATTAATAAATACGTTCAACAATAGACGACCCGGCTTAAGCCTCATTGATCTTCCGATGGGTCAGGCCAACTATTGAAAAAGAGATCTCAAATGCGGAATAAAGTGTTACTTTACAAAACGTCCCCTTTATCTCTTTAAAAACAACATGTAATTATTATTTTCTCTGAAAATAATTCCCGGCATCAATAATTTCGGGCTTTTACGGCATGCCCGGTTAAATAAAGTTTAGATATAATCTTTTGACCAAAGACGTTTTCCTATGAAAAATCCCATGATAAAACCCATGCAATGGCTATTCCTGATTTTAGTTGTATTAATCTCGCGACCTGCTTTTGCTCAGCAAGAACAGCATCATTTCACCAAAGCTGATACAATGCGCGGTTCCATCACACCTCAGAGAGCTTGGTGGAAGGTCATCTACTATGATCTGCATGTCAACGTTCAGCCGAAGGATTCTGCTATTACCGGTTTTAATCATATTACATATAGAGTGACAAAAGAACCCAAACAAATGCAGATTGACCTGCAGCATCCGCTTCAAATTGACCAGGTCAAACAAAATGGAAGAACTCTTCCCTTCCATCGCGTAAAAAATACCAATGCCTATTTTGTGGACGTGCCGGGAGATTTAAAACGGGGAAGCATGCACACCATTTCGGTCTATTACCATGGTCGTCCTAGAGTTGCTAAAAATGCGCCCTGGGATGGGGGCTTCATCTGGACCCAGGATTCCCTCGGTAATCAATGGGTGGCTACAGCCGTGCAAGGACTCGGAGCCAGCGCATGGTGGCCGAACAAAGATCATCAGTCGGCCGAGCCCGACAGCATGAGTATAAATATTACCGTGCCCGATCCCATGATCGATGTTTCTAACGGTCGACTACGCAATACCACGCACCACGACAGTGGTATGACCACCTGGAGCTGGTTTGTATCCAATCCCATTAACAACTACGACGTGGCGGTAAATGCCGGTAATTACGTCAACTTCAGTGACACACTGCATGGAAAAAAAGGAGTGCTTGATCTTAGCTATTGGGTTCTCAAGCAGCACCTGAATTTAGCCAAAAAACAGTTTAAGCAAGTCAAACCGATGCTGCGCTGTTTTGAAAAATGGTTCGGGCCCTACCCCTTTTATGAAGACAGCTACAAGCTGGTCGAGGCTCCCCACTTGGGGATGGAACACCAGAGTGCTGTGGCTTACGGAAACGGATTCCAGAATGGCTACAATGGCAGGGATTTGTCCGGTACGGGCTGGGGCATGAAATGGGATTTCATCATTGTGCATGAATCGGCGCATGAATGGTGGGGCAACAATATCACCACCAAAGACATTGCCGATATGTGGGTGCATGAAGGATTTGCAAGCTATGCCGAATCAATATATACGGAATGCCGGTTTGGGAAAAAAGCCGGGGAGGAATATACCATCGGCTTGCGGAAAAAAATACACAATAAACACCCTATTATTGGTCCGCGCGGTGTAAATAGCGAAGGATTCGGTGGCACGGACATGTATTATAAAGGCAACAACATGTTAAACACCATCCGTCATATCATCAATAATGACTCAACCTGGAAAGATATTCTGCAGGGATTACAGCACCATTTTTATCATCAGACCGTAACTGGCAAGCAGATTGAAAATTATATAAATGATCATACGGATTACGATTTGATTCCTGTTTTTAACCAGTATTTGCGACATGCCGATATCCCCGTATTCCAGTATCAAATCGAGAATGGTATGCTTCGTTATCGCTGGAAAGCTGATGTCTCCGGATTTGATATGCCCGTTCAAGTGATGCTCAAAGATGGCAGTTATTCATTTGTTCAACCTACCCAAAAATGGCAAGAAACAAAGCTCGCATTGAGCAATCCAGATAGCTTTAAAGTAAATAGGAACTTTTACGTGAAGACGGATTCTGTGGGGACAGAGGATCATTAATTTTAGACAAAAGGTGACCGGAGGTCAAGTAAGCGTCCCGCACCAGAGGTACGGAACGAGGTAGTTTGCTGTTCATTCCGTTTTCTACGCATCTAGTTCCTGTCCACCGCTGGGAACAAAAGAAGCCACTTCGGAGTCCGATAAAAATTAATTTGTGTGGTTTATGATAATCACTTATGTTTGAACTGAAATTTAAGACTCAAATTATGAATCGAATCAACCTACTTATTATTTGCCGCTGTTGCATGTGCCTATGTATGCTACGCATGCAACCGGAGGACTGATTCGATTCAACCGTGAAAAGATTTCAGGCCCTTCGGAAGATCCCGAAGGGCCTTTTTTGTTCTTTATAACTTACTGAGCACTCTTATCAAGAAAGGCTGAGGGATCAGGCCCGAAGAAGCCTTGGCAACCGCCCCGTATTAACGTACGGGGGTTAGGTGCTAATTCCTGCTCCGGTATTCCGGGGAAAGATGAGAGATGAGGTCCTTACCCTCCTTGGGTAAGAGCAGAATAACCAAGCCTCTTCTAAGATCTTTGTCCCCAAAACCGGCGGATGATCTTGGAAGAGGCTTTTTTATTGCAATGATTTTGAATTGACGATCAGCTTACATGAGAACGACATTTAATAACTGGTATGATGAGAAAATGCGTGCCACAGAAAAACTTAGCGCGGAAACCGACCGCGCAGAAGTTACACTGGAGGCGATTTCAACAATCGCTATCGTGGGATTATCGCGCAGTTTCCATAAAGACAGTCAATATGTAGGCCGATATCTCAAAAACGCAGGATACCGGATTGTGCCCGTAAACCCGAGTGCCGATGAAATTCTCGGCCAGCAGGCTTATCCGGATCTCAAAAGTATCCCTTTTGAGATTGATGCGGTGGATGTGTTTTTACCAGCCGATCACCTGTCAAAAGCAGTAGATGAGGCTATCGAACTGGATCCAAAACCGAGAGCCATTTGGCTACAACTGGGAACCGGGAAACATCCCAAAGAGGCCGAAAAAGTTGAAGGTACCGGCATCGAACTATATCAAAATCGATGCATAAAGGTAGATCACCAGTTCCTGAT
>DATFLI010000115.1:0-3843 GCA_035267805.1 Balneolaceae bacterium | reverse complement strand
GAAGGAGATTGCCGCACTACGCTCCCCAAAAGGTTTTTTGGGGAGACTCCGTTCGCAATGACACAATTGTTGGTTAGTGATATTTAAATATAACGCATGATCCAACCTGTATGTTTTTTGCTGCATTGACATTTTATTAAGAGTGGAAACAAACGTCCTGAGTGTCATCACGAGGATGGAATGAGGCGCTTTTTGCCGAATGAAAGACGCGGTGATCTCCTTCCGTGGTTTTGCCATAAGCCCTAATCAACGGCAGGAGATTGCCGCACTACGCTCCCAAAAGGTTTTTTGGGGAGACTCCGTTCGCAATGACAGAATTGTTGTTTAGTGGTATTTAAAAATAAGGTACGATCCAAACTTTATGCTTTTTGCTGCAATGACATTTTATTATGAGTGGAAACAAACGTCCTGAGTGTCATCACGAGGATGGAATGAGGCGCTTTTTGCCGAATGTAAGACGTGGTGATCCCCTTCCGTAGTTTTGCCATAAGCCCCAATCAACGGCAGGAGATTGCTCCGAAATAAATTCGGGATTCCTTCGTCACCGCGTCGTTCGCATCCGCTCTCTCCTCACAATGACACGTAATGTTTGTTTCAAAGGACCCCACCGGTTGGTGGGGCTCATCGAAAATCCGCAGCTAATAAATCATTCAGCCGTCCAGGTGTTATTCGCGGGATTGGCATCCACCCAAATTCCACCTCTTAAATGGACCGTGGAAAGGGCGTGTTTCGTGGTTATATTAATTTCAGCCTGACGGGGATTCGCTTTCCAAATAGCCGGAGTCTCGTGTATGGTTCGGCTGCTGCCATCTTTAAAATGCAAGACGACATCGACCGGGGCAACCATTCCCCCAATATTATTGAGCGTCATAAAATAGCCTCTTTTCTCCTTCGAGACCCGTTCAATTGCCATATCGATGTAATTATTGCTGAAATACCAATTTTTCCAGAACCAATTCAAATTCCGGCCGGAAACATTGTCGAATGTATAAAAGAAATCCCATGGACTCGGATGTTTCCCATTCCAGCGTGACATATACGCATGCAGACACTTCTTGAACATCTTGTCCCCAAGCAGATCTTTCATTGCCAGATAACCAAGCGCGGCTTTTCCATATTCATTGATACCGAGTCCCATACCATTAATAGCATCCCCCGGTGTAATAATAGGAATATCTTCCAATGGGGATTTGGAACGAGCCCACCGGTTCACTCTGAATTTTTTAAAA
Source organism: Balneolaceae bacterium (assembly GCA_035267805.1). GTDB lineage: Bacteria > Bacteroidota > Rhodothermia > Balneolales > Balneolaceae > Fodinibius. The sequence goes on along the minus strand of DATFLI010000115.1, from coordinate 2,614 downwards.
AAACGGGTTTCCCTGGCTTTTCCCAAATCATTAACACCGATAAGGTACTCGAAAGTCGTAGCCCAGCCTTCATCCATAAAACCATATCTCGTTTCATTGATCCCCATATAAAATGGCATATACGTATGTGAAATCTCATGTTCGGCTACGAAACGGGCAAAAATAGGATTTTTGTAGGAAGCGTCGTTGGCCATCATCGGATATTCCATTCCCGCGCCCCCTTGAAATTCAGTCGTCTTCGAATACGGATAAGGTATACCCGGCCAGTTATGGGATAACCAATCGAGAGAATGCCGGCCAAACTGAACCATCTGATGGAAGTCAGCGGCGGTATCATTATAAGCGGCCTGAACACCGGCCCTTCTTCCCGTAGCATCATCTACAAGGACACTGGCGGCATCCCAGTCGTAATGATTACTGAGTCCGAACGCTACATCCGGAACATAATGAGAGGTGAAATGCCAGGTATTCATCCCCTTTCCCTTAGTAATTTTTCCTGCAGCCAACTCGGCTTTTGTGGCTACATGGATTGTAGAATCAGAAGAAAATGATTTTCGAAAACGGGCAAGTGGAGCCGGTTGCAATACCTCAGCAGCATTTTGCAATGTACCGGTTCCCCAAACGACATATCCCGACGGGACTCGTACGGTTACATCATAATCATTAAAATCACTGTAAAACTCGTGACCGAGTGTAAAGGACATGGTGTCCCATCCTTCATAATCATCATAAACCGCAACGCGTGGATAAAAATAAGCCATATAGAATGTTGTGGAATCAATAGCGCCTTCTCGTCCAGGTCGTGTAGCCAGCGTATAATGCCATTTAAAAGCAAGATGAACGGAATCATGAGGCATGAGTGGTTTCATTAATCTCAATGGTGCCCACGTAAAAAAGCGACGGCTCGCCTTCCAGTCTTGCGCCTTGCCGTTCACTGCCAGGGAATCGATATGCACTCCTGAAGTCAGAAATTTTTCAGATACTCCACGTCCACGCGGCGCACCGGGTTTGTGGACATTCATGAACAACTTGATAACCAAGGTTTTCAACGTATCCGGGCTATCATTACGATATACGATCTGCTCGGTGCCATGAATGGTACGATTCGGGGGCTCAGCAGTAATCGTAATACGGTAGCGGCCGTGATTTTCCCAATAATTGGGTCCCGGTTTGCCATCATGGGAACGGGTACCGGCCGCGTAGGCGGCTTTCATATTTCTCGGCTCGTATAAACCACCCTGCGATTGTGTGTTACCCGTTTTAAGTGTTTTGTGATTTTGACCGAAAACAAGAAGGGGTATAAAAAATAATATCCCACTAATAGCACCTATTTTCAATAGGTTATCAAAATCGAATGATGGTTGATTAAATACCATTTTTTGAATTCCATTAAAATTAAATTGTCTGACCTCACTAAAAAAACAGAAGTTAAATGATTTATTTTTAATTATCACTTTCTTCGATTTATTTATTACACGTAAAAAGAGCTGGCAGGTTTCAAAATCCTGCCAGCTCTCGAATGTAAACGATTTGATCTAATCTCGTTGTAATTAGTAACTCATTTTCAATAGCCGATCACCTCGCCGTCCTTGCGCATTTCGCTTGCGCCCCAGTATACGTGGTTCTTGGCATCATACATGATCGCCTCATAACCGCCGAAGGAGCCGGTACCGGGTTTCACCCACTTCACATTATAACCGCGCTTTTCAAGCTTGGCCTTGATATCCTTATGGAATCCGGACTCCAGCAAAACGGTGCCAATGCCCTTCGACGGAAGGCCGGTTGCCGTAGCACTACCGGTATGACGCCAACGGGCCGCGTCACCGGCTTCCTGCACATTCATGCCAAAGTCAATCATATTGGTAAGCACCTGTACGTGACCTTGTGGTTGCATGGAACCCCCCATCACACCAAAAGCGAGCCATGGTTTACCGTTATGCATCACAAATCCCGGGATGATCGTATGGAAAGGACGTTTTCGGGGAACGTACACATTGGCGGCTCCGCCATGCAGCGAGTACAGCGCGCCACGATCCTGGAACATGAATCCGAGTCCGTCAGCGACCAGGCCCGAACCCATACCGGCGTAATTGGATTGTATCATCGATACCATCATACCGGTGCTGTCGGCTGTTTCGAAATCAGTAGTATCACCGTTATACAGACGCGGATTTCCGGGTTTAATATTCGGGTTGGCATGATTGAGATTGACCAGTTTCCGACGCGTGTCCGCGTATTTATCCGAGAGCAAGCCCTTCATCGGCACGTTATAAAAACGCGGATCAGCATAATATTTCGCGAGATCAGCGAAAGCCAGTCGTTTGGCTTCAATCTCAGCGGTTAATGCATCGGCACTGCCGACACCCATTTTCTTAAGGTTAAAGCCTTTCAGAATATTGAGCATCTCAAGCGCGGAAAAACCCTGTCCGTTCGGTGGAAGTTCGTACACATCGTACCCGCGATAGTTGACCGATTGTGGTTGCACCCATTCCCCGTGGAAATCAGCAAAATCTGAATAGTGTAAGTCTCCGCCGATGCGTTTGAAGTAATTAGCCATAGTGTGCGCAATCTTACCCTTATAGAAAACGTCACGGCCGCCTTTAGCGATCATTGA
>DATFLI010000114.1:0-5033 GCA_035267805.1 Balneolaceae bacterium | reverse complement strand
ATCGCTATCGTAGGTTTATCGCGCAGTTTTCATAAAGACAGCCGGTATGTGGGTCGTTATCTCCAAAGTGCAGGTTACCGAATTGTGCCGGTAAACCCTAGTGCCAATGAAATTCTTGGCCAGCGGGCTTACCCGGATCTCAAAAGTATCCCTTTTGAGATTGACGCCGTGGATGTGTTTCTGCAACCCGATCAACTGTCAAAAGTAGTAGATCAGGCTATCGAACTTGATTCAAAACCAAGGGCTATTTGGCTTCAACTGGGTACCGGGAAACATCCGGCAGTAGCCGAAAAGGTTGATGGAAACGGCATTGAACTTTATCAAAATCGATGCATCAAAGTGGATCATCAATTCCTGATAAGACCCAAAAAATCTAACTCTAACTACAACGATTAACCAACCACTAACCATGAGTAACGAAAAAGAACGTAATTTTAAATTCGAGACCCTACAGCTACATGCTGGACAAGAGGCCGACCCCACAACCGGGGCTCGCGCTGTGCCCATTTATCAAACCACTTCCTTTGAGTTTGATGACACCGATCATGCCGCTACCCTCTTTGCACTGAAAGAGTTCGGCAATATCTACACGCGAATCATGAATCCCACCAGCGATGTCTTTGAAAAACGTATCGCTGCTTTGGAAGGAGGAGCTGCCGCTGTCGCTACGTCATCGGGACAGTCAGCCCAATTCATGACAATCGCTACCATTGCACAGGCCGGAGACAACATCGTCTCGACCAGCTTTTTATACGGCGGAACGTACAACCAATTTAAAGTTACACTGCCCCGTCTGGGCATCGATGTAAACTTTGTTGAAGATGACAAGCTGGAAAGTTATGAAGCGGCCATCGATGAGAATACCAAAGCTATTTATGTAGAATCGATTGGAAATCCCCGAGGCAATGTACCTGATTTTAAAGGATTGTCGGAAATTGCCCAAAAACATGGCATTCCATTGATTGTAGACAACACTTTTGGAGCGGCAGGATCTATCTGCCAGCCCATCAAGCACGGGGCCAACATCGTTACCGAATCAGCAACCAAGTGGATTGGCGGACATGGCACCAGTATCGGCGGCGTGATAGTGGATGCCGGAAACTTCAACTGGGGTAATGGCAACTTCCCGGTATTTACGGAACCGTCTCCCGCTTATCACGGACTCAATTTCTGGGACACCTTCGGTCCTGACGGCCCGTTCGGCAACATCGCTTTTGCTATCCGGGCACGCGTGGAAGCGCTGCGTGATTTCGGATCCGCTCCTTCGCCTTTTAATAGTTTCCTGCTTTTACAGGGACTTGAAACCCTGTCACTGCGAACCGAACGACACTGCGAGAATGCACTTAAACTGGCAAAATGGCTGAAAAAGCAAGACGTCGTCGACTGGGTAAATTACACCGGCCTGGAAGATCACCCTTATCACGAACGTGCCAAGGACTATTTAAATCCCGGCAAATTCGGTGCCGTGCTGACTTTTGGGGTAAAAGGAGGATTTGAATCAGCGCGTACATTCATTGAAAATGTAGAACTTGCCAGTCACCTGGCGAATGTAGGCGATGCCAAAACATTGGTCATCCATCCGTCTTCGACGACCCACCAGCAGCTCAGTGATGAAGAACAGGCTTCAAGCGGTGTGGAACCTGACCTGATTCGGGTTTCGGTTGGTATTGAACACATCGACGATATCATCGAAGACTTTGAAATCGCATTTAACAAAATAAATGTGCCGGCATAAGTATCGTATCGGCTGTAACCGGGCATCCACGTACTGATTTTACGGCGTGGATGCTCATTGCAGCATTAACTTTGATAACCTGCAATGCTATAACAGCTTCAGAATCAACACTAAAAAATTAAATGTTACCAAACAGGCCTGTTCTCAATCCAAGATTTATAACGCATCCAATCATGATTACCCGTAACTATTGTTGTATTCAATGAATAACAAACACTCACATACATTTGCTGAACCGTTTGTAACCGAAGGTGGTGACACCATCCAGCAGCCTACTATTGCATATCAAAGCTGGGGAGAACTCAATGAGTCTCACAATAATGTCGTGCTGGTTTGTCATGCACTGACGGGAAATACCGCTGCCAATGAATGGTTCAGTGATCTTTTTGGACCGGAAAATATTATCGATCCGGAACAACATTTCATAATCTGTCCTAATGTATTGGGCAGTTGCTACGGCAGCAGTGGACCCACCAGTATTAACCCGAAAACGGGAGAACCTTTCAAAGCCGACTTTCCGACTGTCACAATACGTGATATGGTCAGGTTGCAGCAAAAATTATTTGATGAGTTGGAAATTACAGGTATTGAGAGAATTATCGGCGGATCCATGGGCGGCATGCAAGCCCTGGAGTGGTGTATTATGGATGAACGCCCACGTTCGGCTGCACTTTTTGGGATGGGGAAAGAACATCGCCCCTGGGCTATCGGCATCAGCCATACGCAGCGACAGGCAATATATAATGATCCCAATTGGAAAGATGGATACTATTCACAGGAAAATCCCCCTAAAAAAGGATTGGCACTGGCCCGTATGATTGCAATGAACAGCTATCGTCATCCTTATGATTTTGACAAGAAATTTGCGCGCCGCCTCCAGGACGACTCCGGCCAGTTCGAGGTGGAATCATATCTTAATTACCAGGGACAAAAATTGACGGAACGCTTTGATGCCGTTTCGTATGTACGACTTACCCAGGCGATGGACTCCCATGATATTTCTCGCGGACGTTCGAGCCACGAAGAAATTTTGAAGCAAATTGACATTCCTATTGTAGTGGTAGGTATTGACAGCGATATCCTTTATCCCGCTGATGAATCACGGGAACTGGCCTACTTACTTCCACATGGGAAATATGCGGAGATCCACTCCCATCACGGACATGATGCGTTTCTGATTGAGTTTGACCAGCTCAAAGCCATTATAAAATTCTACTTATCTGAAACACCAAAAAGAACTTTTGAATCGAAAGATGTCTAACTCCAACTCAAATATCCAGGTACTCAAATTTGGCGGCACCTCCCTCCAAAATGCTCTATTCATCGATCAGGCAGTGAATATCGTGATTAATCGGCAAACCAAGGCACGCCCATTTGTAGTGGTTTCTGCCGTGGCCGGCGTAACCGATTCACTAATTGCTATCGCACACCGGGCAGGCAATAATCAGGAAGAATTATTTCAACAAATTCACCGGTTAGAAAAATTACATTTAGATCTTTTTGATGAACTAGCTTCCCCCGCCAATGAACGTCGGGATACTTTGGCTGAACTTTTTGATGAACTTAGGGATACCGTTGAAAAAAATGATCTTCGGAATAAAAACTTTCCACTTTGGAAAGACCGTGTTCTTTCTATCGGGGAAAGGGCTTCAGCCTTGATCTTTGCTTCGGCGCTATCCAACAAAGACCATCCTGCAAAATCGTATGAAGCACATAAATTTATCAAAACAGACTCTTCTTTTGGACAAGCTCGCGTGCAACCCGATCTAACCCGAAAGTTGGTAGCCGAATTTTTTAGAAAATCCCAGGCTATTCCGGTAATTACCGGCTTTATAGGTTCCGATGCTAAAGAACGCATCACCACATTGGGACGATCGGGTTCTGATTACACCGCAAGTCTCATTGCCGATGCCATGAATGCAAACCAAATGGAAATATGGACGGATGTTGATGGTGTTTTATCAGCGGACCCGCGCTGGGTGCCAACGGCAGAATCGATCAATCATTTGGGCTTTGGGGACATAGAAGAACTTTCGGCTCATGGAGCCAATGTTATTCATCCCAAAACCATACAACCGTTACACCATAATGGTACCACTGTCTTGGTCAAAAATAGCCTTAATCCAACACATCCCGGCACTGTGATCGAATCCGGTTATTCCTCCAACGGATCTTTGAAGACAATCACAGTAACCGGACCTTTTGTTCACTTTGAAGTACCAAACGGTTATGCGTATAAGCTATTGACAAATTTAAAAAAATGGTTGGCTAACGAGAATGATTCTGAAGCTTTCGCATTTAAGAAGAATTCAAATTATGAGCCCGGCCGATTTTTAATTCGTGAGGAGATATTTGAGCTGATAATCGATCAGTTTGAAGAATGGATCAAAGGGCAAAATCTTGACATTGAACCTCAAAAGAATATTTTCAAGGTTAAAAAATTCAGTAACCACTTTGGCCGGGATGAACGGCTGACCGAACAGATTTGGAACATATTGGCTTCCAACAATCTACAACCGATAAGTGTAGAACGGAATCACAGTGAACGTTTTATTTCATTCCTTTTTAACCGTGAAGAAGCCCGTCGCGCTGCGCGGTTATTAAATGACTATCTGAAGGAAAATCAATCTGTAGTCGATTTATTTGTGGCCGGTACCGGAGCTGTCGGACAAACTTTGTTAAGGCAACTGCAATCTATAGATAAAACATCTTTAAGGTATCGCTTACTTGGAATCTGTAACAGCCGAAAGGCCCTGTGGAATGATTCTGGAATAAATCTGGAATCTGACCCGGATTGGTCTAAGGCCGAACAAACCAACTGGGAAAAGTTACTGCAGGATTTGACGGCTTCGTACCGCCACAATTTGATCTTTGTAGATGCGACCGGCAGTCCGGAAGTCGCACGATTATATCCCAGATTGCTTAAGAATGGTATCCATATCGTAACGCCCAGCAAGCTGGCTAACACATTTGAACAATCTTTCTTTGATGAAATCCAGGAGGAAATCGTTAAGAATCATACCTCCTTTCGTTACGAGACTACTGTGGGAGCCGGCTTACCGGTCATTTCGACAATCGAGGACTTACAACGAAGCCGGGATTCAATTATCCAAATATCAGGGGTTGTTTCGGGAACCATGACTTACCTATTTAACCAGTTGGAACAAGGCGTTGCTTTTAGTGAGGCAATCGTTGATGCCCGTAAAAAAGGATATGCCGAACCCGACCCGCGCGACGATCTTTCGGGTGAGGATGTTGCTCGTAAATTTATCACGCTGGCTCGAACACTCGGATTAAA
>DATFLI010000113.1:0-6632 GCA_035267805.1 Balneolaceae bacterium | reverse complement strand
CAAAGGGGGCGCTCGATTACTGGAGTTTACAAATCGTGGTGACTTCGCCCATGAGGTCTTTGCCGAACTGAATAAATTTGCGGCCAAAGAACTTCCGGAAATGATTTTAGGAGTAGGCTCGGTTGTCGACGCGGGCACGGCTTCCCTGTATATACAACTTGGAGCTAACTTTGTAGTTTCCCCCATGCTCCATGATGATATAGCAAAAACATGCAATCGGCGAAAGATTTTATGGTCGCCCGGATGCGGCACGCTTTCTGAAATATCTCGCGCAGAAGAGTTAGGTGCAGAGATCGTAAAAATATTTCCGGGAAGTCAACTGGGACCGGGCTTTGTAAAGGCAATTAAAGGCCCATGCCCCTGGACCAGTATAATGCCTACCGGCGGAGTAACGGCACAAGAAGAAAATTTAAAAGCCTGGTTTGATGCCGGGGCTACCTGTGTGGGGATGGGATCAAAACTTATCACTAAAGAATTTCTTTCCAATCAGGATTTTGACGGTCTTGAAAAGCATGTTAAGAATACGCTGAATCTGATTCATTCTTTTATGAAATGATATTCCGTGATAGCATCGATTAATCTTAAATAGCTTTCTTTATATGTATTATAATTTAAATTCCAGTATCCAATGAAATCTACTAAACGCCTTTTTGTGATAATTTTGCTGGCGTTCTCAAGCCAAATATTGGTTTCATGTGGAAAGTCGAATGTTCGTGTCATCAAACTGGCTAGCTCGCTTTCCCCTTCCCATCCTGTTACAAAAGCCATGGAGTATATGGCCAAGCAACTCAAGAAAAAATCCGATGGAAAGTTGCAAATCAAAATTTATCCCAGTGGCCAGCTGGGGGATGAACGAGAAGCACTGGAATTGCTGCAGATCGGCAGTATCGGAATGACAAAGGTATCTGCAGCAGCAGTCGAAAGTTTTAATCCTGCATTTAAGGCTGTTGACATGCCGTACATTTTCAAAAATGACGAGCAACGTTTTAAAGTATTGAAAAGCAAGATAGGCAAAAGTTTATTACTCGGGTCCCAAAAATATTGGATGCGGGGACTCTGCTATTATGACGCCGGAAGCAGGAGCTTCTATAGCTCGGATAAACCTATCCGTAAGCCCAGCGATCTTAAAGGAATGAAAATCCGGGTCCAAAACAGTGATATTGCTGTTCAAATGGTTCAACAGTTGGGCGGCTCCGCAACCCCGGTCCCGTTCGGAGAGCTTTATTCTGCTTTACAACAAGGTGTGGTAGACGGAGCCGAAAACAATCCTCCCAGTCTTTACTTCTCACGTCAATATGAAGTATCCAAATATTATACGCTTGATAAACATACCTCGGTTCCTGATGTATTGTTTATAAGTACGATTCTTTGGAATCATCTGAACTCTCAACAACAAAAATGGATACAGGAAGCAGCTAACGAATCTGCAAAATACGAGCGAAAGTTATGGGCTCAGCTTACGAAGAAATCCCTAAAAGAGATAAAAGAATCCGGGGTTAAAATAATTCATCCTGATAAAAGCCTCTTTGCTAAAAAAGTTCAGCCTATGTATGAAAAATATAAGACGGAACACCCCGATCTGTACAAAAAAATTCAGGCAATTATTCAGATGCAAAATGATAGTCTTTCAGCTAAAAATGACTCTTTATGAAAAAGCTTAGGGAAATACGAGAAACTTTGGATACCTGGCTTGGCTATTTTCTTTCTATATTGATGGCTTTAATGGTGTTTGATGTGGTTTGGGGGGTTTTGGCCCGCTATATCCTTAACAATCCAAGTTCATTCACTGATGAATTAGCCGGTTACCTTTTGATCTGGGTAGGACTTTTAGGTGCAAGCCTCGCCTCCGGGAAAGGCATGCACTTGGCTATTGATTTGCTACCAAAAAAACTCGAAGGTGAAAAACAGCAACGGCTGGAAATCGTAATTGAGGTACTTATATTTTTATTTGCCCTTAGCATCATGGTAATCGGCGGCATCCGCCTGATGTATGTTACACTTAAACTTGGGCAAACTTCTCCCTCGCTTGGCCTCCCTTTGGGATATGTTTATTTGGTACTACCCCTGAGTGGGATATTCATCATGTTCTATTCGGCAGCAAACATTTTTGAAAAGCTGAACACAAAACAGCAAGAAGTAGAAATAGACTAAAATACTATGGGAATTTGGGAAATATTAATACTGGTTGTCAGCTTCATTATTCTAATTACTGTCGGTGTACCAATTGCCTATAGTATCGGCATCTCTTCTATTCTCACCATGCTTGTCGGCATTCTGCCTATTCCCGCTTTAACAACCATGGCCGAGCGGATGGCTGCGGGGCTTGATAGTTTTACTTTACTGGCAATCCCGTTTTTTATACTGGCAGGCCAGCTAATGAATCGAGGAGGTGTAGCCACAAAGCTAATTGACTTTGCCAAATCCTGGGTTGAGATGCTGCCCGGTGGATTAGCCTATGTAAATATTATTGCAGCCATGTTGTTTGGCGCCGTTTCGGGTTCAGCAGCTGCTGCAGCTTCGGGTATTGGAGGATTTATGATACCCCGCATGAAAGATGAGGGATATGACAAACCTTTCAGTGCCGCAGTAAACATAACTTCCGCTACGACGGGATTGGTTATTCCACCCAGCAATATTTTAATCGTTTATTCCCTGGCAAGTGGCGGTGTTTCTATCGGAGCCCTCTTTTTAGCCGGATATATCCCAGGGATTATTGCAGGACTGTCACTCATGGCGGTAGCAGGTTTTATTGCTTTTAAAAATGATTATCCCGTTGGGGATAGACCATCTTTAAAGACAATGCTATTTCGGTTTTTAGATGCCCTGCCAAGTTTATTTATGATTGTACTGGTAATAGGAGGTATTATTGCAGGTATTTTTACAGCCACTGAAGCCTCTGCAATAGCGGTAATTTATACTCTGATCTTGTCTGTAGTCTTTTATAAGAAAATAAAGATTAGAGACTTGCCGGAAATTCTGCTGGAATCCGTGCTAACGACTTCAATTGTGATGCTGCTCATTGGGGCTTCTATGGGAATGTCATGGATTATGTCGTATGAACAAATACCACAGACCGTCAGCGCTGCAATACTCTCGGTTAGTCATAACGAAATCATCGTCCTCCTGCTCATTAATTTAATACTGTTGTTTGTGGGGATGTTTATGGATATGACGCCGGCCGTTCTGATCTTTACTCCCATATTTCTTCCGATAGTCACCCAATTCGGAATTGATCCTATACAATTCGGAATTATTATGGTGCTTAATCTATGCATCGGTCTCTGTACGCCTCCTGTAGGGTCGGTCCTTTTTATCGGATGTAGTGTGGCCGATATACGAATCGAAGAGGTCGTAAAACCTCTCATACCTTTATTTGTTGCTATGATTGTAGCCCTGATGCTTGTCACTTATATCCCACAACTCAGCCTTTGGCTACCCAACCTTTTCGGCTTTTAAGTTAAAAGATAATCCATTTTTGAAAACTGTTTTATTATGATTACCCCCTTGAATAGAGAAACTGCAGGTGTAAAAGCTTCATCGCAACCTGAAAGAATCCTGCAATTTGGCGAAGGCAACTTTTTAAGGGCCTTTGTGGATTGGATGATTGATATCATCAATGAAAAAACATCGTTTGAAAGTTCTGTAACTATTGTCCAGCCCATCCCGCATGGTATGACAGATGTTTTAAATAAACAGGAAGGACTTTACCATGTAGTTCTGGAAGGCATTAAGGATGAAAACCCGCATTCTGAAAAAAGGCTTATAACATCAGTTAAAAGAGGGATTAATCCGTATGAGGATTATGAAGAATACCTGAAACTGGGAGAAAATCCTGATCTCGAGTTCATTTTTTCCAATACCACAGAAGCAGGGATTGCCTTTGATGATACCGATACCTCTTACGAAAGTATCCCCAATAGCTTTCCGGCTAAATTGGCCGCACTGCTTTATCATCGATATAAGCACTTCAGCGGTGATCCCGATAAGGCGCCGGTTATCATTCCCTGCGAACTTATCGATCGCAATGGCGATAAGCTTAAAAAATACGTCCTTGAGTATGCAAAACTTTGGGAAATAGAAGAATCGTTCAGTGACTGGATTAACGATCACTGCATTTTCTGTAATACACTGGTTGATCGTATTGTGCCGGGTTATCCCAGTGAGCGGGCAAAAGAGCTGAAAGCTGACATCGGCTTTGATGATAACATGATTGTAGTTGGCGAATATTTCCATCTTTGGGTAATTGAGGCTCCAAAGAGTCTTCAAGAACGCATTCCTTTAAAAGAAGCGGGACTCAACGTTGTTTTCGTCGATGATCTAACGCCCTATCGCACCCGGAAGGTCCGCATACTTAATGGACTTCACACAAGTATGGTTCCGGTCGGTTATCTGAATGGCAATCGTACCGTAAAAGAGGCTGTAGAAGATAAAGTTGTTGGCCCCTATCTGGGCAAAGAGTTGTTTGACGAGATTATTCCGACTCTAGATCTGCCCGAAGAGGAATTGGGAGACTTTTCCCGGGATATCCTTAATCGCTTTCGAAATCCCTTTATCAAACATGAATTAAGAGCCATTGCCCTTAATTCAATATCAAAATATAAAGTTCGGGTATTACCTTCCCTGCTTAAATATTATGATATTAACGGTGAACTTCCGGATCGCCTGACCTTTGCCCTTGCAGCAATGATCTGCTTTTATAAAGGACAATGGAAAGGATTGGAAACACCGCTAAATGACTCAGAAGAAGTTATTGATTTTATTCAGAAAGCATGGAAGTCCAATAGTCTGAAAGAAACGGTAAAAACAATTTTATCTAACAGTGATTTTTGGGATCAAAATCTGGATAACATTCCCGGGCTTTCTGATAAAGTTGCGGATTACATTGGTAGAATGAAAAAGCAAGGTATCACCTCAGCCATACAATCCCTTAACAGTAATAATCAATTAGTTTGAATTGAGCACCAAAATGCATTTTGAACAAACCTGGCGATGGTTCGGATCTTATGACACCATTCCACTATCTGATATTAAACAGACCGGCGCTTCAGGTATTGTCACTGCGCTTCATCATATCCCGGCTGGCGAAGTATGGCCCATCAACGAAATAAAACAGCGGCAAAAGATTATTGCCGATGCAGACCTTCGATGGTCGGTAGTTGAAAGTGTGCCCGTACATGAGGACATCAAAAAACAAACGGGTGATTATAAAACTTATATCGACAATTATAAGCAGTCGATACGCAACCTGGCACAATGTGGAATACATACAGTCTGCTACAATTTTATGCCGTTGACCGACTGGACCCGTACCGATCTGAATTTCCGGCTCGATGATGGAGCGACGGCCTTGCGTTTCGATAAAACCGCTTTCGCGACTTTTGAACTTTTTATTCTGGATCGTGAAGGTGCTCAACAGCTATACTCTGACAGTCAGATAGAGAAAGCGAAGGCCTATTATCAATCACTGAATCAAGATGAGATTTCCACCTTGACAGATACGGTTCTATTGGGACTTCCCGGCGATGAAGAAATGACACTCGATAAGTTCCGTCTCTGCTTGGAAGAATACAAGAATATTGACGAGTCCAGGCTGCGTTCACATCTCAGCCATTTCCTTGAACAGATTATACCGGTGGCAGAAAAAAGTGATGTCAGAATGGCTATCCATCCGGACGATCCCCCCTTTTCGTTATTTGGATTGCCCAGAATCGTCAGTACGGAATCAGACTTAGCACAACTGCTTCACGCTGTTGACTCTCCTTATAACGGGCTTACTTTTTGTACGGGATCTTTGGGCGCCCGGGCCGACAATGATTTGCCAGGCATGATTGAACGGTTTGGAAATCGCATTAATTTCATACATCTCCGAAGTGTAAAAAGGGATGAAGATGGCAGCTTCCAGGAAGCTCGTCATTTGGAAGGTGATGCCAGAATGTATGATGTGATGCGAGCGCTGATAATGGAACAGGAACATAGGAAAACGGAAGGACGAAAAGATTTAAACATTCCTATGCGTCCCGATCATGGACACCGGCTGCTGGACGATTTGAACCGTGAATCTTATCCGGGCTATTCCGGACTGGGACGGTTGCGTGGATTGGCAGAATTGCGGGGACTGGAGATGGGAATAAGAAAGACGCTCACAAATTTTAAAAAGAATAAATAGCTCTTATTTTAAGCCGGAACCTATACACTAAAACTTTGAATTAAAGAGCTTCATTTTGTTAGAAAAATTTGATCTAAGTGGAAAAACAGCGGTTGTAACGGGAGGAACCGGTGTGCTGGGCGGAGCGATGTCCAAAACCTTGGCGGACGTAGGTGCAAATGTAGGTATTTTAGGCAGGGATGAGGAAAAGGCCGCAAACAAGATTCAACAAATTACAGATTCAGGTGGCGATGCGATCCCACTCATAGCCGATGTATTAGATCAGGATCAACTTGTATCAGCCAAAAATAAGGTACTTGATCGCTGGGGTTCTATCGATATCTTAGTTAATGCAGCCGGTGGCAATATGCCCAAAGCAACGGTTAACCCCGAGCAATCTATTTTCGACATCTCCCGCGAAGCTCTTGAAAAGGTCGTTGATGTCAATTTCCTGGGTTCCTTTTATACTACCCAAATTTTTGCAAAA
>DATFLI010000112.1:0-2694 GCA_035267805.1 Balneolaceae bacterium | reverse complement strand
ATTAACACACAGAACGATATGCTGTATCTGAAGCAGGGAAGCAATGAAGGAATGCCGACAGGTCTGCTCAATCACGCCGTTGCGGGCATCAACAAGTATAACCGCCAGGTTTGCTGTGGAAGCACCCGTCACCATGTTACGTGTATACTGTACGTGTCCCGGTGTATCGGCAATAATAAATTTTCGCTCGGGGGTCGAAAAGTAGCGGTAGGCCACATCAATAGTGATGCCCTGCTCGCGTTCGGCTGAAAGGCCGTCGGTCAAAAGCGCCAGGTTTGTATATTCGTCTCCCTTTCGGCGGCTGGATTCCTCGATGGCTTCCATCTGGTCATCGAAGATAGATTTGGAATCGTACAGCAACCGCCCGATCAGGGTGCTTTTGCCGTCATCCACGCTCCCCGCCGTAGTAAAGCGGAGCAGATCCATGTCGAGGTATTTTTGTGCTTCGGTTTTGTTAGTACTCATTTTCTAATAGTGTCAATTTACTATATAAAAATTCTCATTAATACTAATTAGCTATCAGCTTTCAGCCGTCAGCATTCAGTAGCTGATAGCTGATGACTGAGTGCTTTTAAAAATACCCTTCCTTCTTACGTTCTTCCATGGCGGCTTCGGCTCGCTTGTCGTCGGTGCGGTTGCCCCGTTCCGTGATCCGGGCCGATGCCACTTCCTCAATGATCTGTGGCACTGTTGTCGCATCCGACTCAAAAGCGCCGGTGCATGTCATATCGCCGATAGTACGGAAACGAATTTGCTTATTTATATATTCTTCATCATCCGTAAGCGTAATAAAAGATGATTTTGCCAGGTAAGTGCCTTCCCGCTGCACAACCTCGCGTTCATGGGCGAAATAAAGCTCGGGGATATCAATATCCTCATCAGCTATATATTGCCAGACATCCATCTCTGTCCAATTGCTGAGTGGAAATACCCGAAAATGTTCACCATGATTTTTACGCCCGTTATAAAGATTCCACAATTCCGGGCGCTGGTTTTTGGGATCCCACTGTCCAAATTCGTCACGGTGTGAGAAAAAACGTTCCTTTGCCCGCGCCTTTTCTTCATCGCGCCGGGCACCACCGAAAGCGGCATCAAATCCATGTTCTTCCAAGGCATTAAGCAGTGTGGGTATCTGCAGTTTATTGCGACTGGGATTGGGACCTTTTTCCTCTTTCACCCGTCCCGCGTCGATCAAGTCCTGCACTTTGGCCACGATTAATTTCACACCAAGCTCATCCATCAAATGATCGCGAAATTCTATGGTCTCGTCAAAGTTATGCCCGGTATCAACATGTAAAAAAGGAAACGGTATTTTACCCGGCCAGAACGCCTTCTGTGCCAGACGCGCCATGGTAATCGAGTCCTTACCCCCGGAAAACATCAGCACAGGGTTTTCGAACTGGGCAGCGACCTCTCTAAAAATATGAATGGATTCCGACTCTAGTTGCCGGATATGATTAAGCTTATATAACTGCATTTCGGGATTTCAATTTTTAATGTTAATTAAAGCGAACAAAGTTAAGCAATTCATAATACAATGACTATTTGTAATCTATCCTGAAATAAGATCCTTAGTTTACCTATAATTGCAACAAATTTAGTGCCAATCCATTGTCAGAAAAGATGGCCGGATTTGTGTCTTACGATAGCCGGGACACCCTCTAACTAATGAATCCCAATTGAAGGGCCGGGAAATCAAAGAAGCATTTCGTATCACAAAGCAAATAAGCCCCTCCTTGCGGAGTAGGGAGGGGTTTGGGGAGGGTCAAAAGATACAACATCGCGCAACCATCGATTCGCCTAACTCCTATTCTGCAAATACTCAATCACCATTTGCACCCCTTCATCAATGGTAATATCGGTCGTGTCGATTTCTACTTCAGGATTCTCGGGTTCCTCGTAGGGATCACTGATTCCGGTAAAATTAGCAATCTCTCCTTTCCTGGCTTTCTCGTACAGTCCTTTGACATCCCGCGCCTCACAAACCTCCAAAGGAGTAGAGATATGGATCTCGGTGAAGTCCTCACACATGTTGCGCACAAAATCCCGTGCATCCTGGTAGGGGGATATAAAAGAAGCGACCACAAACACCCCGTGCTTTTGCAACAGGCTGGCCACGAACCCTACCCGCTTCACATGGCTGTCTCGTTCTTCTTTAGAAAACCCGGTGGTGGGAAAGACCTCGCGAACGGCATCCCCATCAAGGTGCTCAATTTCATAGCCCTTGTCTTTGAGAACGGCATATACTCTTTCTGAGATGGTACTTTTTCCCGATCCGGATAGCCCGGTAAACCAGAGGACGGTGGGTTTTAAAATTTCTGTATCTGACATATAATTATTGCTCTTATTTAAAAAGCCTAGACTTTACCAATTAAAAATTTTAAATGCTTAATTTTGAATTATCTACTCACTGATTGTTGTGAGGTCTTGACAATTGCTGTCAAAATTTTCACAATTTCATCAATATCCTTCAAAAACTTATCAGAATTAAATTTCAGTAACTCACTATGTTTTAATAACCGTAACCAGTACCGGGTTTCTCTGGCTTCTTTTGATGCGATTGCCATTTTAGCAATAAAATCCTTTTTGGATTGAGCCGCTCCTGCCTCTTCAACATTAGCACCTATACTTGTTCCACATTTTAAAAGTTGTCTTGAAATCACAAATTCCTTTGTTTAACCAACTTCCGATTAA
>DATFLI010000111.1:0-3339 GCA_035267805.1 Balneolaceae bacterium | reverse complement strand
ATCGATATAAGACCAGTATTATTTATCTCTGTTTGCTAACAAATGTATTTATGTTGGGGGCATCAGTTGCTACGGGGAGGCCGGAATCGGTACTTTTGCTGCTACTCGTCGGTTTACTCGGTTTTTTTTATAGCACTCCCGTATCGGTGGGGGATAGTCAGCTTAATATCAGGTTAAAAAATATCTTCATCCTTAAGAATTTGACTTCGGGAGTCGGATGGATTTCACTTGTGGTCTTTTACCCGGCAATTCACATGGGTATAGCCATAAGGGCCGGGCATTGGTTAGCGGCCGGGGTAATGCTGGCTGCTGTCTGTATAGTAGAGCTGATTTGGGATATTCGCGATCAAGAAGGCGATAAGCTTGCCGGGGTTCGCTCTGTGCCGGTACTAAAAGGATTCAAGAGAACACGCCGGTTGATTTTATTGATTAACAGTTTATCCGCATTGGGCGTGGTCGTGGCTTATAATATGGGATGGGTGCCGGCATTTTGGCTGTTTATCCTGCTGAATAATCTCCTGGTATTTATCTGGATTTCCAAAGGGGAGAGTTGGCTGACTGATCGAGGGCGGTCTCATATTCTGGTCGGTTTACAGACATTGTTACTCATCCTGTTGGGGTGGGGCGCCGGTAACCTCGTCTTGCTGCAAAATCTGTATTTCAACTAGGGGAATGGATTATGAAATCAACAAAAAGTAAACCTGCTATTGTTTTCCTGTTAATTATGTCGGTATTAATTGTGCAAGGCTGTTTTCCCAGCAAACGGGCGGTGCCAGTCAATACTAATTCTCTTCGAACCCGGGAGTCGGTAACAACTCCGGCCAAGGTATTTCTTAGGGATTCCTCCCTGGTCATTTTCAATCAGGGTTTTAGTATTAGCGGGGATTCGGTTGAGGGGATGGGAACCAGATACTGGTTGACACACCATGATAGTCTCCAAACCCAGAGAATCCCTGTAAACGGGATTGCTGCAGTTACTTCTTATGAAAAAAACCAGACGGAAGGCATGTTGATCGGTTCGGGATTAATGGCGATTACCGGGGCCATTATGGCTCCTTTATCCATTTATTGTCTTTCGTGTCCCAAGTGTTGTTTCGGTTCTTGCCCTACGGTATTTACTACCGACGGTAAACGGTATGCTCTTGAAGCAGAACTGTTCTCTTATAGCCTTTCTAAATTTTTTCAGGATACGGACACGGATCGAATTATCCAGAAACCTGCGGCGGATGGAACCTTTACAATTCGGCTTACCAATGAGGCGCTTGAAACGCACTATATTAATCAATTCAACTTGTTGGCTGTTCGGCATGACGCGGGTACGGAAGTTTATCCGACACCCGAAGGAGGTACGGCTGTGGTTAAAAAATTGCATGCGCCAATGGAAGCATTGGATTCGGAGGGTGGAAACATAAGCTCACTGATCAGCCGTCGTGATACAAGTTGGGTGACCGGGATTTCGACTCGTTTCGACGAAGCTGAAAACAGCAAAGCACGTGACTGGCTGGATATGAAGCTTGCCGTGCCCGATTCGGCAAAACAAGCTACACTGGTGTTGCGGTTGAGGAATTCTCTTCTTTCAACTGTATTGTTTTATGACGTTGTATTGGCATCTCAGGGCGTTGGAGCGCTGGAATGGAATCATCGTTTAAATACGGATTCTTTATATGCAGCATTTTATCATATGGCTTACAGCCAGTTTGCCGGCATCGAGGTAGAAGCAAAGAGTTCGGGCGGTACCTGGAAACAGATCGCAAGTTTTGGAGATGTCGGCCCGCTGGCGTGGAAGGAACTCGCTTTACAGTTGCCGGTTGTACGGGATGAAAATGGAGAAATGTGGATTCGTCTGCAATGGTTCCCCGAGAATTTCATCATAGACTATGCCGGGTATGATTATGGGACATATAAAACGCCCGAAATAGAACAGGTTAACCCGAAATCTATTACCGATCATCGTAGCCGATTGATGAATGAAATCTGGCAACAGGTGGAATATTCAGATGGGGAATTCTTAACGACTTATCCGGGAGATTCCTATTACTTTTATTATGTGATTCCCGATCGTCCTGAAACGACAACGACTCTGTTCCTGAAATCGAAAGGATACTATACCGAATGGCTGCGCGGTAATTGGATCAGTCGCAGGAATAGGGATTATACCTTTAACCTTTTTGAGGAGGACAAAACGCTTGAACAGTTAAAACGAAGCTGGAGAGCCGATCGGGAGCTGCTGGAAAGGACCTTTTTTCAAACACGAATTCCATTAAAAGAGAGGCAGCTAAAATGAAATTTTTAAGTAAAATATTAGTTGTTATGTTGCTATTCGTAGCCGGGTGCGTGGGAGAACAATTTATGCTAAAGCCGGAGGGGGACGAAGCAACGATTACGCTTAAGCAGGGGCAGGTTTTCGAGGGAAGGTTGTTGGCAATCAACACCGAAGAACGGGCGCTATATACAGAGTTGACTTCAGGCGGTGAAAAAATTGGCGTGAATGAAGGCGAAAAAATTGTGGGTTTGCCATTAGACTCACTCCAATCTGTTACGATTCAGCATTATGTAAATAAGAGCTGGGTGTTTCCATGGGTATTCTCCCAGGTAATCCCCCCTATCCTGCTTGGTATTGCTGCTTCTCGCGAAGGGGCCAGTGGCGGTGGCGTATTCTTGGTATCCCTTATACCCGCCTTTGCCAGTGGATTAATTTTAGTATTTTCCGAACCGGATCCACCCCAAATTCAGTCCGAATTTAGCAGCGATAAGATTGAAAATCTTAACTTGTATACTCGTTTTCCGCTTGGGTTAAATCCGGACCAACTTCACCGGATAGCCAGCCTGCATGGGCAAAAGGCGGTACGTATTTTATGGGATGCAGAGGGCAAGTCTTTGTAGCTTTCCGTTTGTATACTCTCAAAGGGAATGAATAAAAATACGTGAAGTAAAGACTATTGCCATCCACCTCCCCAAAAAAATAATAAAAATGAAACGAAAGTTTAATTTTATTAAATTGCAAAATAATGAAAGTTTGAGAACTTTTGATTTCATTGTTCCTTGGGATTACCCTCATAATTAAAACTCATTATTTATGGATTTTGTTTTAAGTATCCGTGTAGCTGCGGCTATTATAGGATTTGGACTTTTTATGGGGTGCAAATCCGGCAATTCACGTAGCCAAACACAAAACCTGGAAACTCGCAAAGTTGATGTGGCTCTGGCCGGTAATGCGTATCAAACCAATCCGAACGGTACAGATGCAATCGGTAAAAACGGTATTGAAAGCTGGAAGGACGACCAAAGTGTATTCAGTATATACCTGGAAGTGAAGGATGCAACGAAAGCGAAAGTATT
>DATFLI010000110.1:0-9671 GCA_035267805.1 Balneolaceae bacterium | reverse complement strand
ATCTGCATAGTAAAATATATTTTGAAGGAGATAACGGTAATAGATTTGTCATGAGTGGCTATTATGGAGGAGATGATACTTTTCAGCAAGCAGAACGCTTATATCGTAGTTTTTCCTCCTCGAATGGCAGCAAACTTGCCCCCAGACCCGTTGCCTCATCCAACAATTGGAAGAATGGGGCGGGAAGTTTACAATATCAGCAGTGGATTGGTAACAATCTTTATTCAAATACGACCACAGGGCTTAGCATTTACCAAACGGCATTCTCAAAAGACGATTTCACTTACATTGATTATAATCAGCGCAACCGATCTTTTCAGACATTCATCTTTCCATTTGAGAATAAAAGTATTCTTAATGAAATAAAATTTGAAGAACAGCTGGAATATGATCAGGCTCCATGGTTATGGACCGGAGGGGTCGCCTACTACTATTTTATGGGGCAATATTATGAAGACTCATTTGATCGCCCCGGATTTTTCAGCTCTCAAAGAAGTCATAAACTGGATGCTTATTTGCAACTCGATTTTACCGGGCTGGATTTTCTAGATGTCTTTGCGGGTAGCCGAATATATTACTATTCCAACGGGACGTATTTGAAATGGTCTCCACGGGTTAAGCTTACTTTATTTCCAAAATCAATATTCTCCATTTCCGGAGGATACAGCCGAAATTATCAGTTTTTAAATCGAATTTCCCTGAGTAATACGGTTACCTCCGATGTGTGGATTCTTGCGGGAGCTGACCAACCGCCTACTTCCGACTCTTATTATTCAGCCGGGGTATATCTTTCGCCCTCAAAGCATTTTCATTTACAACTGGAGGGATATTATAAAGAGTTCGAAAACCTGAGACTCCACGAAATAAATGCCTATTCACTTAGCAGTACTTTCAACAATAATCCGTGGTATGTCAATAATAAAGGCACCGCCAAAGGCTTGGAATTTACGCTTCGCAATAAGATTCGATTCCTAACGCTGACGCAGACATTCACGATTTCAAAAATGACACTTTCCAACCCTCTTATAAAAGATGGTAAACCTTTTTACGCAGACTGGGATCGAACCTACCGTTATTCCGCTTCAATGACGGCAAAGCTCTTTTCAGGCTTTTCTCTTTATTTGTCCTGGATGTATGCAACCGGAACGCCCAACAAACTGGCCGTTTTTGGACCCCAAAATGAAAAAAGACTTGGGGATTATCGACGGGCCGATATTTCGGCTGAATACACTCATTCGCTCAAGAAAGGTAATATTAGTCTTTCAGCAACTCTTTTCAATGTCTTTAACAGACAAAATCCCTGGTATCGTGAACTGGCCTTTGTAATTAATCGAAACACCTCTCCCCGCCGCTTTTCGAGTGTGCCGGTTAATGTATACGATATAGGATTTCAGCCCTCATTCAATATTTCGGTTACCTTTTAATCTTTGAAACTCTATTCAGGCCAGGTCCCTACGGTAATGTCCAGTCTTTTGGAAACGCACCAACCAGGCAAATGAGCGGGGCATTTTTTGCAATCGATAAAGTCGCCAGGTAATCTCCGACCTGTTTGTAATAGTTCAGATAGGCCGAGGTGATGACCTTTGCAGAGGTACTGTTAGATACGGTATTCAGCAATTCAGCCTCAAACTTCTCAATATTACTTTTAATAGAATCCATATCGGCAGCTGAAATATTGAGTGTCACCTGCAATGCAATTGATACTTTAGCCTCGTAACTGTTTAGGGAAGCCTTCAAATCATCCTCTGTCTGGGCATTTGCAATAGCCGTATTCAGATTTGCAGCCGCTTCCGAAATAGCATTCATTTCCGATTGTCCGGCTTTCAATTCCGTAAATACCGAATCGGCAAGGTCTTCCAAAAACATTGACTGCAGTTCTATGCTGCGTCGTATGAGATGAAACTTCAAATCGGTACTCAACGCCGAATTATGAACGGCATTGACATAGCCATGATGAGAAATGGCAACCTTTTTTTCGATTTTTTCAACAATAAATTCAACTTCCTCAACGGCTTTCTGCTTTTTATCATAATCTGCATATAGTGCATTTACATCGGCAGCACCATATTGATGGTAAAGATCTTCTTCAAGATCTGCCTGCAACTGATCCAGCTTATCCAGGACGGAATCCCATTTTGCTTTCGTTATTCCGATTTCAATCGAATTTGCTACATAATTTTCCACATTGGACTGCACATAAATAGACTGAGCAATGGCGTCATCCTGACTGGATGTGGTTTGACGGCCGATCTTTCTCGCATACGACGCAACTTTTGAAAACCGCAAGTCCGTATATCCCTTTTCCAGGGCCTTTAAAAAAATATTACTCTCCACAGTCGTTTTGGTATTCAGCGGCTGACAGTAAACTGTCGCTCCCGGTTCCAGTCGGGAGGAAAGAACCGCCTTCCATGTTGTTGTACCATCCGTAGCTATTACAATATTTCTTGCTGCCAGATCCCTGTGAACTACCCCCTCGGTATGCAATTTAAATGTACCATCTGCACCTGTTACCGAAGGTTTACTTGAAACTGTTTGAATCGTCCCGTTATCAGAAATTTCGCCAAGGGTAACCGTGACTCCGGCAACACCGGAAGCCAATTTCGGTAGTTTACTAAATCCATCTTCGCTGGTGACAACTCCAGCAACCTCAATAATATCTTTCGAAGCCTGGGTAGTATTTTTTGTACATTCACTTAAGACGACAATAGATAAAGCCATCAAGGTAATTTGAAATATAGATATATTACTTGTATTCCCATTCATGATTTTATAACCCTTTCAATTTTAGGCAAGTTTTCTTTCAGCCGTCGAAGAAATACCCCTATATTCTGTATTAAATGGTATATACAAAATTATGTAAACAATTGAGTCCAAAATTTGACGATTCTAATTATTCTATAAGTATTGATCGATATTTCCCTGTAGGCCGAATTTTCCTGTTTTAGGAAAATGAATTTACTCAATTAAAAATTTTATCTATAATGCTATATAAAACTACTTCAACTCAAGAATATACACTATGGATGGTGAAACATTAACGACCATATTCTTTATCGGGGGAATCATTCTAATGATTGCCGAAGCCTTTTTGCCCGGGGGGGTCTCCTTTTTTCTGGGCTTGAGCAGCTTGGTTGTGGGAATACTTCGCTGGTTTGGGATTATGGAAGATCCCACCACCTCCATAATGACTTGGCTTTTCAGCTCGATAGGCTTACTGCTGATCATTCGCCCAATTTTTATGAAATACTGGGGTGGAGAAAGTTCCTACAAGTTGGCCGATGAGGATGTAGAAGCCATGGATCAAATTGTTGAAGTGATTGAACCGGTTAACGCCAGCGATCATTCGGGAAGAATTCGGTTTCAGGGGATTTCCTGGCAGGCGCAAACACTCGAAGGCAGTATACCTGCGGGATCAAAAGCTAAAATCCGGTATCGTGATAATGTTACCTGGATTGTTGAACCGGTAGATGAGCTTGAAGAAAATAATAGCGACGAAAAATGATAAGAGAGTTGACAACCGCCTTAATTTAATATCCTTATTCTAATTACAATTTAATATTAACGCTATGTGGACAACCTTACTGATAATCATAGCCCTTGGTGTCTTCATTTTCACTAAGGTATTTACCATCGTAGAGATGCGCGAGGAGGTAATCAAAGAGCGACTCGGAAAATACAATGCTACCCTTAAACCGGGCCTCCACTTCTTGATACCATTTATCGATCGGCCTGCTTACCGCCAGGAGATGCGGGAACAGGTGATTGATGTACCCAGCCAGACATGTATCACCAAAGATAATATTGAAGTTGAAGTAGATGGCTTGGTTTATGTAAAAGTAATGGATTCTTATAAAGCCAGCTATGGCATCGGCAATTACAAAATGGCCGCTATTAATCTGGCACAAACAACAATGCGAAGCGAAATCGGCAAGATTACGCTCGATGACACCTTTTCGGAGCGGGAACAGATGAATGAAAATATCGTCCGTGAAATTGACAAGGCTTCCGACCCCTGGGGTATCAAAGTCATGCGTTATGAAATCAGGAATATTCGCCCCTCAGACAACCTGATAAATACCCTGGAGAAACAGATGGAAGCCGAGCGCCAAAAACGAGCAGAAATTACCGAATCCACCGGAACCAGAGACTACCGAATTAATGAATCACAGGGTGAGCGACAGTCGGCCATACTCATTTCAGAAGCCCAGCGGCAAAAACGAATCAATGAAGCCAAAGGAAAAGCTAAAGAAATGGAACTGGTGGCTAAAGCAACTTCGAAAGGTATTAAACGGGTTGCAGGTGCCATTGCCAAGCCAAGCGGTCAGCTCGCCGTCAAAACCAAGCTCATCGAGCAGTTTATTGATCAGCTGGGTACTGTCATCGAACGATCTAATGTATCCGTACTGCCAACAGAAACCGCAAATTTAAAAACATTTTTTGAAGGGGTCAGTAAAGTAAGCGACCATACTCAATCCACTGCCAACTTTGCAGGAACCGAGGGAGGAAAATCATGATTGAAGCCATTAGCCAAATAGTACTCGGACTTTTATGTATCTACATTCTGTACAAATTCATCCAGTCTATTCAGTTGGTGCCCACTCAAAAAGCTTATGTGGTCGAACGATTGGGCAGTTACTCCAAAACCCTTGGTCCCGGATTTCATGCGTTGGTTCCTTTCCTTGACAAGGTTATGTATCGCCAGGATCTGCGTGAAGAGACCATAGAAGTTGAACCGCAGGAGTGCTTTACCAAAGACAATGTAAAAGTCGAAGTGGACGGTGTCATCTATCTCGCTGTGATTGATCCCGTGAATGCCAGTTACGGGGTAACCAATTACCGCTTTGCATCTGTACAACTAGCACAAACCACCACTCGATCGGTTATAGGTCGTATGGATCTTGATGATACGTTTGAAGATCGTGCCATAATCAATAAAGAGGTCGTTAACGTGTTGAGTGAAATGGAACAGGCTTGGGGCATTAGAGTGCTCAGATATGAGATAAAAAACATTTTCACTCCCAAGACTATCCAGAAGGCTATGGAACGGCAGATGACAGCCGAACGCGAACGGCGGGCTACCATTGCCAAATCAGAAGGGATTATGCAGTCGACGATAAATGACGCCGAAGGCAAGAAGAAGGAAATCATTAATGTTTCAGAAGGAGAAATGCAGCGACGTATCAACGAGGCGGAAGGTATAGCCAAGGAGATAGAATCGCTGGCTGAAGCAACGGCAGTATCTATTGAAGAAATTGCCCAAGCATTATCCGAGGATAAAGGGAAGGAAGCTATGCAGATGCGTCTTGCCGAGAAATATATAAGGCAGCTATCCAAGCTTGCAGATGAAAAAAATGACGTCATCATCCCGAAAGATGTTACCAACTATGATGCTATAATGAAGGGCTTATCACTCGATAAAATTTCGATTGTACCTGAAGAACAGCAAAAATAAGATCATTATCCCCGTTTTTTAAAAGGTTAAATATTAAACTTTGGCCGTTGCAGTTATTGCTCTTCAGTATTACCTTAGTTTAAAACAGGGATTAACTTAAAATATCATAAGTGGCTATTTTATGGATCAAACAGATATCGAAGTATTACCCAAAAAATCCGTAAAGGCATTCCGGTATCTTGGGATCGTTATTTTTATCATGGTCGGCTTCTTTATTATTTCGAATGGCCGGGAATTGGATATGCCCGCCTTACGGATCCTAACCACCATAGTAGGTTCATTAACCATTTTATCAAGTATCCTATGGATACCCCACACTTATAGGTTCAGGATTAGTTTTGGGCCCGACAGTGTGAAGCAAAGTGGGCTTTTATCTAAAGAGATACTTTACAGAAATATCGAAAAGCTGGTTGTAAGAAAAGGTTTTGTAGAAATATGTGGTGACGGGGTTTTCAAACGAATCTCTATCGGTGATCTTTACAATAATTTCAACTCGGCTACCGAAATATTGGCTACTAAAATCAAGGATGGAGATCATGTTACCTTTGCCGGGCAAAAAAAATATATCGATAAATATTTCGATACAACTGCATGATCTACGGCATTTATGATTTGCCGTATCTTTTAAGTTACAGGTAGTTCCAAAACCAAATAATAACTGCAAGGATCACCAGTAATACAAACCAGATAGCTATAGCAATACGGCTTGCCCGTTTTGCCTTTTCTGCCTCCCACCATGGCGGACGTACTCCCTGAACCAGAAATGTTACGATACCCGCCAGGTTGATACAAATAAGATTGGTAAGCGTCAATATTAAAGCTCCCATAGCCAAACCGGTATAGCCGGCCCCTATCAAAAGACCGACAGCAACCAACGGAGGTAGTAATGCAACGGCAACCATCACTCCTACGATTGTTGCCGGAACACCGCGCGTAAAAGCCAGAACACCGGCACTACCGGCAGCCAACGCAATAGTGATATCCCCCAGGTTTACCATCGTCCGATTCACTAGTTGACTCGATTGAGTATTCACATGCAAAACCAAACCCATAAGAAACGCAATAACCACCGACAACAGGAGCCCGGCTGCATTTGCTTTAAGTGACCGCCAAGCCAGTTTTAAGTCACCCAGTGTTACCGCCAAAGACATCGAAACATTGGGACCTAATAATGGTGCAATAACCATCGCTCCGATAATAACAGCAACATCATCACGAATGAGTCCGACACCCGCCACGATAGTCGATAAGATTACCATGCAGATATAAACCCAATCCAGATTGCTCCCATTGGTAACATCCGCATATAATTCTTCCCGGCTTATACGCCCCACATATTTGGTTTCGGTATCCCCCTGTTCTTCCTTTTTTTCCTCTTCAACTTCGGGTTGGGGCAGCGTGGCTTGAACCGAAAAAAGTACAACACGAAATCCATCCACATTCTTGAACTTTCCGGTAAGCGTGTCGGATAATGACTCGGTTCGATCCGCATCAATTAAAACGCGCAGAATAGCACTACCATCCTCAAGATTATCACTCCAAATCCCTAAAATTTCTTCATCTTCAATGAGCTCTCGGGCTTTCATCGCTGTTTCCGGCGGAGCCATCAGCTCAAGCATGCGATAGTCCATAAACAATCTATTTTATATAAATAATTATACCGCTGTAGCTTACAAAGCTGAATATTAAGAAAAAAATACCAGAAACATTTTCTTCTATTGGACACCTGATCCCATTTTGAAGCCTTTTATAGAATCCCTATCCTAATCACAATACATTATTAGTACTTAATTTATCCATAAACTTAAATTTTATAATCATGAATCGTCTTGCAGCATGTCTTTTTATGCTATTTTTATTTTGCTCGAATTTAAAGGCTCAGAACGTCTATAATCCCGATGAACCACTGGCACATACCTTTTCGATCGTTGCACGGGATAGTGTTACGGGTGATATCGGCGTTGCCGTACAATCTCATTGGTTTTCGGTGGGGACTTCGGTTACCTGGGCACGTGCCGGTGTAGGAGCCGTAGCTACCCAATCGCTTACCAACGTCAGTTTTGGCCCCCGGGCACTGGACATGCTTGAAAAAGGCATTACTCCGCAAAAGGCACTTGATTCACTAATTGCCTGAGATGTTGGCCGTGCCTATCGACAGGTTGCTATCATAGACAGTAAGGGAAGAGTGGCTAATTATACGGGAAGTAAATGCATTGCCAATGCCGGTGATATAAAAGGCAAACAATACTCGGTACAAGCCAATATGATGCTCACAAGCCAAGTTTGGCCTTCGATGTCGAAAGCCTATAAAAATGCGGATGGTCCGCTTGCCGAGCGTATGGTTGCTGCTTTACAGGCCGCTCAAAAAGCAGGAGGCGACATACGAGGACAGCAAT
Organism: Balneolaceae bacterium; assembly: GCA_035267805.1. Classification (GTDB taxonomy): domain Bacteria; phylum Bacteroidota; class Rhodothermia; order Balneolales; family Balneolaceae; genus Fodinibius. Next base: position 1,823 of record DATFLI010000110.1, on the reverse strand, counting down.
CTGCTGCAATCCTTGTAGTTAAAGGTAAATCAACCGGGAAAAAATGGGAGGATCGTAAAATTGACCTACGGGTCGAAGATAATGATCATGCTGTTGATGAGATTACTCGTCTTTTGAAAGTAAAACGAGCATATCAACATATGAATGCCGGAGATCAAGCTATTGAAGCAGGAAATGTAGATCAAGCTTTAAAAGAATACGGTGCGGCCCGAAATATGTTTCCTGATAATTTGGAGATGACCTATTGGACCGCTGTTTCTATGGCGAATGCCGGACGTATTGCGGAATCACTACCGCTTTTCAGGCAGGTATTCAATAAGAACGATCATTGGGTAATGCTTACGAAGCGAATAACAAAAAATGGTATGCTTTCGGTTTCCGATAAGAATTTAGAAAAGATTCTGTCAACCTATAAAAAGTAAAAATACCCCACTCCTGAACTTATCGAGTTTATTCCATAAAAAAAGCTCCCCTCTGTTGAGGGGAGCTTTTAATTTTATTATAAGCTAACAGCTAATCTTATTTATCCCACCACAGGTTCGTGGTCAGGTTATCATTGCCGCCCAACATATCAACGGCTTTATTGTAACTGTCACTGTTAAGCTCAGACTCTGATTCCGGGTAGCCCTGGCGAACCGGGATCTGACTGATTGCCCCGGCAGGAGCCGGCGTCAGTACCGGGTAGCCCAAGCGACGCCATTCCGACCAGGACTCGTATCCCTGCGGGAAGAGGGCCAGCCACTTCTGGAATCCAATCTTCTGTTTCCAGTTGGCCGGATCGTAGGCCACTTCCGACTGGCTCATGTAGTTGGCAAAAGTCGCTGCATCGTAGGTACCCCACTGCTGCATCGACGCCTTGATGCCCATCTGGTAATACTGGGCGGCCGTCGTGCCGGTGGAGATCCACCCGCGTTGGGTCGCCTCGGCCAGCATGAAATTAACTTCCGCCATTGTCATAACCGGCAGCGGACTCGTAGACGAGCGAATAGCGTGACCCGGGAAGGATACCGCCGTATAGCTAATTGCAGCCGCATCATCTTTGGACAGCCCGTACGGCATACCCACGATTTCGTTCATCTGGGTTACGCCGTCGCCATTGTCCAGGTCCTCGGCCGGGTCGGCATATTTCAGCACGCGCTGGTCGCCGAGCGACTTCATGGTGTCCGCCATGAACTTCGTGATGGCATAGTCGGTCCGCGTCTGGAAGCGATCCTGCCACGGGTTATCGTTATTGTCATCACTCAGGTATGGATACATGACGTCTTCGGTGATCAATCCATCGTTGTAGGCCGCCTTAAACTCAGTCTCGGCCGTACTCGGATCAACCTCTGACATACGCAGCGCAATACGGGCGCGCAGGGTGTTGGCAAACTTGGTCCACATTCCCATGTCGCCGTTAAAGATGTAATCGCCCGTCACACCCTGACCGGAGTCCATATTATTGACCGCCGCCTTCAACTTACTGATCAGGTCCATATAGATGGACTTCTGGGAATCATAAGCCGGCGTGTAGTTGTCCCCGCCTTTCAGGGCTTCCGAGTAAGGAATTGGTCCCCATCGGTCGGTCATGGTGTGGAAGTAATACGCCTTCAGGATATTAGCCACGGCCAGCTGGTTGGCATTGCTGCCACCGGCCAGCACATAGCTGGCGCCTTGGGTATCCGGGTTTGAATTCAGATCGATGATCGTTTGCAGGTCTTCCAGCGGACCGGAATACCAGCCCCCGAAATCGTAGTGCTGACTACTGTATCGGGAAGCATCCGTATAGTAGGTCTCTGCGAAGTACTGCGTATAGAGAGTCCCATCTACATCGCCGGCATAAG
>DATFLI010000109.1:0-6419 GCA_035267805.1 Balneolaceae bacterium | reverse complement strand
ACAGCTGACGAATGGCATTGATCAACCTACGCTGGACGGTAATGGATCTTCCTGGAGTCTCTTGTCCTTCATGGGACGTGTTAATTATTCCTATAAAGATACTTATTTGTTAACGGCCACTCTGCGACGTGATGGCTCTTCTCGATTCGGTCAAGGAAATAAGTGGGGGCTTTTCCCTTCGGGATCCCTTGCTTGGCGCATTTCCAACGAAGACTTTTTCGATAAAGTAAAATTTATTAACGATTTGAAATTGCGTGTCGGTTACGGTCAGACCGGTAACCAGGAAATTGGCAATTATTCTTTTGCCTCGGCCCTTCAGACGATCGAATATAATTTTGGCGGATCAATTGTCAATGCCGTCGTGCCCAATATAATGCCAAATCCCAATGTACAATGGGAGACAGTTGAGCAATACGATGTTGGATTAGATGCAAGCATACTCGAAAATCGTATCAATGTGACGATTGATGGCTATATCAAAAATACGAAAAATATGCTGGTGCCAATGTCGGTACCGGTAACTACCGGGTATTCTGATATCGTTGTACCGGAAATAAATGCGGGACAAATCCAGAATAAGGGCGCGGAGCTTACTGTATCAACAAAAAACCTGCAGGGCGATTTTTCCTGGAATACCGACTTCAACATCTCATACAATCAAAATAAGGTTGTGAGTTTGAACGATACGATTCCGTTACCTTCGGGCAATATAGATTTCAACTATAACGTGGCACGTATCGAAGCCGGGCATCCGGTAAATGCTTTCTACGGTTATGTTACCAATGGTATTTTCCAGACGCAGCAAGAAGTCGACAACTATGCCGTGCAGGTTCCCGGTGCCGATCCATATAATCGTACATCGCCTGGCGATATCAAGTTTATGGATTTAAATAACGATGGCGTCATCGATGATCAGGATCGTACTTATATTGGCAATCCCAACCCTGATTTTACTTTTGCCCTTAACAATAACTTTGCCTACCACAATATCGATCTGAGCATTGCCCTGCAAGGTGTAGCAGGCAACGAAATATTTGATGCCAATCGTATCTGGAGTGAGGGGATGTCCTCGGCACGAAACCAGACGACGGCCACGCTCAATCGATGGAACGGTCGGGGAACAAGCAACACCATGCCCCGTGCAGTATATAGTGATCCTAATGGAAATGCCCGCGCATCGGATCGTTTTATCGAAGATGGTTCGTATTTGAGAATTAAAACAGTCACATTGGGTTATACCTTCCCTACTCGTCTTGCCGAAAAGTTGAAACTATCCAAGGCACGGATCTATGCTACTGGGCAAAACCTATACACATTCACAAAATATAAAGGTTTTGATCCCGAAGTGCCGGTAAATGGCATCGACAACAATGTTTATCCTGTGACACGAACAATCAGTTTCGGTATCAATCTGAGCTTTTAATTATTAAAAAAAGTACATCATGCTAGTAAAAAAATACATTTCCGGATTCATCTTTCTTCTGATCCTGACGATAGGATGTAAAGATCAATTTTTGACGAAGGCGCCGCTGGACACCATCAATACGGCGAACTTTTATAAAACTAAGGATGATGCTATTGCAGCTATAAACGGGGCATATCAGCCGCTTCAGTGGCCCAAACTCTACAATATGCGGATGTGGACTACCGATATTATTGCCGGTAATAGCAAGGTTGGCGCCGGCGGTGGAACAGATGGCATCGAAACAAAAAATCTAGCTGATTTTGTTGCTAAAAGCGACAATCCCGGGGTGCTTGATCTTTGGCGTGGCCCGTGGCCGGGGATCCTCAGATCGAATACCGTACTTAAGAAAGTTCAGGGCATGGATATTGATGAAAGTTTGAAAAATCGTATCCTCGGCGAAGCTCATTTTTTGAGAGCCTTGTACTATTTCAACCTGGTTCGGTTTTTTGGCAATGTACCCAAAATTACCAAACCGCAGAATCCCGGTGATGACTTACGTCCCCCGCGAGCTCCCAAAGAAGAGATTTATACAGATATCATTATCCCGGATCTGCAAAGTGCGATCGATATGCTTCCCTCAAAATCTTCATACAGTGGCACTGACATTGGAAGAGCTGCTAAAGGGAGTGCGGCAGGCTTGCTGGCTAAGGTTTACCTGACCCGCAGCAAATGGCAAAAGGTGGTTGATCTGTGCAACCAGGTCGAAAATTTAGGCTACGCACTTGACGCAAACTATGCAGATAATTTTAATCCCAATAAAGAAAACGATCAGGAATCATTGTTCGAAGTCCAGTATTACGGAAAGACGAGTTATGGTTTTTGGGGGAATGAAAATCAATCCGCTTGGCACAGTACTTTTATGGGGCCCCGAAACTCCGGTATGGTCGCCGGCGGCTGGGGATGGAATCAGCCAACACAAGAGTTTGTCGATTCATATGAAAATGGTGACAAACGAAAGGACGTGACCATCCTGTATGATGGCGGTCCGGATTTCGATGGTCAGCAATATGATCCATCTTATTCAAATACAGGTTTCAACGTACGTAAATTCTTGGTTCCGAAGTCAATAGCCAGTTCGTACGATGAAAGTCCGTTGAATTTCCCCGTTCTTCGATTCGCTGAAGTTTTGTTGATGAAAGCAGAAGCGTTGAATGAATTAGGCCAAACGGCGAAAGCGGAAGTTCCCTTAAATCGAGTACGTCAGCGAGCCGGATTGTCGGATATCAGCAGCGGGCTTTCAAAATCGGACTTTCGGGATGCCGTACTTCATGAGCGACGTATGGAACTGGCTTTTGAAGGGAAGCGCTGGTTCGACCTTATTCGTATTAACGACGGTCAATACGGACTTGACTTCCTGCATTCTATCGGAAAATCCAATGCTACGAAGAATGATCTGCTGCTCCCGATTCCACAAAAGGCTATCGATGCTAACCCGAATTTAACACAGAATCCCGGCTACTAATAACCTCATAACTAAAAAATTCATTTGTTGATTTAAGCATTGCACTATGGTAAAGAAGTATCGATACATAATGGTTTTTCTGCTCTCAATTTTAATTATGGTGGGTTGCGGAAGTACGAGTCCCGAAAAAAAAGGGGGGAATGGAGAAACACCGTCTCAGAATAACAATCCCATTACCGTTTCTACGGACAAAGCTGAATATAACCCCGGAGAGGCGGTAACCTTCACCATAAATCGAAGTCCTTCATCGGGAACGATGGTACGCTACAAACATCTCGGTGAAATTATTGATCAGTCTTCGGTGACGGGAACATCTTGGCAGTGGACGCCGCCCAGCGATGACTTTACAGGATATATGGCAGAGATATATCAGCAGCAAAATGGAAACGATAAAATATTGGCAACCATTGGCATCGATATATCTTCAACCTGGACTAAGTTCCCCCGTTACGGATTGCTTTCCCGTTATCCAAAGATGCAGCAGTCAGCCATTGATTCGGTTGTTCAGAATTTGAATCGATATCACATTAACGGGCTGCAATTTTACGATTGGCATTACAAGCATCACCAACCGTTAGCCGGTACGGGCGATAATCCCGATTCGGTATGGAAGGATATCAGCAATACCGATGTCTATTTCTCTACGGTTTCTTCTTACATCAACACGGCCCACAAACACAATATTCGGGCAATGTTTTATAATTTGATCTACGGAGCGCTGGACGATGCGGCCAGTGACGGAGTACAGACACAGTGGTATCTCTATACCGATCAGAATCACAATACGAAAAAGAAGTTTGCTTTGCCTTCCCCGCCATTTAAGAGTGATATCTATCTGTTGGATCCCTCGAATACGGGCTGGCAAAATTACATTATCAAGCAGGATCAACAGGTTTATGAAGCGCTGGATTTTGATGGCTATCATATGGACCAGCTTGGGGATCAGGGCACGTTGTACGCTTACGACGGTTCTCCGGTAAACTTGGCCCAGACCTTTCAGCCATTTATTAAGGCAATGAAACAGGCCAATCCCAATAAGCAATTGGTGATGAATGCGGTGAATCAATACGGGCAGTCAGGCATTGCCAATGCGCCAACGGATTTTTTGTACACCGAAGTGTGGAGTCCGCAAGATAAATACGGGGATCTGGCCAAAATTATAAAGGACAATAACAGTTTTGGAAACGGGCAAAAGAATTCTGTCCTGGCTGCCTATGTGAATTACGACCTGGCCAATCAACACGGATATTTTAATACTCCATCGGTTCTTTTTACCGACGCTGTCATTTTTGCCTTCGGTGGAGACCACTTGGAGCTTGGAGAGCACATGCTGGGGAAAGAATATTTCCCCAATGATAACCTGGCCATGCGTGAGGATTTGAAGGATGCCCTGGTTTCCTACTACGATTTTTTAACGGCCTACGAAAACCTGTTGCGTGGAGAAGGAACCTTTAATTCGCCCGAGGTATCAACATATGGCGACTTAACGCTCAATCAATGGCCGCCACAGCAAGGCAATGTATCGGTAGTTGGGAAAAAAGTTGGGAATCGGGAGGTCATTCACTTGCTAAATTTTACCGATGCTTCAACCATGAACTGGCGCGATAACAATGGCAGCCAGCCCTATCCCTACGGTCATAAAGATATTCCGCTAACCTTTAATACTGATAAGCAAGTTGCAAAAGTATGGTATGCCACTCCTGATAATGAGATGGGCGCTTCAAAAGAGTTGGAATTTACACAGTCGGGAAATAAAGTGTCCTTTACACTGCCATTTCTCAAGTACTGGTCGATGGTTGTTATAGAATTTAAGTAGAAAAATAAACGAGGTTAATCTAAACGATTACTTGGAATAACATGGAAAAGTTAAGAAAGAAACATAGTAGAAAAAGCAGTGGAATAACATTTTTTGCTAAGGCTATTTTGGGGATGTTTGTGCTGGTGGCCTTGTTTACGGCCTGTAAAAAAAGTCAGCCGTTGGCACCGCAGGAGTCCAGCAAGGATCGGACGCCGGCTCTGAAATCTTCAGATAACAACCTGGAGCTTAATCAGGCCAATTTTAATGAAACGGCGGTAGAATTTTCATGGTCTCCGGGCTCAAATCACGGCACCAATTCTGCTGTTGATTATACCTTGCAGTTCGATATGAAGGGGAATGACTTCAAGTCCCCGGTAAATATCCATATCGGGCGGGTTACTTATTCCAAGTCCTATACCGTCTCTGAATTTAATTCCCTGCTGAAGGATCAGCTGAATATTGATCCGGGCACGACCGGGAATGTTGATGTACGTATTAAATCGATAACTGCAGACTCTTCGGTTTCCGCAGATACTTCGAACACGGTTGAGCTGGAGGCAACGCCCTACAAACCGGTTTCCAATACGCTTTATTTGATTGGCGATGCGGCACCCAACGGCTGGGATGCCAACAATGCGACTGCTCTGGATGCGGATCCCGATACTCCTTTTATATTCACCTACGAAGGGAATTTGGCTTCCGGTGATTTTAAATTTATTACTACGCTTGGCCAGTTTACGCCTTCCTATAATATGGGGCAAGATTCAACTAAGCTTTTCCACCGCACTGATGAAAGCCAGCCTGATGACCATTTTACCATCACAAATCCCGGACCTTATTCGATAACGGTGAACCTGGTCGATCTGACGATTTCTATTAAAAAGATGGTTGGGCCACCATATTCGCACTTGTGGGTAATCGGCAGTGCCACACCAAATGGATGGAGTTTGGATAATGCCGCCGAGATGAGACAGGATCCAGGTGATCCCTTCCTCTTCGATTACAACGAAGTGTTAGCCCAGGGAGAGTTTAAAATAGCGACAGCGCTGGATTTCAATGCCCCATTTTATAGGCCTACGACCAACTACCCTGATTTAAGCAGTACCGACGTTCAGCTATCGGCCGGTGATCCGGATAATAAGTGGTACATCTCCGACCCGGGACCATACAAGATAACACTAAATCTTCGTGATATGACCATATCCATCCAGAAGTTTACTCCGTATGATAAACTTTACATTGTTGGCGACGCTACGCCTAATGGTTGGAATATCGATAACCCGAACCAAATGCAGCAAGACCCAAATAATCAGTATATATTCACATATAACGGCCAGCTAAGTGCAGGGGAATTCAAATTCCCGACTGCTACCGGCGATTGGGGAACTGATTATTTCATGCCGGCCGTTAACCACCAGCCGCTGGATAGCACATATGTTCGATTTGTACCAGGTGGAAGTCCAGATAACAAGTGGCAAATTGATCAGGCAGGGACCTACAGTATCAAGTTGAATCAGCTTTACGAAACCATCGAGGTTCAAAAGCAATAATATTTTAAGATTCGATCTTTCCCCTGATACCCAGGATTCTACTGTGCCTGGTATGACTAAAATGTTATATTGGGCACAGTTTATCCTACTTCTTATTTACGATTTCATTCTAAAGTCGTACTACCAGACATCCATTCATAAAGC
>DATFLI010000108.1:0-4233 GCA_035267805.1 Balneolaceae bacterium | reverse complement strand
CTTCAACTTCACTTCTTTGCCCTCGGTATTATGCGGGGGATTAGCTTCCAGCGGATTCGGTGCTACGTTGCCCAGAAATCCCATAACGCGACCGGTTCCCATATTACGTTTTGCACAACAACAAAACAGGGGAAAAATATCCCGCTTTAACAAAGATTTCTGCAATCCTTCGCGCATCTGACTCTCGGTAAGTTCTCCCTGTTCCAAGTACAAATCCAACAACGTCTCGTCATTTTCGGCAACGGCCTCCACCAACTCATTATGCAATAAATCAGCCTGGGCCTTATGCGAATCAGGAATGGGAAGCTTATCAGGCTTACCGCCATCTTCCGGAAATTCGTACATAGTCATCTTCAGGACATCAATAATAGCATGAAAATCTTCTCCCTCGCTGTACGGATATTGTACTACAACAACGCCTCTGCCAAATCTCTCTTTGGCCATATCAACCGTACGCTGAAATTTAGACTGATCACTATCTGGCTTGTTGACAATAAATAATGATGGAATTCGATACTTCTCGGTATATTTCCATTGTGATTCGGTTCCAACCTCAATACCATATTCCGAATTAAGTGTGAAGACCGCCGTATCCGCCACGCGCAAAGCTCCGACAACTTCACCGATATAATCGCCCGTTCCCGGGGTATCAATTAAATTAATTTTGTTGCCTCTCCAATCGAGATTCAATATCGAGCTAAAAACGGATTTACCCTTATCGTGCTCAATTTCATGGTAGTCCGATGAAGTGTTTTTTTGCTCCACAGACCCGCGCCTGTTTTTACTCCCCGATTCAAATAACATCGTTTCGGACAGGGTTGTTTTGCCTGATCCTGCATGGCCGAGTAGCACAACGTTTCTTATCTTTGATGGTTTATAGACATTCATAACAGCCTCCTTATTTTACAGATGTGGGACATACCGGGGCGTTCTGTCATAGAATGGCAGCAATAAATATTACGAATAGGTGATATTTGAAATGGTCTTAATGCCATCTCTTGCCCCAGTTTTTGTATCAGTGTAGTGGTAAGTAATACAAAAAATATTTTGAACCAAAATTTTGTTTAAAAATTGGTAACATTCGTGCACTCTCAATTAAACATTCATCTGCTAATTGGAACTATTACATGAAAAAAATTCTGTTAATCCAGACCGGCGGCACAATCGCGATGGATACCAGCGAGGGACGACAACCCAAGCTGAATTCACAAAAATGGTCAGATTTGATTTACCGGGAGACGCCGGAACTTTCTGAAATCGCCAACATCGAGATGGAGCAACTGTTCTTCGAGGATAGCTCAGACATCAATAAAACACATTGGGCAAAGCTGGCAGAATTTATCCGGTATAGTTATGAGAAATATGATGGATTTGTGATTCTTCATGGCACCGATACCATGGCTTATACCGCTTCTGCCCTTTCTTTTGCGCTCCAAAACCTGGGCAAGCCTGTAATATTGACGGGCAGCCAGGTGCCTATGAGTAATATACGCAGTGATGCCCGCCGTAATCTCGTCAACTCGGTAGAGATGGCCACGATGCCGTTGCCTGAAGTTGCGATCTGTTTTAATGATTTTGTTTACCGCGGTAATCGATCAACCAAGATGAGTATCGGTGATTTTGATGCCTTTGCATCCCCGAATTACCCGCCTTTGGCCGAGATAGGTTTGAATATTGAGATACGTAATCATCTGGTTAAACCGAATGATTCGTTGCAGGTTAGTACCGATTTTTCCGACCAGGTCTTCCTGCTGAAAATTTTCCCAAACTTAAATCCTGACTTTCTGAATCAAATTGATTTCAGGAATACACGAGCCCTGATCATAGAAGCATTCGGTAGCGGCAATTTCCCCATTCGCGGTAAACAAAACCTGCTTCCTTTCTTTAAAAGATGTGTTAAAAATAACATCCTGCTTATCGTCACTTCCCAGGCTCCATACGATTCGGTTGATCTCAGCAATTATGAGAGCGGACGCAAGGTCCGGGAATTGGGTGCTCTAAGCGCCAAGGATATGACCACCGAAGCAACACTGACAAAAATAATGTATCTTCTTGCAAAGCAACACGATAATAAATCTACCGCCGAGCAATTCAATTGTAATCTCGTTGGAGAAATGACGGAGTAACTATGTTTTTTGTTTTTGATGTAGAAACCATCCCCGATTTTGAGTTTGTGCGCCAGGTCATTGAAAATCCTGAAGACAATGAGGACGATTTGCTAATTCAGGCCAGCGAAGAATTAGCCCGTAATTCATCCGGCTTTTTGCCGCCAATGTTCCATAAAATGATCTCTTGGGTGGGGCTTTGGATTGAAAATAACGGAGCTCCCAAGCAAAAAGCGGCATGGCACGGAACAGATGAAAAAGAGGGACTGGAGTCGTTGTTTGATACACTGAGCACATACAAAGATTTCGGACTTGTTCACCATAATGGTCGCGGATTCGACCTTCCGCTACTCACTTACCGTGCATTGAAGCACGGCATGCAAATGCCCAAAAGGCTCAATCACTACGACATCAAATATCGTTACAGTAACGATAATGTGGATTTGCTTGACGAGTTCAGCAATTACGGGGCCAGTTCATGGCCCAAGCTTAAGCACCTTGGTTATCTTATCGGAATCCCCTTCAAACAAACGGGCGAAGGCAACGAGGTACTCCAAATGTTTCGGGATGATAAACTGCCTGAAATTGAACATTACTGCTATGAAGATGTGATGGCCACTTACGTCGTTTGGCTGCACCTTAAATTCACCGTCGGCGACATTTCGAAAGAGTTATTCGATAATTTGAATGACCGTGCGATGAAAAAGCTCGACGAAATTCAACAAGGCCAAGAAATGTAAAGGTTTTATCCGGATGCCGCGGCTGAATTTGACGTAGTCGGGTTAAAAATATTTTTTAGATGTTCCAAGTTACAAATTTGAGCCATATGCGAGAATAAAGAACAAGCCGAATGCCGAAGGCATCTTCAACATTCGACATTCCTTGTTCGGAATTCATTATTCCCTAAATCTTGGTGCCATCTTCAATCACGGCCCCCTTGGGCACAATGACTATCCCATCCACAACGTGGTAATGACCATAATCACCGTCATCGAGATGATCGCCTCCGGCAATGCGTACATCATTACCGATCTTACAATTCTTGTCAATAATCGCATTGCTGATAAAGCAGCGCTGACCTATTGCCATCGGTGGATTTTCATTACTGCTGCCGTCAAGTTCTTCCCGGGATTGGAAAAAGTCATTCCCCATGATGATAGAATTTTCGATCGTTGTGCCTTTTCCGATGCGGGATCGAATTCCTATTACCGATCGTTCAATACGGCTTGCTTCAATCAGGCAGCCTTCGGCCAATACGGAGTGATCAAAAGTGGTCCCTGAAAGTTTGGAAGCCGGAAGCAGGCGGGCATGCGTGTAAATAAAATCTTCATTGTCATAAAGATTGAACTCCGGAAGATCATCCGTAAGGGCAAGATTGGCTTCAAAAAATGATTTAATAGTTCCAATGTCGGTCCAGTACCCGTCAAATTCATAACTCTGAACTTTATAATCAGTTTCAATCGCTGCGGGAATTATCTCCTTACCAAAATCCGTCGCATCGTCATACTTGTCGAAAAGCTCTTTAAGCATTTCTTTTTTGAAGATATAAATCCCCATGGAAGCCAGGTAGACGCGTCCCTGTTCCTGAAATTTTTCTTGTGTACTCGATTTCCATTTATCTAATTCGTCTTTATCCGGTTTCTCGACAAAATCTTCAATGACACCGTTTTCATTCGTCTTCATAATGCCAAAACCGGTTGCATCATCCGCCACAACAGGAATAGTTGCCAGCGTAATGTCAGCGTCATTATTTTCATGTTTTTCCATCATCTTCCGGTAATTCATCTGGTACAGTTGATCACCGGATAAAATCATCACATGATCATGGCGATGATTCTCCATATGATGGATAGATTGCCGAACCGCATCAGCCGTTCCCTGATACCAGTTTTTGCTCTTTGGTGTTTGCTCGGCAGCCAGTATATCCACAAAACCACTGCTAAAAACGTCAAAATTGTATGTATTTTTTATATGGCGATTCAGCGATGCCGAATTAAACTGCGTGAGCACATAAATTCGGCGAATTTCAGAATTCAAACAATTGGAAATAGGAATGTCAACCAACCGGTATTTCCCTGCGATAGGTACCGCCGGCTTTGATCGTAATTTGGTTAATGGATATAAACGT
>DATFLI010000107.1:0-2669 GCA_035267805.1 Balneolaceae bacterium | reverse complement strand
TATTTCACATCTTTCAGCCCCTCCTGGGCGTACGCTGCGGCGCCGGTAAACATTAATCCAATAATTAATGCAAATATGGTTTTCATTGTAGTCTCTCCATAAATTGATAAATTGAAAATTGATTAGTCAATGTAATTTCTATGAAATCAACTTCATTTTATGTAGTTAGGTCTGCTACCCTGACAGTAATGGAATTGAAAAGGAAAATGTAGGAAAAAAACGGGTATACACTGCAAGGATACAGATGTCATCGTTCCTCAATCACCAGTAAATAAAAAATCCCCTCCCGAAAACGGAAGGGGATTGCAAACAAACGGATTTTAGTATCAATCCGTGGTAACAGCCATATCTTCTACTTCTTCTAAAAACGGATAGTCAATATAGCCCTCGGCATCGCCGCCATAAAAGGTCTTTCTATTGGGTTCATTCAGTTCGGCATCTTTTTGGAAGCGCTCTGGCAAATCGGGGTTCGCCAAGAATTCACGCGCGAATGATACCATATCGGCCTTACCGGATTCTACCACTTCAATAGCTTGCTCACGGTCGTAATTTCCATTGGTCATTAATATGCCATCGAAGAGGGGACCATAGTAATCAATTACATTTTTAGCCAGATGCGGATGCTCGCTTAGATCGGACAGCGGTTCGACCAGCTCCAAAAATGCCAACTCATATTCGTCATTAAGCTTGCGGATAACATATTCATAAAGTTGTTTTGACTGCGAGTCGTTATCAGTATTCATGAGGTTGCTGGGCGAAAGTCGCAATGAAACGCGATCGGCACCGATTTCCTCAATGGCGGCATCCAAGACTTCAAAGAGAAAACGTGCACGATTTTCTATCGAACCGCCATAGTTGTCCTCACGATCATTGATAGAATCATGTAAAAACTGTTCCACCAAATAGCCATTGGCCCCATGAATCTGTACACCGTCGAAGCCGGCCGTTACCGCATTACGTGCCGCTTTTCTGAAATCCTCAACAACGTTACGTACTTCTTCAGCGGTCAGGGCACGCGGCGTGGATGTAGGCTGGAAGCCTTCGGATGTAAAAACTTGTCCCCCGGCGTTTTTGTCGGTGGATGAAACCGGTGCTTGTCCGTCATGAAAAGATGTATGCGAAACACGTCCCACATGCCAGAGCTGGCAATACATAACGCCACCCTTCTCATGGACGTTATCGAGCACTTTCTTCCAGCCGCGTACCTGTTCTTCACTATGAATTCCGGCGGTGTCGATATAGCCCACAGCCTGTCGCGAAATCTGGGAGCCTTCGGAAAGGATGAGTCCCGCAGAAGCACGTTGCGCATAATATTCCCGGTGAAGCTCGGTAGGCGCACTTGCCTTGTTGTGAGCACGATTACGCGTCATGGGCGCCATGGCCATGCGATTTTTCAATTTTTTCGATCCAATTGTTACAGGGGTAAATATCTTTTTCACAGCTTTTAAAAAAATTATTCAATGTTAAACTATTAGATTCTAAAAACGCTTGGGTTTACGGTAGCATTCCCCAATCCGCGTCATTTTTAACTATTGGCGGGATAAACGAAATCTATAGGTGGCAATTCAAAGGCCTTCAAAACATCAGTTCAGATGTTGCGGTTAAACAATATCTGATGGCATGATAATCTTATGTATCATAGGTTAAGACATGCCAACGGGGTTTCATAGTTCAATTATCCGCATACAGGTTACTCTCCTCGGGTTGCCAGAGCAGTTCCATTTCTTCAAGAGAATGCTCCTTGGTCTCGGGCACCATCTTCCAAATGAACACGGCAGACAGAAGCGCCATAATCCCGTAGATCCAATAGGCAAAACCGTGGTTAAACAGCTGATTAAGAGAAGTGGATTTATTCATCATAGGGAAAGTCCACGAAACAATGAGGTTGGCAATCCACTGGGCGGCAACAGCAATAGACATGGCACCGCGAATAGAATTGGGAAAAATCTCTGAGAGCATCACCCAGGTAACTGGTCCCCACGAAACGGCAAAAGAAGCCGTATAAAGCAACATAAATAAGAGTGCCACAATACCCACACTTTGAGCAAAGAAAAAGAATCCCAGCATTATCATTGAAACGCACATTCCCAAAGAGCCGATAATCATTAACGGCTTTCGGCCGACTTTATCCACATTATAGATGGCCACCACGGTAAAGGTGAGATTTACAGCACCTACAATGATTGTCTGGAGAAGCGAGACATCCATACCTGCTCCCATATTTCTGAAGATCTCCGGTGCATAATAAAGTACAACGTTTATGCCGACAAACTGCTGAAAGACGGACAACAGAATCCCAATAATAATAACGAGACCACCAAATGATAACCAGGGTACAGAGGTTTTATTTCGAAGACTGGTTTTGATATCCGACAACACCGAGTCGGTTCGCCTTTGCCCCACTAATCGCAACAGTACACCCCGGGCCTCTTCATTGCGGTCGGCCATGACCAGGTAACGGGGCGTCTCAGGAACAAAGAACAGTAATATCAGAAAAAGTCCGGCCGGAATAGTTTCAGAGGCAAACATCCACCGCCAACCCGTCTTGTTCAGCCATTCGGTTGAGCCGTGACTAGCAATAAAATAATTGACAAAATAAACCAGCAACATGCCGAAAATAATGGCAAACTGGTTCCATGAAACCAGCTTTCCGCGCACCTCCGAAGGAG
>DATFLI010000106.1:0-3141 GCA_035267805.1 Balneolaceae bacterium | reverse complement strand
GACAGCTCTGAGAGATCGGCCCGGGGCATTTTCTTAAGATAGGCCCGGATGGCATCTTCAATACCCAGGCTCGATTCTGAAAACATCAGATTTCTATGGATCTGGGTAGCGTAGAGAATGCGATTCTGCAGATGGAGCTTGTGAATGACAATATGATGAAAGTAGTAGTGGTTCTGGGTAAAATGCTCGTAAAAATGCTGCTTCATCACATCAATAAAATTGTTCGGCGCCTCGGCCATCCATACCGTCTGAAGCTTGTTCTCGGCTCCCGGATATAGCATAATGCCTTTTAAATGCATGGGAGATGATTCGGTGGAATCGACCTCCGAAAGTAGCTGATTGGCCGATGAAGTGATGTCATCCAGAAAAGGGGTATAAGAAGACCGAAGCACAGAATTGAGCGTGGCATCCTTAGCCGGGATGATTACAAAAGGAGCATTTTCCGGGATGGCGTCCGACCAGGGCCGATCAGGAATAGAGGAACATGCCGTGATCGACATCAGGGCTAACAAAAACAAAGCCGGGAATTTCTGTAGATTCATGAATTGGGGTAAATTTTCTCAGTTAAGTTGTTACTAAATCGCCGTTAATTTTATAGCTTTATGAAACATACTCAATGTTCGGGGGTCGCTAGCCCAAAGTAACAATTTTAAAGTAAATGAACTTTTTAAATCCGTTTTTCTTATTTGGATTAGTTGCGGTAGCCATACCTATTGTGATTCATCTCATCAATTTACGGCGACCGCAGAAAATATCGTTTTCGACCCTGTCATTTTTCAATGAGCTTCGTAAAAGTACAATTCGTCGCATACGAATCAAACAATATCTGCTGATGGCCCTCAGAGCGCTGGCAGTACTGTTTTTAGCCCTTGCTTTGGCACGCCCCTTTTTACCTCCAACGTTAACGGGGGCTGTAAGTTCCGGTGAGCCTAAAGCCGTGGCCATACTCATCGACAATAGTGCAAGTATGAGTCGTATCGGCAGCCATGGGCCATTGATAGACCAGGCTAAGGATATTGCAGATCGCATCTTACGAAATGGCACATCCGATGACCGGTTCCTGATCACCACGACCAATGAAGATGGCGGGGGCAGCGGCTCGTTCATCGGTGCGGCCCGGGCCCGTAAATCGGTCTCGGAAGTAACGGCTGTGAATACGGCACATTATACAAAAGAAAAATTCAAAAGTGCTTATGAGCAATTGCAGAGCGCTCCGCAGTCGCAGGCTATGATGTATATCATTTCCGACGGCCAGCAAAGTCAGCTTTCGGATCTGAAAAACGTGAAGTTGGATGATAAAAACAATCCCAAACCCGTTTCGGTACAGCTCATCACCCTGCAGCAAGCCAAGCAACAGAATCTTGCGGTTTCATCGCTAACGTTAAAAAGCCAAATGTTAAGCAAAGGTTCTCCGGTGACCCTGGCGGTAGATGTGCAGAATGTGGGGGAGGCTGCCGCTGCCAATCAGTTTGTATCGCTGGAAGTGGAAGGCGAAATGTCCGGCCAATATGAGGTATCATTGCAACCCGGAGAAACCAAGGAATTTACATTCCAGATAGTGCCGGATAAAATAGGTGATTTGACCGGTCGTATTATCATAGAGGGAGACGAAGTGGGATACGATAACACTCGTTATTTTGTGATTAGAATCCCCAAGACACGCTCCATTCTGTTGGTTAATGATGAAAAAACACCGTCCTCTTTTTCATCCTACCTGGCACCCGCCCTGGAGGCGGCGCGTCAAACCAATGCTCAAATTTCGTTTGATGAGAAACCTGTAGATCAGGTAGATCAGTCGCACTGGCAGAGTTATGACGGTATCGTCCTTGACGGACTTGAGCAGGTTCCCGAATACTGGTTTCAGGCTTTACAGCGCTATGTGCAGAATGGGAAGGGAGTGCTTTTTTTCCCTTCCGAGAAGGGAGATATCGGAAATTATAATAAGTTCTTTACGCCTTTTAATGCGGGTAAGTTCAATAATGTCGTCGGCGAATATGGTTCTTTTAAACCGGTCATCAAAATGGCTGCCCTGAAAGAAGGCCATCCAATCCTCAATGACCTATTTTCAAAGAAGAAGGATGAATCCATTAATGTGCAGCTGCCGTCTGTGTATTATTATTATCGCTACCGGGAGCCTTCCAATACGGGTTCGCTGGACATCCTGAAAATGGCCAATGGAGACCCGTTGCTGGAAGAGCAGCAATTTGGCAAAGGAGTGCTGTTGATTTCATCGATCGGGGCTGATCCCGGGTGGTCAAATTTTCCCGTTAACCCGCTTTTTGCCCCCTTGTATTATCGAAGTATCCTTTACGCTTCGTCCTCCGAAAACGGGGGATTGCAGCAACACAGCCTTGGTACGCCATTCATCTGGCAGGGTAAACCGGGGTTGGCAAATGTTACATTGGAGTTGAACAACGTAGGTTATCGCCCTGAGATAGAGCAGCAGGCTGATGGCGTGCAAATAAGCTACGAGGGGAAAGAATGGAAGCCGGGGATCGTAACTGTTAACGCCGGAGATGAAAAATACCATGTTGCGGTAAATCAGAACATAATGGAATCGCAGTTCGGTACGTTACAACAAACAGAATGGAAGAAGATGCTGCAGGATAAGATCACGGTTAATGACATAATTAATGCTAAAGACCTTTCGGTCGACAAATTAAATGCCAAACTTAACACTGCAGTCTTTGGTAAAGAAATTTGGAACTGGTTTATTTGGATAGCTTTGCTTTTTTTAATTATAGAGACTGTTGTGTCACGTATGTATAAAGCGGAATCCATAACGTAGTTATGCCGGAAACTGATCTAAATATTATTCTTTGGATTATCTTGGGGCTTTTTACCCTGGGAGCGGCCATTTTGGCAACCATGACGGTTACCAATGTCCTTCGTCTGCGCAATGTGCGGCTAAGCTGGAAATCGGGCAAGATGAAAGGATATCCGCTATTTTCGACGCTGTTTTTGCTTTCTACAGCGTTGGTTGCTGCCGTTGCCATATACCGGGGGGCTGTTGAAGAGATGGTTGCCGCGGGTTTTTATGGTTGGCTGGGCTGCTGCTGGTTCACAGCCAGTTTTTTCTCCAGCAAGCGGTTTATCACCGATCACGGGATTGTAAAGAATGTAAATGAACCGTCTCAAACG
>DATFLI010000105.1:0-2890 GCA_035267805.1 Balneolaceae bacterium | reverse complement strand
TTTCTATAGTTTTGTTGTGATATCTATAGACATATTTTAAATCTCCTTTGGGATCACCGAGTATAAAGTAAATTTGTCCATTATATTCGTAAATAGTTGGAATGACAGCGCTGATTAAATGGGTTCCATCCAAATATCCTGAATCTTTAATAGTTTGCTGAATCGTATTATATACATAAAAATTTGTCCCGGCAGCCTGGGTCATCGGGCCTAATTTTGTATCCACTTGTTTTCGTTTTTCCACGAGAATAAATAAACGATGAACATCCATGGCCTTTGCTATGAAAATCGGGGACTTACCCAAAAAATCGGGGGTTTGTTTGGTTCCTTGTTCCAGATTTATAATTTCCAACGTACCCCTTATATCTTGCAATGTCAGGGCTTGAGTATAAAGAGTATGGTCATTTAAAAAGTCCGTTACCCTTAAATGCATTAATTTTTCAAATACATCCTTATTTTGTTTTAGTGAATAGGCTCGCATATGAATTAAATCAGAGCCCTGAACCGGTTCTTCAATCAAAGCAATCGATCCTCGCTGCCTTATATTCGCAACTCGTTTACCATAACGTAATGGAATAGTTTGCTTTGTGCGGTTTTGTAGCTCAATCGCTTTATTTTTTACCACTGCGAACCCATTACTTAAGGGGAAGATAGTATGCCCTTCCGAGTAATTGCGGGTAATCGTTTGTATTTGTTCTTGCAAACTGTCCGGAGCACTTTGGGCCTCGCAAATTGTGCTATATAGCATGGTCATACATAAAAATAAACCTGTGGTTTTCATCATAAGTTCTCTCTGTTAAATTAGATGGGAAAAATAATACTCTTATAAAAAGCACTTTTTAAAAGTCAATGTACTTTTGAGTAATACGGTTATACTCTCACTCTCATCTTACGTTTATATCCATAGCCCAGATGAAAATATCTCTTCTTAGATATTATTGGCTTGTCCCCAAGTTATAGTGAAAGCCGTTTATTTAAATCATTATAATGGAACAAATTGAAAATTTCAAATATATCTACTCTTTTGAATAACATGCTGTGTTCAAGTCACTAGTGCAACAGCGTGGTGTTTTAGGGTTTGTTGAATAGGTGAAAGGTAATCAAATTTTCGAATAGGTCTATTGTTGAGGTGACGTTCAACGGTTTTAATGCGCTGGGAGGATACCTCCCGCAGATCCGTACCCTTTGGAAAGAACTGCCGGATCACCCCAATTCGGTTTTCAACCGTCCCTTTATCCTGAGAAGTATACGGGCGGGTAAAGTACACATCGGCGTCTAATTTGTTGGCTATCGATTGGTGATTGGCAAAGCCCTTATCATTATCAAGAGTCAGGGTTTTGAGGAACGATTTCGGAACCCGTGCCAGCATGTGCTCGATAGCCGTTTCGGTATGATCCGCTTGTTGGCTGGACACCTTTTTCAGGCGGGTGAGAAGCGTGGCCCGATCGGTGATAACCAGTAAGGCGGATTTGTGAGCTTTGCCCACCATAAAGTCTGCTTCTAAATCTCCAAGGCGTGTGCGCTGCTCCACAACCTTCGGGCGCTGTTCGATGCCTACGCGAGCGGTAAGAATCCCCCTGGAGTCGTTATAATTACCTCGTTTGCGCCTTCGACGGCCATGCCTGATGTGTGTGTAAAGCTCAGCGGTGGCCGGGTCTTTCTGGCGTTTTCCTCGCCAGATCCACTGATAAATTGCCTCGTGACTGACCCCGTCGACTCCCATTACGCGCCATCGGCCACTGATCAATTCCGGGCTGAGTTTTTCCTCGGACAGCCACCGGATGGCATCCTGTTTTAAGTCCTCGGTAAACCGTATATGTTTGCGCTTTTCGCGATGGCGTTTGTTGGTCTTTTGTTGAGCCGCCAGCGGGCGATACTCCTTGGCGTAGCGTCCACGAGTGGCAACGTTCCGGGAAAGCTCCCGGGAAATGGTGGATTTGTGAACACCAATAATTTCAGCGATTTTAGTTTGTGAGTGTCCTGCTTTTAGCAGAGCTTTTATCTTATGACGATCTTGTAGGTCAAGGTGGTTGTATTATTGCATGATAACTTAAATATACCACGCTTGGCCGAAAACCCTGAGGGGCGCGCCCCTCAGGGTTATTTAATCGTGTTGCACTTATTAATTGAACTCAGGAAATTATTAAAAATCGCCCACCCGGTTTAATCAAGAATTAACACATCGCTAACATTCTCCTAAAGCACTGCCAATAAGTTTGCGACTGAATTAAAGCAACAAAACAAAACTCAGTTAACTCAAACTCATTATATAATGAAAAAATATTGGCTATTGTTTATAGGTTTTTTATGCATCAGCATGACAAGTCAGGCGCAGGATTTCAAGGTGAATGGGACGGTTACCGGGGCCGGCGGGGATGCTCTCCCCGGGGTAAACATCCTTGAAAAAGGGACCACGAACGGAACGGTTACCGATGTTAAAGGTAAATACAGTATCAATGTCGGACCGGCCGATACCCTGGTGTTTTCATATATCGGCTACAACCGAAAGACGATTCCTGTAGCGGGAAAATCCATCATCGATGTGACCCTTCATCAATCGACCAGCGAGATCGGCAAAGTGGTAGTCACGGCCATGGGTATTTCGCAGGTGAAGGAAAAAATAGGGTATTCCACCCAGGAAATTGAAACAGGCCCGATTGAAGATACCAATGCTCAAAATCTAGGAAATCTCTTTACCGGGAAAGTGGCCGGTCTGTCGGTTGATAATCCCACCGGGATGTTTCAAGGGGCCAAATTTTCGCTGCGGGGTAAGGAACCGTTAATCGTGGTTGACGATATTCCGGTAAAAACGAACCTGTTCGATATTTCCAAAAACGATATCAAAGAGATAAACGTGTTGAAAGGGACCGCCGCATCGGCTCTTTATGGG
>DATFLI010000104.1:0-17706 GCA_035267805.1 Balneolaceae bacterium | reverse complement strand
AGGAGGAAGCCCTCGAGGATATTGACGCGCTGATCATCTGCACCGAATGGAATGAGTTCAGAAGGCCGGGCATGGATACATTTGGCAAGCGGATGAAAGAGCCGGTTATCTTTGATGGTCGGAATTTGTATGACTTGGATGATGCACGAGAAGCCGGGTTGACTTATTTTAGTGTGGGCAGGAA
The DNA here is from genome assembly GCA_035267805.1 of Balneolaceae bacterium. Lineage (GTDB taxonomy): Bacteria > Bacteroidota > Rhodothermia > Balneolales > Balneolaceae > Fodinibius. Next base: position 17,522 of record DATFLI010000104.1, on the reverse strand, counting down.
TGAAGTTAAGGCACCTAAATTGGAAGAAGCAGAATAATCTCCCCTTGAGGGGAGTACCGCTTTAGCGGGGAGGGGTGTTTGGATAGGACAACTGGCGATAGAAATGTTGAGTTGTTGAAATGTTTAGATGTTTAGGCGTTGAACTGTTGAATAGCAAAAGTGAAGGTCCCAGGTCGAAAGTCATAGGTCAGATGTCTAAGGTCAAAGGAGGTGGCAATTTTTATTATGAGTCATGTTAAACAGTTTGAAGACTTACAGATTTGGAAAGATTCCAGAATCATAGTCGGAGACGTATATAAATTAACTAGCTCTAATGATCGTATTTCTAGGGATTTTGGATTTAAAGATCAATTGCATCGTGCTGCCGTTTCAGTAATGAATAATATTGCAGAAGGATTTGAACGCGACGGTGATACTTCTTTTAAACAATTTCTTGGATACAGTAAATCGTCTTGCGGAGAAGTTCGAAGCATGATTTATTTAGCAAAAGATTTAGGATATATAAAAACTGAAGAAGCGGACGATTTAATAAATCGCCTGAAAGTTTTATCAAAACAAATATATTCACTGATGAAATACTTAAATGATTAAGAATTAAGAGTAAAGATAACCAGCAACGTTAGGTCTTAACCATTTGACTTTAGACTTTTGACCTCAGACTAGATTAATTCTTTTTTAGAACTTTACAATTAGATCCTATTTTCAAACAATTATTAGAACCGTGAATAAAAAACCAAAACGCGCCCTCATTACCGGCGGTGCCGGATTCCTAGGTTCCCATCTCTGTGACCGTTATATCAAAGAAGGTTATCAAGTAATCTGTATGGACAATCTAATTACTGGTAATGCAGATAATATTTCTCATCTTATGGGGCGGGATGATTTTCAGTTTGTCAAGCATGATGTCACCAATTATATCTATGTGGGCGGGGGGTTGGACCTGATTCTCCATTTCGCCTCCCCGGCATCGCCCATTGATTACCTGGAGATGCCCATCCAGACCCTGAAAGTGGGCTCGCTGGGCACCCATAAAGCCCTCGGGCTGGCCAAAGCCAAGGGCGCCCGGCTGCTGTTGGCCTCCACCAGTGAAGTGTATGGCGACCCGCTTACCCATCCCCAAACCGAAGACTACTGGGGCAATGTAAACCCGATCGGTGACCGCGGGGTCTATGACGAGGCCAAGCGCTTTGCCGAAGCACTGACGATGGCTTACCATCGCTACCATGGGGTGGACACGCGCATTGTGCGCATCTTCAATACCTATGGGGCCCGCATGCGATTGTATGACGGGCGCGCCCTGCCGACGTTTATGCGCCAGGCCCTGAACGGCAATCCGCTGACGGTGTATGGGGATGGCTCGCAGACGCGTTCGTTTACCTATGTCGATGACCTGGTGGAAGGCATCTGGCGGCTGTCGCAGAGCGATTACCACGAGCCGGTGAACATCGGCAACCCGCAGGAGATTACGATTCTGGATTTTGCCAAAGAGATCATCGAGCTGACCGGCTCGAAAAGCGAGATCACCTTCCGGGAGTTGCCCAAAGACGACCCGCAGGTACGTCAGCCGGATATCAGCCGGGCCCGGCACGTGCTCGGCTGGGAGCCCCGCTACGATCGCAAAGAGGGACTGAAAAAAACGCTGGAATATTTCAAACAGAAAGTCTTGACTGATTAAAAGACGGAAATATTATGCGCCTTGTGGACGTATATCCCTACCGAATGGAACAAAACAAGGTGCAGCATCTTATATTAAAGCGAGCAAATGATGTTGTGTACAGCCGGCAATGGCGTATGGTCGGCGGAAAAGTGCAAGACGGTGAGAAAGCATTTGAAGCAGCACAACGTGAATTGAAAGAAGAAACCGATTTAACTCCGTTGTTTTTTTGGACGATACCCTCTGTTAATACTTTTTATGAACATCAATCGGATACGATACATCATATCCCGGCTTTTGCAGCGAGAATTAAAGATGAAGATTTAATCGAACTGAATCATGAGCATTCCGGCTGGAAATGGATTTCTGAGAATGCCATCGACCGCTATATTGTTTGGCCGGAACAGCAGCGCCTAATGAAACTATTAGGTTCAATTGTCAAGAATAATCAAATTTTAGACGAGTGGATTATTGCACAACCGTAATCAAAAATATTTTAGGTACAGCGCTATTATTACTTCTCGCGCTTGCAGTAAATCCTGTAAAAGGGCAGGCTCAATCTAAATCCTACCAGCTGTTGCCAGCCCCGGATATCTGGTACAACAGTGTGGATGGCGTTCGAATAGGGGCGCGCATTATCGGTCAGGTTCCGGGAACCTTCGGAGATGGTCCTCATCGTCTGAATGCAGGTCTTTGGCTGGGTACCAAATTTCCTACACACCCTGTATCATATTATTTTTCATTTACCGAGCCTATTCCTTCCATCTCAGATTTCCAAAGCGAAGCGAACATCAAACTTCAAAGCAGTTATCGCACCGGTTTTCAGGATCATGGTGTCAGTTTCAACAAGCGGTGGCAGACCGGTTTTGATGAAAAGAATTACAAAGAACTTTCTGTGGGATTTCGAGCAGAGCATCGTTTTGACGACCATTACCTGCTTTATGATCAAATGTGGCAAAACAAATGGCTCTATCTGGCTAATCTGAATTTCAAGCTTACGGATGAATCATCGCTCGGCCGTTATGTTATTTCTTATTCGGCTGATGCTAATCTCGGAGGCAACCATCCCGGTTTTATCAGAACTGAAATTTCGTTTGAACAAAAAATTCCATTGTCTGCCAGTTTTAGCTTTTCCGGTCGTCTATATACGGGCGTTGCTTCAAAAAATACGGCCCCGGAATATCTATTTTCTCACAGTCTGAGTTCCGCTCGCAGCTGGATGAACAGGGGATTAACCAGGGCCAGAGGCACGATTCCGCCATCTTGGATGGAAGGGGGTAATATCCAAATAACAGGGAGCGCCGGACTACGGGGATATCTCCACCAGGATATAGGGGCGTTGAATAATGGCGGATTACCGTTATACACTTCGATTTCAGCCGCTAATATCGAATTTAACTACCTGAATCCCATTGATCATGCCATTAATAACGTGTCTATTGTGGGGGATTTTGTGAGTTTGAAATCGTATTTATTTTTTGATGCCGGAACATCTCTCGGCTTAACAAAGTTTGAGGAACATCGATCATTATATGACGCCGGGCCTGGCTTTTTGTTCTCAATCAATATCCCTGACTATCTTGGTAAACCCCGTGGTTTAATGATTCGTTATGATTTGCCGCTTTGGCTTTCAAATCCGGGTAATGAAAAATCTTTTAAATTTCGTAATGTTATCGGAATTAGTGCTGTCATCTCGTTATAGGTTCTGCTAGTGAATAAGATTGCAAACATACTCATTATAAGCCTGCTGTTTTCATTTGCAGCTTGTACCAGCGCACGCTGGACTGTCAAGGATAAGTCAGCTACCGATACGTCTGATTTTAAAATTTTACAGCAATACCGTTTTCTAAAATCGGCGGGAAAAGTTACCCCCGATAATCCTACTTTGACCCTTGATTTGCTCTCCAGAACCAAGTATCAGTATTCACAGCGGGTGCAGATGCAGCGGAATATTCAAGAATATCGGTTACGTCCCGGATTCCTGATATTCGGTCTTAGCGGAGCAGCTGCAGCATTTTATATTGCTAATTCGAATACGTTTCGAGGGAATGCCACTTCGACCAAATCGTTGACACTCAATGCTGCCGGCGTACTGCTGACACTTTCGGGATTTTTGAACATGAAAGCTGTAGGGTCGCCTCGTCCAACCGGCGAAGAGCGCTATCTGCGCACAACTGGACACGCAATAAAAATTGATACACTGAACGTAAAAAATTCGAAGAATGTCACGGCCTCTGTTAGCGTCAAATACAAGAGAAAAGTTATCTTCGAAGAAGCGAAACACAGCTTTTCTTCCGGGAAACTGGAAATACCGTTAGCAAGCAAACTTAATGAATTAAACCTGACGGGCCCCGATCCCGGAAATATAACCATTACCGTCAATTTCAGTGATTCAACCTACCATTATGATTACCCGGTCCAGTCGGTACTACAACCTTACGCACGGGTGAACAAACGATTAACGGCTTTACGCAGCAGCCCGGAGAAATCTGATGATAATGTATTGGCAGATTTGGCAAAAGGGAGCCAGATCAGGATTGGTAACCTGCAAAATAATCAATGGTACGAAGTACTGTATGGAGTCGCAAAAAACTATATCCTTAAAGAAGATGCGGAAATAGTTTGGCAGCCTTCCGATTTTGCAGAGCAAAATAAAGTGGTGACTGTTCCAACCATTCCTTTTGGGAATATTGATGTAGAAAGTAATATTCCCATTTTAAGGGGCCCGAATTTTAATGCGTATGCCCTGATTGTTACCAATCAAAATTATGAGGGAGACATGGCAGAACGTAATTACGCCCATCGTGATGGGAAATTAATGCAACAGTATTTAGTTAACTCGCTGGGATTCCCCCAACAAGCGATCTTCAGTTTTGAGGACATCAGTAGTTTCAAGGATGTCCGAAAGACACTTTCCGATATTAAAGTTGCTGCAAACGACAGTACTCAACTGTTCATTTTTCTGAGCGGATACGGACAGATAGCACGGAAAAAGCAAAATCTGAAGCTCAATTTCATGGGAATAAGAGCAGACAGTGCCCGTAGTCAGGCTGACTTGGACCTGCATCAGTTCTTTCAGCAAATTTCGTCCATTCCGTCATCAAAAGTACTTGTTTTGGGAGATATAGACTTCAGTCGTTCAATGACAGATGCAAATATTTCAGCAAATGAACAGCAGCGACTCATTGAATCTGAATTGACTGTGTCAAGTGATAGTGCAAAACGGATTTCCTTCCTGATGGGAGAACATTTGGATCAGCCGTCAAGCCTTTATTTTTCAAATTCCGGGGAAGATAAAAAACATCATATTTTTCCTTATTTCTTTGCCAAGGCCCTGCAGCAACGTAAAACAACCGTATCGGCTATTTACCAGTATTTGGAACGCAACGTCTCTTATACTTCGCGCAAACTGCACGATCGGCCGCAGGATCCGCTGCTAGTTGGCAACAGCTCATTGGATTTGATTCATTAATTCGGCAAATCCTTATCACCGGGAAACTTTTACTTATCAAAAACAATTGCGATACATGGCTTATCTCTACCTGTTATTAAGTGCAGTTTGTTCTTTGATTATTGCCCACCTGCTAAAATTAACCGAGGTTAAGCAGGCAAGAACGTTAAATACATTAACGGTGAACTACCTAATTGCTTTTATCGTGGCTTTTGGGGTAGGAGCCGGGGATGCGAATGGCTCGGGATTATTTCTAATAAATTATATGTTTTTATTTTGCATGATAATCGGAGCATTCTTTATCGGCAATTTTGTGGTTTACGGTAAATCTGTTCACATAAACGGTATAGGTGTCTCGGTTTCTGCCATGCGGCTCTCCCTGGTAATTCCTGTCTTAATCTCAATCCTTTTATACGGAGAAAAACTGGGCTATTTAAAGGCATTGGGAATATTGATGGTCCTTGGAGCTCTCATTTTACTGATTCCCAAACAAACTCATATTAAAATAAAGAATATTAATGCCTCTTGGTTATTGTTGAGTACTTTTTTGCTTACGGGATTTGCCGATGCCTCGCTAAAAATATATCATGAAAGTTTTAGCGCACAGCTTAACGAAGCTAATTTCATGGGATACGTGTTTGTTGCTGCATTTTTGATAGGATTGGGGATTTGCCTATATCGAAAAGGTCCGTTGGTAAGCAGGAAAGAGATGCTTTTGGGAGCCTGCATTGGAATCCCGAATTTATACTCGTCAATATTTTTAATTGATGCTTTAAACGGCATTAAAGGCGCAGTTGCATTCCCCATCGTCAATACGATGAATGTTTTGGGCGGAACATTATTGGGATTATTAGTCTGGAAAGATAACGTTACATCCCGGCAATGGTTGGGTATTTTTGTAGCTGTAACAGCTATTCTTTTGTTGGTGATTTGATAGAATGCATTGACAATGGTTACTCAATGGATCCAAAAGTTATCATCTCAACTGCCAGAATAAGCTTATGCTACAAAAGTGACGATTTTATTCTTCGCATTTAATCCGACCCGTGAACATTGGATAAAGTTTTCTTACTGTATTAGTAATCTTGGTTTTTTTCAATAATTCCAGTTACAGAATATTCCAAATGAATTAATGCCTTCATGAAAGATCTCATCCAGAAGATGCGCGACCGGGTCAAAGAACGACAAAGAACCGTAGTATTGGCAGAAAGCCAGGATCCGCGGGTCTTGGAAGCTGCCGCTTTTTTAGCAGATAAAAACATTTGCCGAATCATATTAGTAGGGAATGAATCGAATGTAAGATCAACCGCACAACAGCATGACATTAACCTGCCCGAACAGATTCATTTCTTCTCTTTTGAGACATGCGACTTTGCCGATGATCTGATTGCACACCTTTACGCCCGTCGCAGGGATAAAGGAACGAGCCTCCTGGAAGCAAAAAAGATGTTACAGAATCCACTTTACCAGGCAGCATGCCTTATCGCAACCGGCCGGTCCGATGCCGGAGTGGCCGGCTCGGTGGCAACAACGGGAAAGGTGATCAGGGCAGCCATTCACAGTATCGGGTTACGTGAACGCACAAACACGGTTTCGAGCACCTTTTTGATGGCCTTGAAAAACGGTAAAGTGTTGACGTATGCGGATTGTGGGGTCGTGCCTTATCCCGATGCGGACCAGCTGGCTGATATAGCCGTAGAATCAGCACGAACGCATAAGCTCCTAACTTTACAAGAGCCTGTTGTTGCAATGCTTTCGTTTTCGACCAAGGGGAGTGCTAAACATGAACGGACCGAGCTTGTATTGAATGCCCTGCAAAAAGCAAGGTATAGAGCCCCGGAATTAAATATTGACGGCGAATTTCAGTTTGATGCCGCTTATGTTCCGGATATTGCTCAACGGAAAGCCCCTCATTCTACCGTAGCCGGTAAAGCGAATATTCTTATTTTTCCAAACCTGGATGCCGGGAATATTGCTTATAAAATTACAGAACGTTTAGCCGGTGCAGGAGCTACGGGTCCGATATTGCAGGGATTGGCCAAGCCCATGATGGATCTTTCCCGCGGCTGTAAGTGGCAGGATATTGTTAATGCTGCCTGTGCAGCTATTTTGATGGGATAAACATTCTTTAAACGGTCAGCGGTAACATCATGAACCCCTATACCGGGTTCTTTTGCTCTCCGGGCTTGTTTCAGCATCTGTTAATGGCATAGGGGAGGGAGCTACACCGACCTGCTTTGAAAAGGTTTTATACCAATCCGGCAGGGCACAAGCCCGATAAAGCATCCTATGTTCATGTAATGACATATACCCCTGAGTCATAGGTTATATTTCACCATGATAATAGGAAACTATTCCCGGGATAGCTTGCTTCCAATTGGAAAAAATGAATCTCTATTACCATTATTTCGGAGCTTTCAAGATGACGAGAAAGGGTAATAAAAGGTAATGAATTAAGTTTAATTTCGCAGGAAGTTTGCTTATATTCCGTGCTCAGAATGGGAAAACTTAGAATTGGTCATTCTAAAAAATTTTAGAACCTTTTTTAGAATTAGTCCAAGTTAGCCATTGAACGTATATTGCCGTTCTGATGTTGATAAGAATGAATTTAAATAAACAGACCGCAGATATCTACTTATTATGAGTGAAACTCAAGCACTTGAATCTATGGTAGGTGGTGAGTACAAGTATGGTTTTACTACCGACATAGAATATGAAGATTTCCCAAAAGGTATCAATGAGGATATCATTCGCGAAATTTCCCGCCGGAAAGATGAACCGGAATGGGTGACTGAATTCCGTTTGGAAGCTTTCGAAAAGTGGAAGCAAATGGAAGAACCGGATTGGCCGAACGTAAAATATAAAAGCCCGAATTTTGATGATATCCAATATTATTCTGCTACGAAGAAAAAGGACGGCCAAAAACCTAAAAATATTGATGATGTAGATCCGGAAATCCGTCAAACATATGAAAAGCTCGGAATTCCCCTTGAAGAACAAAAGATGCTGCAGGGAATCGCTGTAGATGCGGTATTTGACAGTGAATCTATTTTTACAACATTCAAAGAAAAACTGGCAGAAGCCGGTGTTATCTTTTGCTCTATTTCTGAAGCCATAAAGGAACATCCTGAAATTGTTAAGAAGTATCTCGGATCGGTTGTCCCCAAAGGCGATAACTTTTATGCAGCGTTGAATTCCGCAGTCTTTTCAGATGGGTCCTTTGTCTATGTTCCCAAGGATACGGTTTGTCCGATGGATCTTTCGACTTATTTCCGTATCAATAATATGCAATCGGGTCAATTTGAGCGTACGCTTATCATTTGCGAGGATAACAGCCAGGTGAGCTACCTGGAAGGCTGTACAGCTCCGATGTACCAGGAAAACCAGCTGCATGCTGCGGTGGTAGAGATTGTAGCCCTTGAAAATGCAGAAGTAAAATATTCTACCATACAGAACTGGTATTCCGGTGATGAGAAGGGGCAGGGAGGTATTTATAACTTTGTAACCAAACGTGGACACTGCAGAGGTGACAATTCCAAAATTTCCTGGACTCAGGTTGAAACCGGTTCTGCGGTTACATGGAAGTATCCAAGCGTAATTTTGGCCGGGGATAACTCGATTGGTGAATTTTACTCGGTTGCTGTAACGAATAATAAACAGCAGGCTGATACCGGCACAAAAATGATACATGTAGGCAAAAACACAAAGAGTACCATTATTTCTAAAGGTATTTCTGCGGGGGAATCCAACAACAGTTATCGTGGGCAGGTAAAAATCAGTCCGCGTGCCGATGGGGCACAAAATTATTCGGTCTGTGACTCGATGTTGATCGGTCAGACCTGTGGCGCCCATACGTTCCCGTACATTGAATCGGCAAATCCAACAGCCAAAGTTGAACATGAAGCAAGTACAAGCCGAGTAGGCGAAGATCAAATCTTTTACTTGCAGCAACGCGGTATGGATGAGGATGACGCAATTTCGCTCATCGTGAATGGCTTTTGCAAAGAAGTGTTGCAAAAACTGCCAATGGAATTTGCGGTTGAGGCTGACAAGCTGCTTGGTATCAAACTTGAAGGCAGCGTAGGTTAATAACGTTTCAAAGAATAATTAAAAAACTTAAACAAATAATTAGAGGAATCAGTTAAAGTGTTAGAAATAAGAGATTTACACGTTTGCGTTGAAGAGGATGGCACGGAGATCCTCAAAGGTGTTAATTTAAGCGTGAATAAAGGGGAAGTTCATGCCATCATGGGGCCGAATGGCAGTGGCAAAAGTACATTGTCGAAAGTGGTGGCCGGGCATGAAGATTATGAAGTAACACAAGGTGACATTCTTTTCGAAGGTGAAAGTATTCTTGAATTGGAACCTGACGAAAGAGCTCATCTTGGAATTTTCCTGGCGTTTCAATATCCCGTTGAAGTGCCCGGTGTAACGAATAAGAATTTGCTGCGCCAAGCTTATAACACGATTGCCCGTGAGCAGGGCAGGGAAGAACTGGATCCCCTGCAGTTTGAAGATTACGCTTTTGAAAAACTGGATTTGGTAGACATGAAGCCTGAATTTCTTGAACGAAGCGTAAATGCCGGATTTAGCGGCGGTGAAAAGAAACGTAACGAGATTTTCCAGATGGCGGTTTTGAATCCCAAACTTTCCTTCTTGGATGAAACGGATTCAGGACTCGATATCGATGCTCTTAAGACGGTTGCAGGCGGAATCAATAAAATTTCCGGCGATGACAATGCTGTTGTTTTGGTTACGCATTACCAGCGAATCCTGGATTATGTGCAGCCGGATAAGGTTCATGTCATGATGGATGGACGGATTGCCAAAACCGGTGATAAAGACCTTGCCGTTAAGCTGGAAGACCAGGGCTATGACTGGTTGAGTGAAGAAGTTGCATCTGTATCAGTAAATGGAGAACAGAATTAATTAAGATGGCAAACGTGAAGCAACAAAAAGACCGAACTTTTTTACAGGATTTACTCGATTTTCAAGGTTCACTGAATGGTAAATCAAAATTGTTGGACGAAATACGTCTGAAGGGAGCAGAGGGCGTTCGGAACACTCATTTTCCACGTTCCAAGGATGAAGACTGGAGATTTATTAGTCTGCGCGACCTATATTCCGATTCTTATGTACTGGCTTCCGACTTGGAGGTAGAAGTTCCGGATATCAGTGATCATTACTTGCCGGAAAGTGAAAATGCCCGATTAGTATTCGTAAACGGTGTTTTTTCCGAGCAACATTCGTCCACCGGTGCATTGCCGGATGATGTCGTAATCGGCAATATTGCTCGTCTGGCAGCAGAAGATAATCAATTACTTCGCATGCACTTGAATCAGTATGCAGATTTTGAAGACGATGTGTTTACCTCTTTTAACAGTGCATTTTTGAAAGACGGGGCATTTATTTACATCCCCAAAGACAAGAAAGTAGAAGCACCGGTTCACCTGCTTTTTGTTCAGACCGACGCTGATCAAAATTACTTTGCCACCTCGCGAAGTGTGATTGTAGCTGATGAACGTTCTGAGGTTACGATCGTTGAGGATCATATCGGGTTGGATAATAACAAGTATTTTAATCTGCCGGTTATTGAACTGAATCTGCAGGAGAAGGCCTTTGTAAAGCATACCAAGATACAACGCGAGAGTCGCGAAGCAATTCACATCGCACGTACCGGTGCTTATGTAGCTAAACAATCTAATTATGAGTCCTACACAATTACCCGTGGGGCTAAACTTTCCCGCAACGAACCTCGGATATCACAGCGCGACGAAGACGTGAAATTTACGGTGGACGGACTGGTGCTTATCGACGGTGAGCAGGTATCCGACACGCATTCGGTAATGGATCACCGTTTTCCCATCGCCGATAGTCACCAGTTACATAAATGTGTTATTAACGATCGTGCTCATTCGGTATTTAATGGCAAAATTTTTGTCCGCAAGGATGCTCAGAAGATTGATTCCTTCCAAGAGAATCGAAATCTGCTGCTTTCTCGCAAAGGCCTTGTGAATACCAAACCCCAGCTGGAAATTTTTGCTGATGATGTGGTTTGTACTCATGGTGCTACCGTCGGCCAGTTAGAAGGAGATGAGGTATTCTATCTTAAAAGTCGCGGACTGGACGAACAACAGGCCCGGGAGCTCTTGATTTACGCTTTTGCACTCGAAACCATCGAAAATATCACCGTTGATTCGGTGCAAAAACTGTTAGTGGAGGAAGTTCATAAGTTCACCGAACGACAACTGGATACTGAAATCGCAGTTTAATTATGGCGGAAGCTGTTAAAAACATACCGAAGAATAAGACGGATTTTGATAACATCCGTGAAGATTTTCCTGTACTTAAGCAGCAGGTTAAGGGAAATCCACTGGTGTATCTTGATAATGCAGCTTCCAGTCAGATGCCCCGGCAGGTTTCCGATCGGATTGACCATTATCACAAGCATGAACATGCAAATGTACACCGGGGTGTGCATACGTTGAGCCAAAAGGCGACCGATGCTTACGAAGCAACCCGTGAAAAGGTCAGGAATTTCATTAATGCTGCTTCAAAGGATGAAATCGTTTATACGACCGGTACTACCGATTCTATTAACCTGGTGGCCAATAGTTTTGGCGATCGTTATTTTTCGGAAGGGAATGAGATACTGATTTCCGAAGTGGAGCATCATGCGAATATTGTACCGTGGCAGATGGTCGCTGAAAGGCATGGTGCCAGGATTCGGGTCATTCCTGTAAACGATAAGGGTGAAATCATCTGGGAGGATTATATTGAGCTGCTCAACGATCGTACAGCCATTGTAGCTGTTGGTCATGTATCCAATGCGTTAGGCACAATCCATCCGGTCAAAAAGATGATTGCAGAAGCCCATAAAAAAGATATCCCGGTACTGGTTGACGGGGCGCAAGCTGTCCCACACAGTCCGGTGGATGTGCAGGATTTGGATGCCGATTTCTATGCTTTCTCTGCCCACAAAATGTGCGGCCCGACGGGTTTCGGTATTTTATACGGCAAGAAGAGGTTTTTGGATGAGATGCCACCATACCGGGGCGGGGGAGATATGATCGACAAAGTGACTTTTGATGAAACGACGTATAATGTTGTTCCCCATAAATTTGAGGCCGGTACTCCGCCTATTTCTGCCGGTATAGGTTTGGGAGCGGCAATTGACTACTTGAATGATATTGGTATGGAAAACATTGCCGCACAGGAGCAGGATTTGCTGGAATATGCCACGGAACGGATGCTTACTATTAAGGATTTACGTATTGTAGGTACCGCCAAAGATAAGGCATCGGTTATATCCTTTGTTTTTGATGATATTCACGCTTCAGATGTGGGTACCATTCTGGATCAGCAGGGGATCGCCATACGTACAGGTCACCATTGTGCTCAACCAACGATGCGTCGATTCGATGTGCCGGCTACGGCCCGTGTTTCACTGTCATTCTATAACAATAAAGAAGATATTGATCGACTTGTTGAAGGTATAAAGAAAGTTAAAACCATTTTTTGACGGTTGTAAAAAGCAATAGTTTATATCTATATTCGTTTTAAACAGGGAATTTTAAAAGCTTACGAAGCAATTACGTTATGCCAAAGATTAAAGAAATTGAACGCACTCCAAATCCCGATGCAATGCGCTTTGTATTGGGAGAGCCGCTAACTAACGGCGTTACCAAATCCTTTGAAAATGCCTCCGAAGCAGAGGGTGACGAGTTGGCATCGGCATTGTTCGCTATCGACCATGTGTTGAATGTCTATTACGTGGATAAATACGTTACCGTAACCCAGGATGGCGATGCCGTGTGGTCTGAGTTGTTGCGGAAGCTCGCACCTCCGATTCGGGAAGCCCAAACACAGGTTGAGGCTATTGAGGATGATGAGGTTCATGCGACCAAAGAAGTTCAGGAAACGGATGACCCTCGATTAATGGAAATCAATCGGATGTTGGACGAGCAAGTACGTCCGTATTTGCTCGCTGATGGCGGGGGATTAAAAATTCTGGGACTTGACGGAAACCGCCTGAAGGTACATTACCAAGGGGCCTGTGGAACCTGTCCCACTGCAACAAGTGGTACGCTCTATGCTATTGAAAGCATGGTGAAACGCATAGACCCGGAAATTCAGATCGTATCAGTCTAATAATCAATTCAATTATGTCTATTACAATTACCGACAAGGCAGCTGATCGCATCAAAAAGATTCGGGAGGAACAGAAGCTATCCGAAGAGGCAAAGCTACGCATTGGCGTAGTAAGCGGCGGTTGCTCCGGATTGACATATGATCTCGAATTTGATTCTGGTCCTGATAAAAGTAATGATAATGATCAGGAATTCGTGGATAAGGGTATAACCCTGGTGGTTGATATGCGCAGTTTCCTGTACTTGTCGGGTACGGAACTGGATTATAGTGAAGGGCTGAACGGTGAAGGATTTCACTTCAACAATCCGAATGCCAATCGAACGTGTTCCTGCGGAGAATCATTTTCAGTTTAAGTTATGGCTACAGATACACAAGGCGAAATTGTAAACAAGGTTAAACAATCTGATAAGCTTGTAACCATCGACCTGCAAAAGTATTACGATTCCACTCCCCGGGCAGGTCTGGATCTGAAGCAGTTCCTTTTTAAGGAAATGATTCTCAAAGAAGATGATTTCCGGGAACAGCTTAAAGATTACGACTGGAGTCAGTTTGATGAGCAATATGTAGGGGTCTATTGTTCTACAGACGCCATACTTTCTAAGTGGGCATATATGCTTGTCGGACAACATCTTGCCTTACACGCCAAGGAAGTATTTAAGGGACAGCCCGATGATATGCTGTTCGAATTATATCGACGTAAACTTGAGGATGTCGATTGGAGTTCGTACCAGGATAAGTTTGTAATCCTGAAAGGATGTTCCGGCAAAGATAAACCCGTGCCTGAAAGCGTTTATCTATATGCTACACAAAAATTGATTCCCTACGTTAAAAAGCTGATGTATGGGGAAGCATGCTCTAATGTGCCGGTTTATCGCGGTTAATTTCCTGCCTTCATTTTCTGATAAACCGGGCTTCTGTTTGTCCATCACAAAAAGATTGCATTAGTTCATTCTTATGGATATCAGATGGGCTGATGTAATTCCTAAAACCTTATGAACAATTCAAGCTTGGTATGAGAAAATATTTAATCTTTTTTTCTTTGGGATTGGTAACCTTTGTTTTTACCTACGGTTTCATTCACCTGAAACATTTGCCGTTAGCTCGGGACACTCAGCAGGTAAATGCTGCCAAAAATATTGATTTTGCTCGTAAACAGCTGCGTTTTTATCTAAATCAGCATAAAGATCCGACTCAGTTCCCCCGGTCGGTTAACCATGATGGAACAGTAACTCTTGTAAAGGCGGGTGATTGGACTTCGGGCTTTTTTCCCGGCGAATTATGGTACTTGTACAAACAGACCAGGAATTATTATTGGAAGAAGAAAGCTGAAGCCTGGACCAATTCCTTGCGTAATCAACAGTTTAATACAGGCACACATGACGTAGGCTTCATGATGAATTGCAGTTTTGGGAACGGCTTCCTGTTTTCAGACCATCCCCAATATAAAAAGGTGTTGATGCAGTCTGCGAAATCTCTTTCTTCTCGTTTTAACAAAAAAGTTGGTGCTATTAAATCCTGGGATTCCACCGACTGGCAATATCCTGTGATCATTGACAACATGATGAACCTGGAATTGTTGTTTCGTGCTACGCAAATTAGCGGAGACAGTACCTTTTATCATATTGCTAAGACCCATGCACTCTCTACCCTCAAGCACCAATTCCGTCCCGATGGCAGTTCTTTTCATGTCGTAAATTATGACACTTCGACCGGAAGAGTACTTTGGCAGGGCACGAGTCAGGGGTATGCGGATAGTTCGACGTGGGCTAGGGGAGAAGCCTGGGGATTATACGGTTTTACGATGGCTTATCGGTTTACGCGGGATCAGCGCTTTTTAAAGCAGGCTAAAAAAATTGCTCATTTTATTTTGACGAATCCAAACCTGCCTGAGGATAACATTCCTTTTTGGGACTATGATGCTCCGAATATTCCAAAGGCTCCCCGGGATGTTTCGGCTGCGGCTATTATGAGCTCTGCTTTTCTGGAACTTAGCAGTTATACCGACAAATCAGAACAGGAGGAATACACAAATGCCGCAGAAAAAATTCTAAAAAACTTGTCAACTCCTAAATACCGCGCAAGAAAAGTGGGAGCAAACGAGGGTTTTATCCTTAAGAAAAGTGTGGGTAACAAGCCCAGTAATTCGGAAGTTAGTGTACCAATGATTTATGCGGACTATTATTACCTGGAAGCCAATATCCGGTATTTGAAGATGAAGAAAGACTGAAGTTGGTATCGTTTGGTTGCTCAGATACATAGCATTACCTTTGAACGGAGTGAAACATAAATTAAAATAGGAGAATAAGTGTACGTACTTGTTACTGGAGCATCGAGGGGCATCGGTAAAAGCATTGTTCGATGTTTACTGGCTGATGATCAGAAAGTTATCGGAACCGCTCGGAGTTCTGAATTTCCCGGGGAATTTACCGGTAATGAAAACTTTGAAGGCCTGCATGTTGATCTGGCTAAACCGGAATCCCTGACAAATAATCTAAAGCCAATTTTTGAACGCCCGGAAGCCCCGAATGTGCTGGTCAACAATGCCGGAATTTTTGAAGATTGTGAGTTTGATGAAGATGATAATGACTGGCTCTCCAACTGGGATAAAACGCTGCAGGTAAATCTTCGTGCACCTGCCTTGCTTTCCAAATGGGCTTTAAACAGATGGAAGAAGGAAAGGGAAGGTTTCCTCATTAATATTTCTTCCCGGGCGGCCTATCGAGGTGACACCCGGGAATATGCCTCCTACGCAGCCTCCAAAGGTGGACTCGTGGCTTTTACCAAAAGTATAGCCCGGGGTTACGGAGAATTTGGAATATCAGCCTATTCCATTGCTCCCGGCTTTATCAAGACCGATATGGCTATGGAATCCATCGATATTTACGGAGAGGATTATTTGACCCGGGGCATGGCTTTTGATGAAATCACATCTCCCGAAGAAGTGGGAGAGCTTGTAGCTTTTTTAGCATCGGGAAAAGTACCACACATGACAGGTTCAACCTTTCACATTAATGGCGGAAGTTACATGATATAATTTTTATGAATGAAATAATTTCTACTGACATTTCAGATTGTTACCTGCGATTTGCAGATGAAAATGACGTACCAATGATCCTTGAATTTATCAATGAACTTGCCAAGTATGAAAAAATGGCACATGAGGTCGTTGCTACAGAATATCTTTTGAGAGAGAAATTGTTCGGTGATCGGAGGTATGCCGAAGTAGTGCTGGCTTATTATCAGGATACCCCGGCCGGGTTCGCCTTATTTTTTCACAATTTTTCCACTTTCATGGGGCGACCCGGCATTTACCTGGAAGATCTGTTTGTAAAAGAAGAATATCGGGGCAATGGTATTGGTACTACTTTGTTGAGCTTTTTGGCGAAATTGGCTATTGAACGCGATTGTGCCCGGCTGGACTGGGCTGTGTTGGATTGGAATACGCCATCTATAGAGTTTTACAAGTCGCTCAATGCCAAACACCTAGATGATTGGATGACTTTTAGAGTAACAGGTGACCCGCTTTCTGATTTGGCCGAACGATTTAGCTGATATTGTGTTTGTGGCAGAAACGAACAGATAGGGTTTTTATGAATCGGTTGGTTATATTAAGATGACTTGAAATGAGATTTTAGAATATGGGCATCAAAGAGCGCAAAAAGGATCATGTTCAACTGGCGACCTCGGGGGAGGTTGATTACAGTTTTACCACGGGGTTCGATCAATTCCAGTTTGTTCATAATGCCTTGCCGGAAGTCAACGTTGAAAATGTTTCAACTGAAGCAAAATTTCTTGGACGTACATTTTCATTCCCGCTATTTATCTCTTCCATGACGGGCGGATATGTGGATGCCGGTTCGGTTAATGCTATCATTGCCGAATTTTGTGAAGCTTATGATCTGCCTTTTGGAGTAGGGAGCCAACGTGTTATGTTGGAAGATCCTGGTGCAATACAAACGTTCTCTGTGGCTAGGGAGAAAGCTCCCAGTGCTTTTATCGCTGCCAACATCGGGGGTGCTCAGCTAGTTGGCGGATTATCAGCAAAAGCTCTTACTCTTTTGTTGGATACGATTGATGCAGATGCTATCATCGTGCACCTGAATCCCTTGCAAGAGCTAATGCAGCCGGAGGGTGATCGCAAATTTGAAGGGATTGAAATGGGAATCCGGCAACTATGTTCAGATAGCAAGGTTCCGGTCATTGTAAAAGAAACGGGAGCCGGTATATCCGCATCGGTGGCAAAAAGACTGCTTGAGACTGGTGTTA
>DATFLI010000103.1:0-23770 GCA_035267805.1 Balneolaceae bacterium | reverse complement strand
GTTCAAATCTGATCATGAGGTTTCATTTTTAAATGTTTAAAATATCAAAGAAAACCGGCGTAGAACTTTCACTGCTACTCGTAGTTGTCATATGGGCATTAAATTTTTCGGTAGTCAAAAGTGCACTTACCGAGTTGGATCCCCTCAGCTTTAACGGGCTGCGGTTTATCTTGGCGGCGATCATAGTCTGGAGCGTTTTGCTTTACAGGGGACAAACTTTTTCCATCCCTAAAAAAGACTGGCTGCCGCTCCTGGGAATGGGGCTGTTGGGCAATATTATTTACCAGGGACTTTTCATCGTTGGCATAAGCTATACTTATGCTGCCAATACCGCTGTAATGCTCGGGACGACTCCCATTTGGGTAGCCCTCTTTAGTCACTTCTTTTCGCTGGAAAAGATGAATGCCTTAAAATTTTTGGGAGTCATCTTCGCATTTTGTGGTATTATCTTCATTGTCACAGGAGGTACGGAGTCATTTTCCGTAGGGTCCGATACTTTTCTGGGTGATCTTATCGTCATCGCTGCGGCGGGTGTATGGGGCGGTTATACCATTTTATCCAAGGTGTTTCTAAAACGATATTCTCCCATTCAGTATTCGGCCGTTATGGCAACTATCGGGGCCGTGGTACTTTTTTTGATTGGGCTTCCCAATATTTTACAGTTGCATTGGTCAGAAATTCCGGCAACAGCTTATGGCGGTATCTTTTACAGTGGTTTCCTTTCCATCGGCATTGCCTACCTCCTCTGGAATTATGGAGTCCAAACCGTGGGGGCGGTGCATACTTCCACCTATCAAAACCTGGTGCCCGTTCTTGGAATGATTTTCGGGGTAGTTTTACTTAATGAGCAACTTACTATTCTGCAATATCTTGGATCGGGCCTGGTCATTTCGGGAATTGTACTGGCCCGATGGAAAAGGAAGAGCAAGCAGGTGGTAGCCAAGGCTTAACTTTGGAACCTTTTGAGACTTTTTTCAATCTTGTCTACTGCCAAACGCTAAACTCGTGTACCGCCGCTCAACAAATAAAGAATAGCCATCCGCACGGCCACGCCATTGGTCACCTGGCTTAGAATAATCGAACGATCGCTGTCGGCCACTTCACTATCCATCTCAACCCCGCGATTCACCGGACCAGGATGCATGATCGTAAAGTCAGGATATTTTTCCAGGTGCTCCATAGTAATACCGAAGGTCTGGTGATACTCCCTGATGCTGGGAAAAAGTTCAGTCCCTTCTTCCTGTCGTTCCAGCTGGATTCGCAGCGCCATTGCAACATCGCACCAAGCCAGAGTTTCATCCAAATTATGGGATACGTTAGCGCCCAGTTCATTTACATAGGCCGGCATCATAGTCCGCGGCCCGCAGATAGTAACATCGGCACCCAATTTAAGCAACCCAACAATATTGGAACGCACGACACGGCTGTGTTCAATATCCCCAATAATCGCGATGTTTTTACCGGTCAAATCAGGATAAAGCGTCCGCATTGTAAACATATCGAGCAGGGCCTGCGTCGGGTGCTCGTGCGCGCCGTCCCCAGCATTGATGATCGCGGCATTAACGCAGCGCGTCAGGAAATGCGGCACTCCCGGACTTTCGTGTCGAACTACCACCATATCGATTTTCATAGAGCTTATATTTCGAATGGTATCTTTGAGCGTTTCTCCTTTTTTAACGCTGGATGATCCCGTCGAAAAGTTTACCACATCGGCCCCCATCCGTTTTTGAGCAAGCTCAAAAGATAACCGGGTACGTGTGCTATTTTCATAAAAAAGGTTCACAATCGTCTTATCCCGCAGCGTCGGCACTTTAGGGACGGGGCGATCGAGAATCTCCCTGAAATACTTGGCCTGATCCAACACATAGAGGATATCTTCTTTGGAATAATCTGCCAATCCCAACAGGTGCTTATGGGGAAAATCATAATCGCTGTCCTTAAGTCCTTTTAACTTTTCATCCATTACTCTTCATCCTCCTCGGCATTTTGAACAACATATACGGCATCCTCGTCATCAAGCTCTTTTACTTTCACCCGAACTTCTTCCTGAACGTGGGTCGGCAATTTTGTTCCTACATAGTCGGCACAAATGGGAAGTTCGCGGTGGCCGCGATCCACCATGCAGCAAAATTTAATGCTACGGGGTCGCCCGTAATCCATCAGTGCATCCATCGCGGCCCGAACGGTGCGCCCGGTATAAAGCACATCATCGATCAAAACGATATCACGGTCATACAAATCGAAGGGGATTTCGGTGACTCTTACCTGGGGCATTTTCAGCCTGGTTCGAAAATCATCCCGGTAAAAAGTGACGTCCAGAACCCCAAAATCAGGCTTGTAATCAAGTTCTTGTTCCATGATTTCAATGATGTGCTTCCCCATATATACGCCGCGGGTTTGCATGCCAATCAAGGCTAATTGTCCGGGATTATCGTGTGGCTCTAAAAACTGATGGGCAAATCGCACATAGGTGCGATTCAAATCTTCGGCCGACATTATTTTGACAGTGTTCAAACGAATTTCCTCGTTCGTTTTTTTTAGAAAAAGAATGTAGGTAATGCTGGATAAGAACTCAATTCTGAAACTAATAAAAACTTAGCTCATCTCATCAATAATATTATTGATCGGGTAAAAGGGGTAAAAACGGAACAAAATCACCCATCTTTCTCTAACATCCTTTAGCCCTCCAATAAAAAGATAAATATCATCTAAATGAAAGACTATGTATCCCCATATAAAAAAGAAGCAAATCGCTACAATAACAAAAATTATAATTTTATGCCCCATACTCGGCCTGCTAACTTGTACAGCCTCAATAATGGCCCAGCAATTGCCAGAGAATGACATCTACCGGGATTATCTGCAAACACTTACCATCGATGGAATCCTACCGCAAACAGATAATCCCATTTATCTATCCAATCAAAGATTTGTATCCTTTTCATCTTTAGACAGTTTACATCATCCGTGGGATAAGTTGCCTCCCTCACTGCTGGAACCCTACAAGAAGGATGATTTATGCCTTGCTCCCTATGATTTACAATTTCATACCTATTGGCAATCGCTGGAACCGGGTGGCCAACACGATGGTCCCGTTTGGCAGGGAAGGGGGTTTACCACGGATTTTTCGACGGGTTTCTTTGTTAAATATGGACCTTTATCCGCATCATTTCATCCTCATCTTTTATTTAACCAAAATCGAAGTTTTATATTATCTCCTTATGATCCCCCATCGGGACGCTCGGTATATGCGTATCCGCTGGGTAATATCGATTGGCCGCAGCGATTTGGCCGGCAACCATTTTGGACATTCGACCTCGGTAACACATACCTGCGTGTAGATTATCATGGATGGGCGGCAGGACTTTCCAACAAGCTAATGCGATGGGGACCGGGTCGTCAGAACTCACTACTTATGGATAGTAATGCTCCCGGTTTCAGGCACTTTTTCATTGGCACCTCTGAGCCAAAAGATATTTACCTTGGATATCTTAAAACGAAATTAATCTGGGGCAAACTGCTTGAATCAAATTACTTTGACCAAAATCCAAAAAATAACGAGAGATATATTACCGGTATTACGCTCTCGTTCAATCCCAAACCGCTTCCAAACCTGCAATTGGGAATTAACAGAATCTTTTATGAGACCATCCCCCCGGATGGCATTCCGGCCAGAGATTTACTTCAGCCTTTTGAGGCACTGACAAAGATCCATTTCACAAATAATTCCAACCTTGGAGGCAATGATCAGGCCGATCAGCTCATATCCATCTTCGGTCGCTGGACTTTTCCTAAAAGTGGACTCGAAATTTATGGAGAATGGGCACGAAATGATCACAGCTGGAACTGGAGAGATTTCATAACGGAACCCGAACACAGCCGAGGTTACACCCTGGGACTGCAAAAAACATTTGATCTTAGCGAGAATAGAATCCTGTCCATAAACGCCGAACTTACACAGCTGGAAGCAAGCAAAACCGGGGTCTTTCGCGGCTACCCGACCTTCTATGTTCATCATAAAGCGATCCAGGGCTTTACCAATCAGGGACAAATTTTGGGAGCTTCAATAGGTCCCGGCTCAAGCAGTCAATATCTTGGAGGCACCTTATTCTTTAATCGAGGTTCTATCAAACTATTTGTACAACGTGTTGGGCTAAATAACGATTTTCTTTACGATTCCAACGCCATGCTGGATCTGAATATCCAAAACCCGGATAGAAAGAAATACTGGTTGCATAATATTGAAATGCGGCTGGGCGGCTCTTTTACTTACTTTTGGAAACAATTTGAAACGTCCTTCGGCTTTACTTTCCGCCGGGAGTTAAATGACTATTACATTTATAAGAACGACAAGAGTCATTTGGGGCTTAATATTTCCATTCGTTATCGTCTTTCTCCTCTTCGTTAGCCCACATACGCATGGTTAGCATTTTAAAATAAAAAAGCCCGGCTTAAAGCCGGGCTTTATCTATAGAAGGTACTAACAACTACTGACTTTCGCTCAGTGTTAATGTACCAACATTCGTATTCTTTCCTTTCTCTACCGAAACAGCCGTCAATGTAGTATCGGAATATTGATCATTCGTTGGCTTTACGGTTACGTCATATTGGCCGGGGTCGAGCCCTTGCAATTTAAACGCACCCGTTGTATCGGTTTCTGTAGAGGAAGTATCCTCATTCATTACAGCAAAAATATTAGCTCCGGTTGAATCGGAGGGACTTACCATACCAGAAATTGAGCCTGTTTCAACCTGTTCACCGCTTTGAACAAACGCTTTTAATACGGGACGCAGGATATATTTTCCGCTACGTCCAGCTTCATGTACCGATTTAGCAGCATTAAAATCTATACTGACGTCGATCGTTTCTCCTTCGTTGAGAACGGTATTAAATTTAATCTTGTAACCTGAATGTTGTCCGCTTGGTACTTTAAGATTATGCATCATGCTATCGACCATAACCGTGTTGTCATTCCCAAGAATCAGACGTAATTCCGAATAACGACCGGGATTAAGATCAGCCGAAGAAAGCAAGGTGTCTACCCCATTTGTCAGGTCAAGCAGATTAACCTTCATTGGATTTGCAGGCAGATCTATCCATTTGCCTTCTGTAGTATCGACTGTAGTCGTATCATTACTCGTTGGTGTGTAGTGAATTCGGACTCCCTGAACATCGATATTAACTTCCTGATAATTCGCCGGAGCATCCGTCAGGTGTACATTCATATGTGACTTATTAGTTTTAGGTCCGCTAAAGTTTACGTCACCACAAGAGACTGTTGTAACTACCATCAATCCAAAGATGAATAAACTTTGCAGGACACTGTAAACCGTTTTTCGAGTTTTTGTTGTGCTCATAATAATTGTCCTATTTTTGCAGATGAAATTTTCAGATAAGTTTTTACTCTTATTTCATAATTATTTCGCACTATTCTTATAGCAAACCGTCTAGTTTTGTTCCAACTTTAAAAAATCAGTTTATTAATTCGCATAGTTGGCTCTGAATCGGCATTTTTTTAGTTTGGGGTTCAAATTTTCAATACATCCCAAACTATGAACAAGGCTTTTTTCCTGGATCGTGATGGCACTATAAATGTGGATTATAATTTTGTGCATAAACCCGAGGATTGGACATGGTGCGAAGGGGCGCTGGATGCCCTGCAGTGGATGAAAGACCATGGATATAAAATTATTATTGTTACCAATCAATCCGGTATTTCTCGCGGCCGTTATACCGAAGAGGATGTTGATATACTACATGAATGGGTGGATAATGAGCTCCGAAAACATAATCTGAATATTGACGGGTGGTACTATGCACCGCATCATCCGAAACACGATCCCAACGAACAATACCCACCGGAAGATCGAAAACCGGGTACCGGCATGTTTGAGAAGGCCGCCTTGGAATATGATATTGATTTTAGCCGGTCTTATATGGCAGGTGATAAAATCACGGATTTAAAACCGGCTATTGCGTTGGGAATGACCCCTTTTATGATTCGATCCCGTCATGAACCCGACCAAGACAAAGAATGGATTCGACAGAATAAAATTCCCATCTTTGATAATATTAAAGAAATAGTTGAGACTCTTTAATTCCGGACGGAACGGGGCAACATCAAATAAAAGGTTGATCCTTTACCGGGCTCGGATTCACACCCTATGTCGCCGTTCATCTCGTCCGTAAGTTTTTTGGCAATATATAAGCCCAATCCAGTAGAATTTTCACCATCAGTAGGTTCGGTTGACAACCGGCTAAACTTGTTAAATAATCTCGATCGCTCTTCCCGCCTGATTCCGGGTCCTTCATCTTCCACTTCAATCCGAACATCACCATTCTTTTGCAACAGGTTGAGCGTCACTTTTTTGCCTTTGGGTGAATACTTGATAGCATTGGATATTAAGTTGTCCAACACTCGCTGTATAGCCGTATGATCTCCTGTAACCATTTCCGGATCACGATTAAAATTCGAAACAATTTTTATGTTCTTCTCTTTCGCTCGTTGAGAATTACTTTCGATAGTATCCTCAAGTATCTTTGTGATATTATTGGGCTCTACATCCAGATCGTGTCCGTTGGATTCAATTTTCCGAACATCCAACAACTTGCGAACCATGTCGTTCATATTTTCAGCCGATTGCCGTATCTGTTGCACAAAATCCATCATTTCTTCATGAGTCATCGAATCCGCATCAGATAAGATCAGGGCAGCAAGACCTATTATCCCGGCCAGGGGATTTTTCATATCATGGGTAACCGTCTGCATGATATCATTCTTTTCTTCATTGAGGGCTTCCAGTCGCTCATTAAGATTTTCAAGCTCCTCATT
Source organism: Balneolaceae bacterium (assembly GCA_035267805.1). Lineage (GTDB taxonomy): Bacteria > Bacteroidota > Rhodothermia > Balneolales > Balneolaceae > Fodinibius. The sequence continues at coordinate 16,938 of DATFLI010000103.1, read as the reverse complement.
TTTGCTTCGTAACAAATTTTCCTGGTGTCGACGATATCGATATCGATTATACAGTAACACGAGAATAATGATCAGCGCCAGGGCCACAATTACCGCAATGATCAGTAGGAAATGCTCTTTTTCCAGTTGCGCTTTCTGTGTCTCTTGAGCTTTCTGCAACTGTTCCAAACTGTCTACTTTTTCTTTTGTGCGGAGGTGAAAAGTGAGATTTCGTTGCTCCTGCTCGTGCTTCAGCACCTCCAGTGAATCCTGTAATTCCTTCAAACTGTCTCGCAAATCGGCCGCCCGGTTTATATTTCCCAGCCGTATATGAGTGTCCAAAGCCAGCTTCACAGCCTCTACTTTAAGTTCAAGGGCATCAAAACTATTGGCGATTTTCAATGCGCGTTTTGCATAATTCAACGCTCTTTCGGGATGTCCGTTATCGGAATGTATTTCTCCGATTTTAATGTAGTTTTCCGCTTCTTCAAGAGGATGGCCAAGCCTATTTCTGATATTAGCGGCGTGCTGGTGATAGTTAACAGCCATTTTCACATCATCTTTGGCTGCAAACAACTGTCCCATCTCATAATACGACTTGGCCAATCCCAAACTGTCTTTGATGTTATTACGGATATCAAGGGCGCGCCGGTGCAAATCCAGAGTTCGATCTAAATGCCCCAAATCCTCATGCACTTCGGCAAGATGATGGTAAATATCAGCCAGACGCCTGCTATGATCGTATTTCTGAAATAAATCCAATGCTGTTTGATAGGCATCCACTGCCTGCCGGTGCCGGCCGACTTCTTCATAAATCCGGCCCAACTGGTAAGCCGACATCGCTATAAGTGAATCACTTTTGATATTCGTAGCCAAGTCGTGCGACCGATTAGCATATTGCAAAGCCATATCAAATTGATCGTGCCGGCGGTAGATACCGGCCACCCTCTGATACATTACGATTACCTGTTCCGTTCTGTCAAGTTGTCGATAATGGTTTACAGCCATCAAATAATGGGCCACCGCATTGGAGGGATCATTCAGCTTGCGATGTAAATCCCCCAGCTTATGATAACTGCGTGCTATTCTCAGAGTGTCATTATGCTGCTGGTATAGCTGCAGAGAATCCTTGACCTGTTCCAGGGTTATCACATCAGACGGCGTTTTCTTTCGAGACGAGTCTTGCGATATATGCTTGAAAGAAGACAGGGGGCGATGGCCCGAATCAATGATTGATATATCTTTCGCCGGACAAGCAGCAATAATAAAAAGTGAGATGATATAAGGAAACGCTCTTGCAATCCTTTTCAATAGAAAAGTAAAATTTAGTTAACTATATCTTTCAGTGAGACTAACCCCTTTTTAAGCCAATGCGATCTCTTCATCAACATTAGCAGAATAAGTATAAACTCTACGTGACTAAAATAATTCAGATCATCTGCAGTATCAATCCCGCTTTACTCTGGTAACCACGCTGCAAATTATCCCTGAAAAAAGGCTTCTTAAAGCCAAAAAAGTACTTTAGATAATAAATATTAGTGTTTTAAAGACAAAATTTTATTAATGTTTAAAGTGTAATCATGCCAGGAGGAATCATGATACACTTCACCAAATATGCGCTGTCATTTCTTTTTATCACGAACATAGCTTTTGCTCAAACGCCAAAGCACGAGGCCCCTTCATACATCCAACCTTATTGGTCACCCGATGGAGAGCACATTGCCTTTGCCTCCTCGCTGAACGGCAATTTTGACATTTATGTAATCAACCTGAATACGTTTGATATTCAAAATATAAGCCACTATCCGGCTGATGATTACTACCCGGCCTGGTCTCCAAATGGCAAACAGGTAGCCTATTTCTCAGAACGGGAGCGTCAACACCGGTACTTTATGAATTTCGAGGGATATGAGAAGCAACAATTCCCCATAAGTGCCGCCCGTGATGGAGATTTGCCTTCCTGGTCACCGGACAGTCGCAATATCCTATACCATTCGAATGAGGATGGAGATATGGAAATTTATTTACGAGATTATCGTGGCAAGGATATCCGCAAGCTAACCTGGAATGATGCAACCGATGTATACCCGTTCTTTGCGCCGGATGGGCGCCATATTCTGTTCCTTTCCGATCGAGACGGCAACTTTGAAATCTATACGATGGATCCCGACGGCCGGAATCAAACACGACTTACTTATTCGCCGGAATCATATGAAGTGGATCCCGTATGGTCACCGGATGGGAAGAAAATTGCTTTTTCATCCGATCGTAATCAGAATTTTGATATCTATATTATGAATGCCGACGGATCCGGCCAAAAGCAACTTACCACGGATTATAACTTTGACCTGGGACCCAAGTGGTCGCCGGATGGTAAAAAACTCGTTTTTACCTCCAACCGGTTTGGCTCTTTTGATATTTTTACCATCAACACCGATGGTACCGGACTCACCCAACTTACCAGCGCACCCGGTAAAGATTATTATGCCTCATTTTCTCCGGACGGGAAGAGAATCATCTTTTCTTCTGATCGGAGTGGCACCAATGAGATCTATATTATGAATGCGGATGGCCGCCACTTACAGAAGATCAAGATTACACCTTCCTACAATTATTAAAGGATGTCTTGGCTCAATATTTATGGCCTTGATATATTTCCATCTCTGCACTGAATTTCTTGCCATTCATTTGTTATATTAAGCGATCGAATTGGAATGAATATTTTTCTACAAAAGGGCAATTGCCAAGGCATTATCAAGCGAAAACCCTGATCATCGATTTCTAACTATTGTAATTATTAACCCTACAGATTGTCGTTATGAAAATCCATGAGTATCAAGCGAAAGAGATCCTAAAAAAATATAATGTGGCAGTCCCGGCCGGCGTGGCGGCTACCACTGTTGATGAAGCCGTTAATGCTGCCAAAGAAATGAAGCAGAAAGGCACTACGTTATTCGTCGTGAAGGCACAAATCCATGCCGGCGGACGCGGCAAAGGTAAAACCAAAGAAAGCGGCGTAAGCGGTGTCATCCTTTGTAAATCTATAGATGAGGTGCAGGATGCAGCCTCCTCATTGCTTGGTGATACGCTTGTAACCGTTCAAACCGGTAAAGAGGGACAAAAAGTACAGCGTGTTTATGTGACTGACGGCGTGGATATTGAACAGGAATTTTATCTCGGCATCCTGCTGGACCGTGCCAAAAGTAAAAATGTGATCATGGTTTCGACCGAGGGTGGCGTTGAGATCGAAAAAGTTGCCGAAGAATCCCCGGAAAAAATCGTCAAGGAATGGGTTGAGCCGGGCATGAATTTGCAACACAACCAAGCACGTCGCCTTGCTTTCGCCCTGGGACTTGAAGGCGATGCTTTCAAAAAAGCTGTGAAATTCATCATGGCTCTTTACAATTGTTATGTTGAAACCGACGCCAATCTGGTAGAAATTAATCCGTTGGTACTCACGCCGGGTGGCGACGTTATGGCCCTCGACTCTAAGATGACATTCGATGACAACGCCCTCTTCCGTCACAAAGATATTGAAGACCTGCGTGACAAGGCCGAAGAAAATCCCGTTGAGCTGGAAGCTTCCGAGTTTGGTTTAAACTACATAAAGCTGGATGGAAACGTTGGCTGTATGGTCAACGGCGCCGGGCTTGCAATGGCTACCATGGATATCATCAAGCTCTCGGGCGGCGAACCCGCCAACTTCCTGGATGTCGGCGGCAGTGCTAATGTAGATACCGTTAAGAATGGCTTCCGCATTATCTTGGAAGACAAAAACGTAAAAGCTATTCTGATTAACATATTCGGTGGAATTGTCCGCTGCGACCGAGTAGCCAATGGAATTATTGAAGCCGTCAAAGATCCCGAGATAGCTGAAAAAGTTCAGGATGTGCCCATTATCGTTCGCCTGCAAGGTACCAATGCCGAAGAAGCCAAAGAGATCATCGACAACTCTGATCTTAATGTGATTTCTGCCGTACTGCTTAAAGAAGCGGCTGAAGAAGTATCCAAAGTTTTGGCTCCGGCATAATTCTGAGCTATATATTATAAATGAAAAGGCCTGCTAATTTAAGCAGGCCTTTTTTATTGAAGAGCTCTGTAAAAATATCTCCTTGTCATGCTGATCCGCCAGCTGGCGGATGCATGTACTCTTTATTGGTATAATACAAACCAGGATTTTCCAAAAAATGGCATGTCTTTTTTAAAACTATTTTTCCGAAAACGCCCAATTTGCCACATCCCCAAGATCTTTCATATCCGAGGTAACGGGACGCAAGTAATAACTATAGTGATAGCTTTTACCGGTTGGCAGCCGGTATTTTTTCAGAGCCCGCGCATTGGGCGACCAGGTATCCGTACCACCCACACCCTGCTGCTTATAATCCAAGTTTACCGTGTAATAATCACGACGGGGCAACTCGTCGGTATGCGTGGCTTTTTCCAGATCTTTCATCGCATACGGCCAGGCGCTCACACTTAACTTCGTTGATGCCACGGCCATAAGACCGTTGCCGGAATCATTCGTAAAGGCCACCCAGCGTACATCACTTCGGTTCCCATTTTCCTGGGGATAAACGTAATCGGTCCACAGCGAATCAATTAATCCGGAATACTGTCCGACTGTAATTCCTTTTTTGCGATCCCAGTAATTTTCTTCGGGTCCCCGACCATACCAGGTCATTGTCTTATATTTCTCAGGGATACGCATCTGCATGCCAACACGCGGTATATCCGGGGGAATATCTTTGCCGATAGGAGTAACTTTCTGATCGACCTGCACCGTGCCATTTCCCAAAATGGTGTAGGTTGTCTGATAGGTGGAATGACCTACCGGCAACGTCCCATTTACGGCAATCTCAACTCGTTGATCACTGGAATTGTGGATCGAAACGCTTGTAATCTTACGATTTTCGGAAGCATTTTTCCACGGATCCAGCTTGTCTTTCCATCCTGCCCGGTCATTATCCGTCTTGGCCCTCCAGAAATTAGGTGCCAGCGGACTATCAATTAGATCATTTCCCTTAAACTGATACAGCTCCAGGGCTCCGGTGCTGCGAGAGATGGTAGCCTTGACATTCGAATTGCTAACTGTAATCTGATCTCCCGACTGATTTACCTGAAGAGATTGCAAATCTTCGGTGGCCATTGGTGGCTTTGCGGCCACGGCGTATGGCATCTTCATCTGCTGCCAAGCCACTTTGTAGCCTTTTTTTGCCCACTTCGTATCTTTTTTAAGATGAAGACTAACGTTCAGCCAGTATTCACGTCCCGGCTTTAAATCCGGGGTCCTGACTGGCAGATCCAGTCGTTTAGCCTGATCGGGGGCAACATCCAAATCATTGACAGTGCCAGACTGCAAGGTTTTGCCATCCTCATTGAGCGACCATTCCAGATTGAAATGATTCAGGTTGATAAAATCATATTCGTTTTTGACCCAGATCTGTCCTTTCGCTAAATCAGCTGCGCCAAACTTCGCGTATTGATACGAATATTTCACCTTGGCCAACGCCGGCTGCGGCTTACGGTCGGGAAACACAACCCCGTTGATATTGAAGTTTGCATCATTCGGGTCATCTCCATAATCACCGCCGTAGGCCCAGAACCAGTTGCCTTGTTTGTCTTTCTTACGAAGCCCCTGGTCCACCCAGTCCCAGATAAAGGTGCCGATCAGGTTGCGATTATGCTCCATCAAATCCATATACTCGTCAAAATTACCGGTCGAATTGCCCATGGAATGCGCAAACTCGCACAAGATAATCGGCTTGTCTATATCCGGATTATTCAACGCTCGTTGCAGAAAATCGATCGACGGATACATGTAACTCATCATATCCGCAATAGAATTCATATGCTGGTAATGGATCGGGCGCGACGGATCGGCCGTTCGAATATAGGAGGCCATCTGCTTAAAATTATCGCCCCAACCTGCTTCGTTGCCTAGCGACCAGATAACGACCGACGGATAGTTTTTATCCCGCTGCACCAAGCTACGGGCGCGATCTATCACAGCATCGGTCCACATAGGATCGCTGCCCGGCAACCGGTTGTCGCTGAATGAGATTCCGTGCGTTTCCAAATTGGCCTCATCAATGATGTACAAGCCGTACTTGTCGAACAGGTGATAATATTTGGGATCGTGGGGATAGTGTGACATCCGAACGGCATTCAGGTTGTGCTCCTTCATCAGCTTCACATCCTTGAGCATTGTCCGGTAATCCACCGTGCGTCCCGTTTGCGGATCGTGATCATGAATATTTGTCCCCTTCAGTTTTACCTGGTGCCCATTGACCAGGAACATCTTATCGCGAATTTCGATCTCGCGGAATCCTGTCGTTGAACGAGCAATATCCAGGGTTTTTCCATCCGAATCTTTTAACACTACGACAACGGTATAAAGATTGGGCGTCTCGGCGGTCCATTTTTGGGGATGATCAACCGTGGTTCGGAGCTCGGCTTCGACCATCGTCCCGGCCGGCATCGCCGACTGTGTCTTGGCCTCGGCAATCGGCCCGTCGCCAACCCGCTCTCCGGATTGATTATAAAGATACGCCTCTACGGTTCCACGGGATACGCTTTCGGCATTATTATTTCGCACCTTGGCTGTAATATGCAGCTTTCCATTTTCGTACTGATCATCGAGTCCGGCATGCACAAAAAGATCCTGCAGATATTCATCTGGCTTCGAATACAGGTACACGCTTCGATAAATCCCGCTGAAGCGCCACATGTCCTGATCTTCCAGCCAAGAACCATCCGACCAGCGATAGACTTCCACGGACAGTGTATTTCTTCCTTTCTTCAGATACGGCGTGATGTTAAACTCGGCGGGCGTCATGCTGCCTTCACTGTAACCAACTTTCTGGCCGTTAATCCAGATATAAAACGCACTTTTTACACTGCCGAAATGTATCAACACCTGGCGACCATCCCAGTCATCGGGAACCGTAAACGTTCGTCGGTATGAACCTACCGGATTCCATTTTTTAGGTGCCCGCGGCGGATACAATCCTCCCATTTTCGATTCCATAGGATAACGGCTGTTCAAATAGATCGGTTTGCCGTATCCCTGCACCTGCCACGGACTGGGCACGGTAATGTCGTCCCACCCACTGACATTAAAATTCTGTTTGTAGAAATCCTTCGGGCGGCTTGCGGGATTTTGCGACCACTTAAACTTCCACTGCCCGTCCAGCGATTGATAATATGGAGAATGCACCACAACACCGGTGTCGGCCAGCGCCGATTGTATGTCCGGGTAGGGGATAACCGAAGCGTGAGCCGGCTCTTTGTTAATTCCTATTGTTTGGGGATTTTCCCAATCCGGCAGCTTTGATAAATTGAACTGCGCTTGCGCCGGTTGATTGCTAAACAATAATCCCAGAAAAAATGAAAGTGCCAGGAATACCACTGAAGAACTTTTATAACATTTCATGCCTATCTTATTACATTGATATTTCAAAGGCATGATAACGCTAACGGTTTAGATATGAAAACGAGAAAAGCAGAAAGGTTATAGCCAGATTATTTAATCTGATAATTTTTCCAAACTAGTCGCAACCGGTTATTTCTACATAAAATTAACTGAATTCAAGATAAAATCTTTTTCCAAGATACCCATGGCGATGTGAGGGCAGGCAAAACATTCCTCCTGAACAAGGGTGAGCCATCGCATGGTTTTTGCGATTGGATCGGGCGGTGTCATCCACATCGCAGAAATAAACATCCTGACCACCTACGGCGGCTCTCAAGAAGAGATTTAACTCCACTTAATAGCCAAAAACCAGATTTTAAGTCCAAGAAGTTTTATCGAACTCACGTTAGAATTATTTATCCTGCGGGAGCACGCAGGTCTTCTCGACAGGCGTTGTAATAGTCCTCATACTGGCTTACGATCTTACTCATCTCAAACTTTTCGGCTCTCGCACGGGCATTATCCGACATCTCTTGATGCAATTCATTATCCGACAAAATTTTAACCGCGAAATCAGCCATACATTGGGTATCATCCAAATCGCAAAGGTAACCCGTTTCACCATGGATGTTGACCTCCGGTAACCCCCCGATATTAGAACTGATGACCGGCACACTGCAACTCATGGCTTCAAGGGCTGCCAGGCCAAAAGTCTCCGAACCGGATGGAATCAAGAACAGGTCCGCAATAGAAAGCAAATCTTCGACCTGATCTTGCTTACCAAGGAAGCGAACATGATTACACATCCCCAGTTCCCGGCACCGCTGTTCGGCCCGCTGACGATCGGGGCCATCCCCAATAAGCAAGAGCTTTGCTTTGATACCGTCATCCAGCACGCGGGCGAAGACACTTACCACCTCGGGCACTCGTTTAACCTCTCTAAAATTAGAAACATGCACCACTACTTTTTCCCCATCGGGACAAATCGCTTTTTTGAAATGGTTTTTGTCGGATTTCTTGAACCGATCCAGATCGATAAAGTTGGGAATTACTTTAATCTCTTTCTTAATATCGAAGCGCTCGTAGGTTTCATTTTTCAGATACTCCGAAACTGCCGTTACCCCGTCACTTTGGTTGATGGAAAAATCTACTACGCTTTTGTAACTGGGATCACTGCCCACGATGGTGATGTCAGTACCATGAAGGGTGGTTATCAACGGAACATGAGCAGCCTTTTCGCCTAGAATTTGCTTGGCCAGGTAAGCACTGGTCGCATGGGGAATAGCGTAATGCACATGAAGCACATCGATATTCTCGTATTCGATGAGATTAGCCATCTGGTTTGCGAGTGCCAAATCATACGGCGGATACTCAAAGAGCGGATAGGTGTTCATGTTTACTTCGTGATACGAAATATTGGTCCGAAATGTATCCAGCCGGGCCGGACGAGCATAACTTAACATGTGCACATTGTGATCGCGCTTGGCTAACCCTTTTGCCAGTTCGGTGGCCACTACTCCACTACCGCCAAAGGTAGGATAACAAACTATTCCTATATTCATTCTATATAAATTATTTTTTCAAGCATTTTCAGATACCGCCTTCAATCTATTGAATGTACGAAAATGCATCGTCCAATTCGCAGGTTGTTCTACACTGAAAGTTTTTTAGAGTATTTTTGTACCCGGACAACAAAATTCTGGCGTTCCTCATTTCCGAATTTGACACAACTCAACAACTTTTTCATTACGAACCAATACAAAACATTACCATTCCCCATAGGTATACCTGTTTATACAGTTAAAAAACATATGCAAATTGCGGGAAATCCGGGTTAGGTGCAAAGCAAGTTATCTGTTATATTATAGACTTTTATGGACTCGTATAAAACGAATTCGATTCTTTTGTCATAATTAAAATAGTTAACACAACGTATGGCAGGTCATTCCAAATGGGCTAATATCAAGCACAAAAAGGCCCGAGAAGATAAAAAACGAGCAAAAATATTTAACAAGCATCTGCGTGAGATTTCGGTAGCGGCCCGTGAAGGAGGCGGCGACCCGGAGATGAATGCCCGTCTCGATACGGCCATCCAAAATGCCAAGAATGATAATGTGCCCAAGGATAACATTGAAAGGGCAATCAAAAAAGGAACGGGCGAACTTGATGAAGGTGACGGCCGTTACGAAGATGCAACGTACGAAGGATACGGGCCCGGCGGCATTGCCTATTTTATAGAGGTGACGACCAACAATTATAATCGTACTGTAGGCGAAATCCGCCATATCTTTACCGCCCACGGCGGCAATTTAGGTACGGATGGATCGGTAGGATACCTTTTTGAACAAAAAGGCTCAATTCGCGTTAAGAAAGAGGAGCACGAAGAGGAAGAGTTTATGCTGAATGCCATCGATGCCGGAGCAGAAGAAATCGATGCGGAGGATGAATTTTTTGTAGTTACCACAGCACGCGAAAGCATGTATGAAGTTCGAGACGAACTGGAAGAGATGGATTATGAAATCGATTCTGCCGAACTAATCCGAATTCCTATGACAGAAGTCAAAGTCGATGCGGATGTAGCAGAATCCAACTTTAAGCTGATGGAAAAGTTTGAAGATAATGATGATGTTTCCAATGTGTTTACTAATATGAAGATGGATGAAGAAACGCTTGCCATTGCAGAACAAATGGACTGATTTTCACAATTTCTGTGGGCAATTATGCGTTAGCAGTACCTAATTAAAGCAAAACGACGTTATGAGATATTTTCTAATAACCTTGTTGGCGTTTTTATTATTGGGAGCTTCAGACAAAGATGCCCGCAAGGCAAATGAGGCATACAATAACGGGAATTATGAGCAGGCTATCTCGTTGTATAAAAAAGCCATCGATGCCAATCCCAATAACCCTAAATTATATTACAATTTGGCCAGTGCACAGGCCAAGGCGGGGAAAAATGAAGATGCCATTAAGTCATTTGAGCAATACAAGTCGATGACTGATGATCCCAATGAGCAAGCCAAAGCCAACTATAATATTGGGAACGTGCTGGCCAATGGTAAAAAATGGGAAAAAGCGCTCGATTATTATAAAAAATCACTGCGTTATATGGCTAATGATGACGATGCCAAGCATAATTACGAGTTAGCTGAGAAAAAACTGAAAGAAAAACAGAAAAAGCAGCAAAAGAAGAATAATAAGAACCAAAAGAATCAGCAGAAGAACAAAAACAAGCAAAATAAAAATCAACAAAACAAGAATAAGAACCAACAGAACAAGCAGAAACAAAATCAAGATCAGAATCAGCAAAATAAACAGAATCGAAAGAACCAGGACCAACAGAACAAGCAGCAACCCCAAAAGATGAGCAAAGCTGAGGCTGAAAAAATTCTCAAAGCTCTTGAACAACAAGAGAAAGATCTGCTGAAAAAATTCAAGAAACAAAAAACTGAGTCCAGCAAAAGTAAGAATGAAAAAGATTGGTAGATTCTTCTGTGCAACCGGTTTTTTAGTATCGCTGCTGGCGCTATTCACTTGCAAGGCGGTAGGCCAATCTTCTGTCTCGGTTGAGGCCAGTGTCTCGGAAACCACCATTTATACCGGCGAACGCGTTAACCTATCCGTTAAAATCAGCGGCGACTTTAACAATGTCTCCCGACCCGAATTGCCGGATTTCAAAGGGCTCCGTCTTCTCAGCAACACTCCTTCAACTTCCCGAAGTTACAGTTTTGTCAATGGTCAAAGCAGCACTTCATACACCTACACCTATTCTCTGATCGCCCAGGATAAAGGCTCATATACCATCCCCCCGGTAAATATCACCATTGATGGGGATGACCACAAAACCGAGCCAATCAACATTAAGGTTATTGATCGCAACGAGTCGGCCAACTCTTCGGGTAGCCAAAAACCGGATATTTTTCTACGTCTCGAAGTATCCGATAAAAAACCCGTAACGGGGCAGCAAATCATCAGTAATGTAGTATTGTATTTTAAAGATGGACTGGAAGTCAATTCCTATCAGCCGGTTCCGGGTTGGAAGGCGGAAGGATTTTGGAAAGAGGAACTTGATAATGCAGATCGCCCACAGGCTTCCTCTACGATTATCGATGGCGTACGATATCGCCGGGCCCGCTTACTTCAATTCTCGCTTTTTCCAACCAAGCAGGGTAAACTTGAAATAAGTCCGTACAAAAGTATTGTTGCCGTTCGTTCTGCTCGTTCTTCCAATGACCCGTTTAGCACCTTTTTTGGTGGGATGGGAAACAACCAGCGGCAGGTCCAACTGGAAACGGATCCTGTAACAGTAAATGTACAGCCTCTTCCGGCTAACCATAACGGGGAATACCTCGGAGCGGTGGGCGATTATCATATTTCTCGGGAAGTGAGTCCCCAAAATGCAACGGTTGGTGAGTCGATACAAATTAAGACAACTGTTCACGGCGTCGGCAATGTATCACTGGTGACCAAACCGGATTACAAAATGCCGAATGGTCTTGAGGTGTATGAGCCGCAGGAATCTTCGGATCTGAACCGCAAAAATCACCGGATAAGCGGAACCAAAACTTTTACCGATGTAGTTATTGCCCGTTCACCCGGCAACTATTCCATCCCGGGAAAAAAGGTCTCATACTTTGATCCATCCAAGCACAAGTATATTACTACAACACTACCGCCGCTTCATTTCGATGTAAAAGCGAATCCCAATGCCACAACTGCAGCAAGTACTTCAAGCTCATTCCCGGTTCAGCCGATCACCGGGCTGGCTACGTGGGTCACGCCAACCTCAACCAACCTACTTTCACACTGGTGGCTTTGGGCCGGCATCATGTTTCCCCTGATATTGCTGGGTATCGCTTACTGGCAAAAAACGTATTCCGAGAAAATGAGTACTGATCAAGCCTTTGCCCGCTCTCAAAAAGCCTCTGCCAAAGCGCATGAACGACTTAATAAAGCAGTTGAACTTTCAGAGCAAGGAAACATCAAACAGGCGTATAACATGCTGCAAAAAGCACTTACGGGATTTATCAGCGACCGGCTGACAATGCCCGAAGCGGGACTCTCAAACCAGGAGTATGTGGCGGCACTAGAAGAGCACGATATCGAAAAGAATTTAGTTAAAAATGTGCGTATGCTGTTGGATAAATGTGCATCAATAAGTTATGCACCCGAAACTTCACATGCATATTTAAAATCTCACGTGGGACTTGCTGAAAGTACTCTGGAAAAACTGAAAAAAGTAATATAAGACGTGGCTATTTCATTTTTTAAAAAAACGGCGCTGCTTATTCTTATCCTATGCTGCAGCATAGGATCTGGCTACGCCCAAAGTCCGCAGGCTACTTTTGATAGCGCCAATGACAAACTCAAAGCCGGTCAATACCAGCAGGCCATCGCTTTGTATAAAAATCTGGAATCCCAAAATACGGTTTCGGGAGCGCTGTTCCTGAATCTTGGCATTTGCTATCAGCGCATCGACTCACTAGGCAGGGCTAAATATTATTTTTTGAAGGCTTCTCGATTTGAAGAAACGCAGGATCAGGCCAAACAGGCACTGAATTTTGTGGAAGGACAATTCAGCCGGCAATCAGCCGTACTGCCCAAACTTCCCTGGGATATTGCCACAGACTGGCTACGCAACAATATCGGGGCAACTAATTTACTCCTGATTGGAATTATCCTCCTAAATCTTGGTATCCTGGTGTTCATTATCCGTTGGTTTGTAAGTTGGTATCCCAATTATCTCAAATATGGGGGCTACGCTATCACAGGATTAGCTATAATTGTTATGTGCGGCAGCTTATACACCCGATATGTAAGTACGCGATACAGCACCGCTGTGATGGTCAAGAAAAAAATACCTGTAGTGGAAAAACCGCAAAAAAATTCCTCGCTCGTCAGCCAGGCTTTTGAGGGATATACCTTTACGGTTGATAATTATAAGAGCAAGAGCCATCCCGGATGGGCTTATGTACGCATGAGTAACGGTCTTTACGGATGGATTCCTAATGATGAGATTATGATTTTATAAAATCTTCATTTTGAGTTACGAGATTGTATGCAATAAAGTTTTTTTGTAAACATCATATAGCCTATGGCTATGATTTAAGATATTTTTAAATAAGACCGGATAAGTATTATGACAGTATTAGATTACATTGATTCCAATAAGGAGCAATTTAGAGAAGAACTTTTCGACTTCCTGCGCATTCCCAGCATCAGTACGGATTCCAGTAACAAGGGTGATGTTAAAGATGCAGCCAACTTTCTGATCAATAAACTCAACTCGCTCGACCTTGATCGTGTTGAACTCTTCGAAACCAAGGGGAACCCTATCGTCTACGGGGAGTTGATTACCGACGAGTCGAAACCCACGGTCCTGGTCTACGGTCATTACGATGTACAACCTCCTGATCCCGAAGATCTCTGGGAAACACCCCCTTTCGAGCCAACAGTGCGCAACGGCGATATTTATGCCCGCGGATCCAGTGACGACAAGGGACAGTCTTTCACGCACGTGAAGGCACTGGAATCATACCTGGAATCAGGAAACGATTTTCCCGTTAACATCAAATACATATTTGAAGGTGAGGAAGAGATCGGCTCTCCCAGCCTGGTGCCCTTTATTAAAGCTCATAAAGATTTACTTGAATGTGATATGGTGCTCATCTCCGATACGGCAATGTTTGCCAAGGATACGCCTTCTATCACGTACGGACTTCGCGGGCTCACATATATGGAGATCGAAGTCGATGGCCCGAATCGTGATCTACACTCGGGTGTCTACGGGGGAGCAGTCGAAAATCCCGCCAATGCCCTTTGCGAAATTATTGCAAAACTGAAGGACGAAGATGGAGTCATCCAAATTCCCGGATTTTATGAGGATGTAAAACCACTGTCGGATGAAGACCGGGAGACATATAAGAAGCTGCCTTTCGACGAAGAAGAATATGAAAAAGAACTCGGGCTGAAGGCCGTAAAAGGGGAAAAGGGTTACACTACCCTGGAACGCGCTTCTGCACGTCCCACCCTGGATGTGAATGGCTTATGGAGCGGTTACCAAGGCGAAGGAGCAAAAACGGTACTTCCAGCCAAAGCCGGCGCAAAAGTAAGTATGCGACTGGTACCTAACCAGGATCCCAAGAAAATTGCTAACCTTTTTTCTGATTACGTCAAATCTTTGGCCGATGATGCTGTTACTGTAACGATTACTGAGCATCACGGGGGACATCCTGCGATAACAGATCTGTCTTTCTATGGTCTGCATGCTGCCGCCGAAGCATTTAAAGAGATATATGACAAAGAACCATTATTTGCCCGTGAAGGCGGTTCCATTCCGATTGTTGCTGATTTCCAAAAAGTATTGGGCGCACAATCCATCCTGATGGGCTTTGGTCTGGACAGCGATGCCATTCATTCCCCAAATGAGAAATTTGCTCTCAAAGACTTCTATCGCGGGATAAAAACCTCTGCCAAGTTTTTTGAGTTGCTTCCAAATTACAGTTAAAATTTCAATTTATATCTGTTCCGTGCCTTTGGTACGGAACGGACATATCTGGTTTTGCGTAAGTGGACAATAGAAATTAAATCCAATCCTGAGCGGGGCACTCAATACCTTGTTCTGTCATCTCGGCCGTCAGGGAAAGCTCTGTTTCTCAGGATTAGCCCTTTTCTAA
Organism: Balneolaceae bacterium; assembly: GCA_035267805.1. Classification (GTDB taxonomy): domain Bacteria; phylum Bacteroidota; class Rhodothermia; order Balneolales; family Balneolaceae; genus Fodinibius. Next base: position 1,872 of record DATFLI010000103.1, on the reverse strand, counting down.
TAAAGGTTTTTATTCCTTCCTGCTAAAGTCGAGAGGATAGCTTGAAATTCTTTTTAAGTACAGGAAAGGATCCCCAAAAGTAGATAAATTCAACCGTAGGGTGGGATCTGGTTCTTTAATTAATCTTCTTGGAAAGCATCCTGTTGCATCAATACCTCCCCAAATGAAATTTCTTCTGCTGCCAGCACCATGATCGTGGTCGGCAATCCTTCCAGGCGGTTATGCAATTGCTCATAATAGCTCACAAAATCCTGGCTAAGCTGACCGGGTTCCGCCATCCCCATAAAAACCAGATCAGCGCCCTGCGAAGATTCGAACAAAATTTCATCAAACGACCTGCCATTCGAAACCAACACTTCTGCATTAGCGCCGATACGAATTTTCTTGATAATCTGATCTAAATTTTTCTGTGTTCCGGCTACCGCATTGGGATTATTCACCACCATCTTAACATTCACTACGGCATCCCACCATTTGCGACTGCTCTGTAAAAGATAAGCCAGAATCATCATCAACCCGCCGTTGCCTTTTAAGCCCCCCCACCAAATATCGATACGTTTTCGATCACCGAATTCCAGTTCCTTATTATTATGCACGATCACAATATTACGCTGCTCATCATAAAAACTGCTGATCATATTGCAATATTTGTCACGTACGTCGGGATTTTCACTGTCTCCAAGGATTATTGTGTTTGGTACAAGAGCCCCGAGTCCGTAAGCTTCAACCAGGTCTTTGGCACCCTGAAAAGAATCCTCAGCCGTGGTTACACGAACCAATCCCTGGATGCTCCGTTTAGCCAAAAATTCCCTGATATTTTTCTCCAATACCTGTTTCCGCTCAGTAGTGATATTATCCTTTCGAAGTACTGTTGATATCGTCAAAATACCTCGATTATGCGTTAATGAAGAAGCCAAGTCGATGAGATGCCAGCGCTTTGTAGGAGCACCTGAAAGCACCAGCGGGTGCGGACGCCAGGTTTTAGCTTCTACCGTTGAACCCAGTCGCATTAACCCAGCTCGCGTTAAGGCCATCCAGATACCCCGGCGCACATCGCCCCAGGCTGATTGCATCTCTCGTCGCTCCAACCACACAAAAACAACGAGCACAAATACTGCTGCAATAACTGTAGCCAGTGTGTTGATTAATAACATAACGGCTACACAACCAATCGCTCCCAAGAACGAGAAAACCCAGTGTACTTTAAACTTTGGACGGAAAGAGGGGCTACCCAATAGCCGTTCGATACCTGCCGTTACGTTCAAAACGCCATATGTAGTCAAAAAAAACATCGTCAGGATAGGAGCAATAATATTTAAGTTGCCCAGCCAAACAGCTGCAAGCGCCACTCCTAACGTTACCAGCGTACCGATGCGCGGGGCATCATCTTCCCCGTCACCGCGACCGAGCCAGCGAAGCCAGCGTGGTAATACGCCATCCCGCGCCAACGCCTGTAATACTCGCGGAGCTCCCAAAATGCTACCCATCGCACTCGACAGGGTAGCACCCCAAACGCCAATCAATATAGCATCCCCCCAATAAGACATTTTTCGCATAATCAAGGGATCTTGAATCAGGGTGAGGGCATCGGCGCGGTTAGCCAAAATAATTGGCAGCCCCATGTAGATGAGGTAACCGACTCCAATAGCCCAGAAGGTCCCTTTGGGGATAGAAGTGCCGGGATCTTTCAAGTCTCCAGACATATTCACACCCGCCATGATTCCGGTGACGGCAGGGAAGAACACGGCAAACACCGTCCAAAAGCCGGCTGAATTTCGTTGAGCAGCTCCCCACATTTCGATATGGGAATGTTCAATGGGACTTCCAAAAAGTAACGACAGAAGTGAGAGTACAATCCCAAACATGATAAAG
>DATFLI010000102.1:0-2376 GCA_035267805.1 Balneolaceae bacterium | reverse complement strand
ATTTTGATTGCCCAAAAGACGCTCATAGTCTTCCTTCCTCCAAACAAGCTGGGTGCCACTGGAAATCAGGGAAGTGATCCTAAAGGCTTCAACTATTTCTTCTTTCAAGGCCCCTGCTTTTGGGCCTTTTGGATATGTCCCCTGGTACAATGCGGGCAGTGTCCCACCGTTGAAGCAGACGCAGCTATCAGTTCCTTGCTCTTGAGATCCAGCTCGCCGGACTCATATACCGAGTCGTGAAACTGTTTCCATTGGGAGGCCATATCCGGGGTCCGCAATTCAAACCATGATTGTTGCGTGGCTACTGCTTCCATAGTGAATTGAAATACTTTGAATTACAATTTAATTTATCCGAATCCTTTTTCTACGATGTCTAGATGATATGAATGAGAGATTTCTTACAACATTCACTATACCCGGATTATTCACCAAGAAATTTGTTGGGGGGCAATTCCGAGCCTTCGGGACAGCAGCAAATTTCGCAGTGTACACATCTATATCCAAATCAGGCCTATAAATAGTTTTACACAAATAAAATATATTCAATAATTTAAGGCGTTAATTTTCATCTCCTCGTGAATAATCCGGGTATACTCTTTAATCTGTGAGATTCCACACAACAAATGCCAGCGCAGTCAATACAAAGCCCATTATTGATCCTCCCAATAATTCAGGGATTGAATGAATCTTAAGACGATATCGTGCCCATATTACCAGGGGTAACAGAATACTCAGCAGAACTGATCCTGTTATAAGGGATAGGTTCCCCGCCGTATACATATTGCCAAAGAATAGTAAACAACAGCCGGATGTGGCCAAAGCAGTTGCATGGAAACTGATCTTCCAGGATAAATTGATGATAAATCCGCTCATAAGTGCGACAACAAAAATCAATGTAGTGAGACGAATAATGGGGTTGTCAAACAGGCCGAAAATGAAAATACTACCTGTGCCGATGCTCAACATGGAAATTTCATAAAAGGGGATTCTTGTCTCACGGTCAGGAAAATCCAGAGACCTGTTCGGATGATGAAGCGATACGACTATCGCCACTGCACCAGGGAGCAGGGAGAAAAAAACGATGGTAGAGACCAGGAGCAACAGGATCATATAATTGGAAAGGTGTACGGTATTCCCGATTATCCACAAAACCAGGGGGGGCAAGATCAACGGATTTGCCAGGTCAGAAATAATTCTGGCTGCGAAAGTAGATTTCTTTTTCCCCGCAATATTTTTTAATGGTTGGGCCATATGACACCTCATATTTTCAATAACCATGCCTTGTTACGAAGCCATTTATAAGTCAAATACCCTACAATTGTACCAAAAACGATATGCGCCGTGTAAACCACGGGAATCATGCCAGCCAAATCTGATCCCATAAAGCCGACGCCCATAGCATTCACGGCCGGACTAAGTAAAAAACCTGTACCAATCAGAACCCCATAGATCGTACCGGACCACCATGGTTTGTGTCCTAAAATCAGGGTGTAAATCATCCCAAAGGCCGCACCATTCCAATAATGATAGGCATAGCCAAGAATATTGGACCCGGTTGAAGGCCCCTTCATAAAACGATCGGTCATAAGTACGCCCAATAACTTAGGCAAGTCTCCGGGCATCCAGCTCATTTTAAATCCAATAGTCCGAATAATCTCGAGACCGATGGTTCCTATAATGCCCGCAAGCGCCCCGACCCATATCCTGCGGCTTATGATATTATACTGTTGCTTTTTAGCAAGCAGGAATAGTCCTACAACAATGACAATGCTTGGAATTAGTAGCCATTTGCTAAAGGAGGGCATACCCCCATATCCGGCCATTGCAGCCGGATACAAATTGGGGGAGATGCCTGCCATTGCCAAGACTACCAACACCACGATAACTTTGGGGATACGTGTATTCATAATAGCAGAGTTTGGAATTTAGCCTAGGAGTCTGTCGGACTTAGGAAATTTTAACGAAAATTTGTCAGTTTGAGACAGATTTCGGGGTCTTTTGAGGCAAATAGTGGTGCTATTTAACGAAAAAGAGCTCGGAATCTGGCCAAATCTGACGGATTTGCAGTAGATTAAACTAAGTCCGACAGGCTCCTAGATTGACTATTTAATCATGCCGGTCATTTTTTGAAGCTTTTGATCCAGCATGTGGGCAACTTTATCAATCTTTGGATTATTAAAGTTTGCCAGAGTTTTAGACGGAGGGAGGTAAGCGACCCATGTTTGCCCGTTACTGTCTTCATAGATGTTAATACGAACGGGAACGGCTACGCCAGCACCGGCATCCGCAGAAAAAAGCTTTTTCCCAACCTGTGGGTTACCGACAAAGAGCGTCTGGGAATGCACCGAGATACCTGTCATTGACAGAACCTTACCC
>DATFLI010000101.1:0-7851 GCA_035267805.1 Balneolaceae bacterium | reverse complement strand
TTTCTATATCTTTGAATAACTCCACATCTGTCCCCCCGGTGCCAAATAAAACCAACGGTCCGAATTGTTCATCACGCCTGACACCAATAATAACTTCTTGTCCCCCTGTCAGCATTTGTTGAATCAGACCGCCTTCCATTTCTGCATTTGCGCTGTTGGCCGCTCGCTCAATCTCATTCCAGGCAATTTCCAGTTCTGATGGGTTTTTTATTCCAAGCTTAACTCCATTAACATCAGATTTATGACTGATACCTTCAGCTATCAATTTGAGTACTACCGGAAAACCTATTTGCTGGGCGGTCTCCAGAGCTTCTTCAAATGTTTGAACATACTGCTGAACAGGAAACGAGATGCCATAATGTTCCAGCAGGTCATTCCAGTTTTCTTCTGATGCCAACAACGTAACAGTATCACTATCGATTTGACGATGATTATCGGGTCCTTCTTTTGGTATATTCAGCCATTCACGCCGACGTACCATCGTATTAAGTATAGAAGCTACGCGTTCGGGAAATGCTACATTTGGTATTTTTCGTTTATGAAGTATCGTTAGTGCATCTTCAACAGAAGCCTTACCCATTATCGATGCGACAACGGGTTTATGGTGAACCCCGGCTACCTCACCAATAACTTCGGCCAAACTGGCGGGAAGGAACCAGTCTTGGGGCGCCTGAATAACCACTACAGCATCCACATTGTTATCGGTAAGAAGGGCATCAAGTGCTACGGCATAGGTGCCCGGACCAGATCCTGCCAGTATATCCACCGGATTATTTATACTGGCCGCTTCGGGAAGTCGCGATTGCAGATATGATTTGGTCTCATCGGACAAATGAGCCATCGCCAAACCGGCTTTTTCCAAGGCATCCACGGCTAAAATTGCCGGACCTCCGGCATTTGTAAGTACGGCCACGCGTTTCCCGTTTGGCAGCGGTTGCCAAGCTAAAGCCCGGGCCCAATCAAACATCTCTTCCATTGTGGATGCCTGGAGTACGCCACACCGTTTAAAAGCGGCTTCGTATGCTTCCGAACTTCCTGCAAGCGCACCGGTGTGGGAAGCGACCGCTTTAGCGCCGCTTGCTCCCAAACCTCCCTTTAAAGCGATAAAGGGCTTTTTATACGAGGTTTTTCTGGCTGTTTCTAAAAATGCATGTCCGTCTGATACTCCCTCTATATATGCTGCTATTACTTTTGTTTGGGGATCCTCAGAAAGTACACGGATCATTTGAGTTTCATTGACATCAATTTGATTGCCCAGGCTTACCATACGCGAGAACCCGACACCGGCCCCGCGAGCCCAGTCGATGACAGCAGCTACCATTGCACCGGATTGTGAAATAAATCCGATTTCACCCGGTTCGGGCATACCGGTCACAAAAGTGGTGTTAACAGGGGTATGGGTATCGATCGTACCAATACAGTTGGGACCGATGATATGCATCCCATATTTTTCTGTTATTTCTGTTAATTTTTCTTCGAGGGCTTTTCCTTTTTCACCCGTTTCGCTAAAACCACCGCTAACAATAATGGCATGTTTGATTCCGCGTTCTCCACATTCCTCAAGAGTCTCATAAACATGAGGAGCAGGTACAATTACCACTGCGAGGTCAACAGGTTCCGGTACCATTGATACCGTAGAGTAACAGCGGCTCTCCAGAATTTCTGAGGCTGATTTGTTAACAGGATAAATAGCTCCCTGATAATGAAAATCTTTTAAATTACGCACAACTCCGAAACCCAATTTATGGGGATCCCGCGAAGCCCCGATAACTGCAATCCCCGGAGGGTTAAAAAAAGGTTCAAGCATTATTCAAATAATAAAGTAATAAAGACTATTTTATCTTATTTTAGTATACTTTCATCTTTTTTCAAAGCAAAAATCTGTTTTTCGTAAAAAATTGAATCAAAAATAGGCAAAATGAGACTAAAAGAATTCAGTACGGATACCATTATCGAGCCTTTCAGAATACGTTCTGTCGAACCTATTCGATTTACGACTACTTCGGAACGTAAAAAGTTACTTGCGGAAGCAGGCTACAACCCTTTTTTGTTAAAAGCTCGAGATGTACTTATTGATTTATTAACTGACAGCGGTACCGGAGCTATGTCTTCGCAACAATGGTCAGGTATGCTGGCCAGTGATGAATCTTATGCCGGTTCTTCTTCATTTTATAATTTGGAGTCGGCTGTTTGTGACATAACTGGATTTAAACATGTTATTCCTACTCACCAGGGAAGGGCGGCTGAGAATATTCTATTTACTACCATCGCAAATAAGGGGGATGTCATCCCGAGTAACACACATTTCGATACCACTCGCGCGCATGTCGAGCATGCCGGTGCGGAAGCTCGCGATTTGGTCATTGATGAAGGACATCAGCCCCAAAATCAGCATCCGTTTAAGGGAAATATGGATTTAGATAAGCTCCGCAATACTATTCTGGAGGTTGGAGCTCAAAACATTCCAGTGATTATGATCACCATTACCAATAACTCGGGGGGCGGCCAGCCTGTCAGCATGGAGAATATCAGATTGGTTTCAGAGATAGCCCACGAGCATAATATTCCTTTCTTTATTGATGCTTGTCGTTTTGCAGAGAACGCTTGGTTTATTAAAATGCGTGAAGAGGACTATGCCCATATGACTCCCCTGGAAATAGCCCGGCAGATGTTTAGTTATGCCGACGGTTGTACGATGAGTGCCAAAAAGGATGGGATGGCTAATATAGGAGGGTTTCTGGCAATGAACAGCGATGAGCTGGCTTCTAACTGCAGAAACCTTGAAATATTGACCGAAGGCTTTCCAACTTATGGCGGTATGGCCGGTTACGATATGGAAGCTGTAGCCCGGGGATTGTACGAAGCCCTAAACGAAGATTACCTTCGTTATCGCATCCGTTCCATTGCTTATTTGGGAGAAAAATTAATCGGTGCCGGAGTTCCAATTGTACAGCCCACAGGAGGTCACGCTGTTTATCTGGATGCTAAAGAAATTTTATCACATATTCCCCCCAAGCAATACCCGGCCTGGTCATTGAACAATGCCCTCTATTTGCTGGGTGGTGTGCGCGGTGTCGAAATTGGAACGGTAATGTTTGGCATGCAACCGGATGGAACGGAAAAACCAGCTTCAATGGAGCTAGTACGTTTGGCTTTCCCAAGAAGAGTTTATACGCAAAGTCATGTCGATTACCTTTCAGAGGTTATTATTGCTACTTACGAACAAAGGAAGAGGCTTGTAGGCTACAGAATTGTAGAAGGATCAAATGTGCTTCGTCATTTTTCGGCTAAATTAGAACCTTTGTCCCGTTAATTACAGTTCTAATCCTATTAAAAAAGTTCTTATGATCTGTGATGGAACCCTGAAAACATAGAGCGCAGTACTTTTCAAATGTTTATGTTTGTTCCACAAAGGCGGCAGCTATGATCTTTTTCTCTTTATACTGTTCGTTAAGTATGCCCGATGGGATTGACATGACCCATAAGCGATGAAAAAGGAGAAGGGTAACAAGGCAACCAATGTGAGGCTCAAATCAAAGCTTTTTATAATATGGTCAGAAAAGATATCACGAAAAAAGTGAGTGAGGAGAATCAATCCTACTATAAAATAATTAGGTTTCATAACAATAATTGATTTATAATTTTTGTTTTTAAACGTTAGTTAAAGCTGCTGTAAAGGTTATTTAACATTCCAGCCTTCTACAGTCACCTCTGGCTGTTGTCCCTCCAAATCAGCAGTATGACAATAGCCCGTCACGCTTCTTTCCTCTCCGGGCAATAGGGTGATATAATTGTCATCCCAGAATATGGGAACAACCGTTTTTCCGCTGTTCTTTTGTACCAGGTTTAAGTATGTCATGAATGCCAGTTTATCCGATGGATTTCGGAGTGTTATCTTCGCAAAGGTCGTATCATTATGTTGACTAAAGGATTTTTCAATCTGAAGTTTAACGGGTTGCAGATTCTGCAGTTCCGTCAAATCAGCGAACTGTGATTCCGGAGTGATATACCAGGTAGAGCCGGACTCGTTCAACAAATCCTTTTGAGTAGACAGCGCATAGAAATTTGAGCTTATCGAATTTCCTTGTTGGTCTTTCAGGTTGAGATCCAGAAAATAGGTTTGGCTCAGCTTTAAATTTTCCGGCAGATCAAACATATGTAGTGTTTTTCGCTCCGGAAGAGTATCTATTTTTATCGATTTATCGAGTACTGAATCCAAACTGAAATTCAGTACCCGGATATTTGCCGTTAAATTTTTATGCTCTTTGAGTGTATTATTCATTAAATCAATACCCCTGCGGCCATAATTATAGGCGATATGTACCGGTTCATTAGCCTTACGAGCACCATAAAAGGCACCTGTCGGATTGAGATAGTAATCGTAAAACTGCCACCATAGTTTAGGCCAGGAAGCATTGTACATCCACTGTATAATTCCTGTCGATTTATAGCGATTTGCTTCAAAAGCCTCTAACATAGCTCTCATCCCTTCATAATTGAGATATTGCGCCTTTCGCAAATAATCGTCCAGGCTTTCCGGCTTGCCAAGCCGTTCGTCCATTGCCTGGTTATAGTTTTTTAGATTATGGAATTGATGCCGCGCTGCATGATAAAGCCAGGACTGACTAATCGGCCATAGCGAGTCGGTGGGAATCATTTTTTTCAGGCTTTCGAGCCGCGGTATCTGTGGTCCGGGACCCGTTTCGGTATTGAATCCGAAAGCCCCGCCATGCTGTTTATCGATATACCAATAATCGGGTGGCACATAATCATAGGGCCCCCGCATTTTTACAGCTGTAGGTCCCGTGATACTGCTGGTATGTTCAGCGGCTGATCCCACAAAAGGCCGGGTCATGTCGTACTTATGCAGGATATCCAGGTATCTTTTTTCCATTTCAGGGCGCGGCAATTTGTCACTTCCATACAACCAAAGAAATATACTGGGATGATTTCGCAGCCAGGTTATCTGGTCCTTCCACGACCAGGCGGCAATATTCATCTGTTCCTGAGATTTTATTCCCCCGAATTGATCGGCGCCGGCTCCTTCTCCCATGTATTCATCCCATTCCCACTGGGCACTCCATCCAACCATGATCAGCAGTCCTTTACGGTCACACAGATTATACAAGTGTTGATTACTTCCCCAGAAACCCTCCATCCGGATCGTGTTCAGATTCATATGCATCGCATAATCGATGCCGGCTTTTTCGTATTTGGGCGAAGCGTTAAGCAACATGGGATCCGTCCATCCGCCGCCTTTAATAAGGATCTTTTTGCCGTTCAGTTTAAAGCCCCGGTGTCCCCCCTTGGTGATATAGTCGGATACCGATCGTATCCCAAATGATAGTTCTTTCCGGTCGGATACATATCTGTCTTCTACAAAGGTCAGGTGCAGATCATATAGGTTAGGTTTGCCTATTGTATGGACCCACCAAAGCCGGGGATGGTCGAGGCCCAGTTGGGGAAAATTATTCGGATTAAAAGTTACTTTCTTTGATTCACCTGCGTCGAGCTGAACCGGTTGGGAAAACATAATATTCTTGCCAACAGATCCGCTCAGCTTGCCACTTACGGATCGGTCGGAATGATTTGTCAATACTGATTCGATAGTCAGGTCGGCATGGTCAAGGGTTGCCGTATCAACTTTAGATTTGACAAAGGGCTGATCAATGGAAACAGGGCCAGTTACCATCAGATGCACTTTGCGCCAGATCCCCATATTATGGTCGGGCGGCGCGGGATTCCAGTCCACAAAGCCCAGCGTGGGTTCCCCGGGTTTGGGATGCGTTACTTTTAAGGCGAGCACATTGTGTCTTGGCTTGGCATAATCCGAAACATCAAACGTAAACCGGCGGAAGCCTCCCTTTACGCTGTCTGAGGAAGCAATTTTATGGCCGTTGAACCAAATATCGGCCCGGTAATTAATCCCATTAAAGCGCAGCCTGACGGTTTGTCCCTTGCTGGTAAGTGTTTGAATGTTGAACTCAGTTCGGTACCACCATGGGACATTAAAGCGTTTGGTTGGCACATCCTTCATGTTCTGATCAAAAAAGATATTCTTATAAATGCTGTCCTGGACCAGAGAAGCCAGGACGGTACCCGGCACTTGAGCTGAATACCAGCCGGTTGTATCAAATTTTTGACTCGATATTTCTTGACCTCCAGCGGATATCCGGGCGGATGACTGAATTTGCCAGTGATCATTCAGCGTTTTGTCTGTGCTGGTTTTTGAGATACTGTTGCAGGAGTTGAGAGTTGACAACAATACAAACCCGGCAGTGATTGAAGTGACCAGGAATCGCACTTTTTTTAGTAGTGTCATATTTATTTACCCCATATAAAATTATTAGCACTATCTGAGAGTGCCTTTTCAGGTCACATATCCTAATCCAATTTATTTTGACAATCCCTATATTTCGAATATTGCAGATCTACCACAATAAACAGCGATACTTGTTTGATTTTAATGTATTTATCGCCGAAAATCTAAAATGGATTTTAATCCAATGCTCTGGACAATTCGATAGTTTTCTCAAAATTGTTTGGAAGTTCTATTTTGTCGTATTCAACAGAAGTATCAAAGGGGAGCCTGAACTCTAATCCGGCGGATAATCATTGTGATTGACATAGGTTTCGGTAAAACTTTCAACGACAATTTCGGGTTTTTACTTATTACTGTTTAAAAGACAACGTTCGACTGTTTCCCTGGTAATCCGTTATTTTCACAGAATGTACACGATTGCTTACCTGCAAAAAGCGACCGGAAGCTGACAAAAAGGAAGAACCATAATAAATCCCTTCTTTTCGTTCCGTACCATCCTTAAAATGGATCAAAGCAGATGCATCCATCGGTTTAAGGGGAATCAGTCTCATTTTATTCTTTTGTCTGAACATTTTTAAGGGCCCTTTATTCTGGCTGGCGGCCACTAAAACCGATCCGTCAGCTCCACGCAATTTCACCAGTGCCTTTCCATTGCCCGCCACAAAAAAGCCGCTTTGTTCAAAGTTTAACTGGTTAAAATTTCCATCTCCATTCCCGGTTAAAACCAATCCGTTCAAGGCATCATATCGGCCGACCGTTAATTCGTTGCCAAAGTCGTTCCCTATCAATACCAAATCGAGGTTTTTATCACGATTTAAATCCTGAGCCTCACATCCGAAAACCGGTGCCCATTGAGCCTTGTCAGGTAAAGGTTCCATCTTAAATCTACCTTTACCGAGATTTTCTATGTATGACGACTTCATATAATTGGCTTGATATGTCGACATACCATCGGTATCCAGAGTCAAAAGGATCTCACTCATGGTTGCTGTGGCAAAGGAGTGATACGTTTTAAAATTATTCCTGATATCCGGTATTTGTTTGATCATATCCCGGCGGCCGAAGTAGGGAACTTCCACTTTGTCACCATCCGAATTTTTATAATATACCGAGGGAATAGCATCATAAGTCCCGTTGTGGTCAAAATCATTGCCATAAATCCTAACCGGATATTTATCGTTGGCTTTGAAATACGTATTTGTTCCCAGGTTTCCCGCTATATAATCTGTATCACCGTCGTTGTCGAAATCGCCTCCGCATAAACTATTCCACCAGCCTTTGTAATCTGAAATACCGGAAGCATTCGTAACATCCTTAAATGTGCCATGATCATTTTTGAGGAATGTTAAAGACATCCATTCACCGGCAATAACAAGATCCGGCCAGCCGTCATTATTGAAATCACTCCAAAGGGCATCGGTGACCATCCCTAAATTATTAAGAGCCGGGGCCGTTTCGTCATTTACTATTTTAAACCGAACGCCTTTATCCGAGGAGATATTCTCCAGGAGGTAACTGTCTACCGGTTT
>DATFLI010000100.1:0-12511 GCA_035267805.1 Balneolaceae bacterium | reverse complement strand
ATTTTGCAAGCATATCTGCCCATGAATTGATATATGCCTGGGCTCCGGGCTTCTTATAATTAATGCGAACCATACCCCCACAATTGTAGTTTTTTTCTGCGACAGAGGGTTCGGCAATTTGGTCAGCTGTATTCGGCGTATCTTTAATCTGAGTATTCTTACTTACTGCCTGTTTGGAGATGCCGGGTGTAAGGTAGATGCCAAATTTCAACCCGAGACTATGGATATAATTAGCAACTACCTTCATGCCATCTGCATCTCCCTGGGATGGGAATATCGAAGAATCTGTTACCCAGCGCCCATACTGGTCGACATTAGGACCTTGGTTGCCCGGGCATTGGTACCAAAAATCATCTAGATTTACATACTCATAACCAAGTTGCTGTAAGCCGGAATTATGTAATGCCAACGCCTGGGCTTTAATCTTCGCTGCCGTAGGATGCTTACGGATGAAGCTCCAACTGCTCCAGCCGAGTACCGGTTTTTGGCCGACGTTTTGCTGACCGTAGGCAACCATCGGGGTAGCTGCTAATAACGCAATCACTAAAGTGGTTGTTAATATATAGGCTAATTTATTCATAATAATACCCCTTTACTATTTAATTTAACTATTTAAACCTGAGGATAGATGTGATGCTAGGTTTAATCCTCCCCAGTTTCTTCTGCAAACTCACTCACATTCGGCCGCATCCGGTCCAGCTTTCTCCAAGCCGGCCACAGTAAATAACTTGAGACGATTCCGGTTATCGTCAGGCCGGCTGCCGGCCACCAATTGCCGTACATCCAGTAACCGGTCGCCAATAGGATGCTGTATACAGCTACACACCCTAAAAGCATACAAACAATTCCTTGTGGAACGCTCCAGGTTTCATTGGGATCGGTATCAAGCTTGCCCTCTTTTTTTGCCTTTTCCACAATGGGTTTCCAGCCCGGGCCTCCGGGCTGTGTTTTTCGAATAAATTCAACCAGCTTGTCATAATCGGTGGGACGAGTCATGTACGTAACGGCCAGCCATCCGATCGTAGTAATAACAACGCCGATAACAATTTGACTCCAGCCGCTGATAGCCGGTAACCCTGTGTAGGGATGGATTAGCTTAAAATAGATAGCAATGACGAAGGAGATGACCATAGCTGAAATTTCACTGGCTGCGTTCAGGCGCCACCAAAACCAGCGAAGTATAAAGAGCAGCCCGGTTCCGGCACCAATCTGAAGAAGGATCTGAAAACTTTCAAGTGCGGATCGAAGCAGCAGTGCCAGAAGACTGGCAACCAACATCAGTACTACAGTAGATATGCGTCCCACCAGTACCAGCTCTTTGGGAGAGCTTTCCGGGCGGATAAACCGTTTATAAAAATCATTCACCAAATACGAGGAGCCCCAGTTGAGCTGCGTTGAAATAGTGGACATATAGGCAGCTACCAGCGAGGCCACTACCAGTCCCAGCCAGCCGGTTGGGATACGGGTTAACATGGCAGGATAGGCCATGTCGTTTGCAGCAACCGACGCTGCCTGGGGAAAGGCCGCTTTCATGGAAGCGACATCAGGAAATACGATGATTGAACACAAAGCCACAATAATCCACGGCCAGGGACGCAGAGCATAGTGCGTTACATTGAAGAAAAATACCGAAGCTACTGAATTATTTTCGTCCTTGGCTGCAAACATTCGCTGGGCAATATAGCCTCCTCCACCCGGTTCCGCCCCTGGATAATATACGCTCCACCATTGCACAGCAAGGGGGATGATAAAGATCGTCAAGGCTTGTGTGGGATCCGAAAAATCCGGGAGAATATTGATCTTTTTAAGGACCGCTGCATGGGATAATAATCCCGAGAGTCCACCTACGCTGGGTTGTTGAAGCGCAATATATGCAGCAATAAAACTACCACCGATAGCTAAAAAGAATTGAAAGAAGTCTGTAAGCAATACCCCCTTTAACCCACCCAGAGAGCTATAAATTACGGTGATAATAGCAGCAATACTGATCGTTTCAACGGGAGTAAGTCCCAATAAAACACTGCCTATTTTAATTGCAGCAAGTGAGACTGAGGCCATAATTACCACATTGAAAAAGAATCCGAGGTAGATGGCTCGAAAGCCGCGAAGGAAGGCAGCCATCTTACCGCTATAGCGCAATTCATAGAATTCAACGTCGGTTAGCACCCCGGAGCGTTTCCAAAGTTGGGCATAAACAAAGACCGTGAGCATGCCGGTCAAAAGAAAAGCCCACCACGTCCAGTTACCTGCCACCCCATCCGTTCGCACGAGGTTGGTTACCAGGTTTGGCGTATCAGTGGAAAAAGTTGTAGCCACCATGGAAACACCCAGCAGCCACCATGGCATGCTTTTGCCCGCCGCAAAAAATTCTGTGGTGTTTTTGCCTGCCTGCCGAGCTACATATAATCCGATAACAAGAGAAATTACCAAATAGGCGGCAATAATCAGCCAATCAAGAGTCGTTAGGAGCATAGTAATGAAAATAAATGGTTATGCCGGATATTTTACCGAGATTCGTACTCGTGCTATTATGACAGTAAGTACCAATCCTGTGCATTCGAATGATAGACCTTTTCAAGAATAGACTCGGGAAGATCCAATCCAAAAAAGGATTGATCTATGTATCGGGAATGCAGCTTCTTATCCGTAGAAAGAAACAGCCAGTGTTTCTCCCATCGCCTTTTTAATTCTTGAATAATATCAGTGGCATCCTGTTGGGGATCATCAATGATATCCGTCCCATAAATAATGCGATCCTGGTATTTTTCAAAAAACTTTTTCACTTTATTTCGGTTGCGGACTGCATGATAATAAAGGTGAGAAAAGCGTTCCGCCAAATCCACTGCGAAGTGAGGGTGTTTGTCCAGCCGATTGGCAACTTCATCCAGGTTCCATTCCAGGCTGGCCAGATGCAAGCCCACAAAATTGAGGTCAGGATGTCGCTCTAAAATGTGGTCTCGTGCCTTTATGTGCTCGGAATAGTCGGGATATTCATCATGCAAATACATATGGTACTGGGGATGAGAAGAAAAATAATCCCTATCGCTTTTGACAGTCATCTGTTCTACAGGAAGCCAACAATTTTTGGGTTCGCCCTGGTGCCCCAGTACAGGAATCTGTTGCTCTTCCAAAAAGCTAAAAACGGGTTCGAATTTCGGATCATCCAGTTTTAAGAAACTTCCATCCGGACGCTGTATCGACATGCCGATATTTTTCCAGAATTTGACTCCGCAGGCTCCATCACTAACATCCTGCCCGATTTTTTTTATTGCATTTTCTGCCCATCCATCCTCAAAAACATCATCCGTCGGCACGGTTGTGGCATAGGATAATTTCGTAGCTGTAGATTGTCGATGCTTTTGAGCCAGCTTCTGTTGATTTTTTACTGATGGAAATTCGGGAACTTCCGTATTTATCGTTAAAAGCGAGTAGTTATATTCATTTGCAAGCTCTAAAAGATCGGTACGATCAGCATTAAAATGAATATGGGCATCAATTTTTGGGAGGGCTTTAAGCGAAATCATAAATATCAGGCTTGATTAATCATCTCGATTTTAGCCTGCAGCAATTGTTGAACATGACTGATTGCCGTTGGAAATACTTTGCGAAGATCAATTTCGTCTGATTTTGGCAACTCTTTCCGTAGTGTGTTCATAAATCCATTTTTGACTTCCGTTGCCAGATTTATTTTCCTTATCCCATTGTTGACCGCCTTTTGTATTTGTGAATCCGGTATGCCCGATCCGCCGTGAAGTACTAAGGCGGCAGAAGTCGCTTTATTTATCTTACCAAGAAGTTCTATGTCGAGATCTGGTGCTTTATCGTAAAAGCCATGCGCAGAACCGATAGCCACGGCCAAGGCATTAATCCCGGTATCCTCAACAAATTGCCTGGCTTCATCCGGTTGTGTAAATGCAATTTCATTTTTGGACTGACCCAGTTTGGCGATATAACCAAGTTCTGCCTCTACATTGGCACCATAGGGCTCGGCCATTTTAACTACCTTCGAGCTTAGTTCGCAATTTTTTTCAATCGGCTGCTCGCTGGCGTCAATCATCACGGAATCATACCCCGCATCCAAAGCCCGTTGTATGAGATCGATATCCTGGGCATGGTCCAGATGCAGCCAGGCTTCGACATCATATTGTTTTATTGCAGCCCTTGCCATGTTGGTGGTAACTTCTAATCCCAAATAGTCAATAGTGCTTTTGGTTGTTTGTAAAATGATGGGATTACGTAAGGCTTGAGCTGCCTTTAAGATTGAAGAAAGGGTCTCAAAATTATAAAAATTTACTGCTAAAAGAGCCCGGTTTATGCTATCGAGTTCTTTAAATTTTTCTTGTAAAGAGATCATATTCTAATTTTGTTAATACTCGGTTTCGGGGTGCTTATAGCTGAGGTTATATGTAAAAAATTTCCTAATATATAGTAACGCCTTCAACAACGCGTGAAATAGCTCCGTTTTGAGAGGGGTTGTCAGGATCTAAGCCAAGTGTATGAGATTTAAAAAAACCAATAATTTGAGCTGCCAGCACATAGGGCAAGGCTAGTAGATGTTCGGGAATCTCTGACAATGCCGGGATATATAGATTTGTATCGACTAATTCGTCAATATTTTCTATTGAACTAAGCGCTAATGTATGCATTCCCAGATTCTCTTCAGCAATTTGCTCTATCAGGTCGATTTGATACCTCATTACATCTTTGTTGTTACTAAGCAAATAAACAAGCAATGATTGGTCGTTGACCACAGCTTTCGGTCCATGTCTAAATCCTAGGAAAGAATCGAATTTACCAATACAAATACCGTCGGATAGTTCTTGCACTTTTAGGTGGGCTTCCCGGGCACAACCAAGATTAGGTCCATCCCCTAAAAATATAATGCGTTTAAAATCTTTCCGGGCGATCTCATTGAGTAATTTTAGATGTTCATGCAATATTTCAGAACCAATTTCAGCAATGTTGCCAACAACCGGTTCATATTTTTTCAGGCTTGATATATCCGCAATCAAACTTGCCGCCAAAACCATGCTTGAAAAACTGCCTGTCATTGCTAAACCCTGATCCTCAGCTGCGGGGGGAAGGATAAAAACGCAAGAATTTTTGGCATCAGCATTTAGAGCGAGTTTCCCATTCTTGTTACAGCTTATAATTAAGTGAGAGATCTCCTCACAATATTTATTTGCGAGATTGATGACTGCTTCACTTTCCGGGCTATTACCCGAGCGACCGAAGGAAATAAGTAGCAAAGGTTTTTTTATATCTATTAACTGTGTAAAGTGAGTGACTAAATCGGTTGTTGGTATGGCTTCAGTATTCTTAAAACCTGCGTTTTTAAAAGAGAATTGTGAAATTTCGCCGATATATGCCGATGAACCAGCTCCCGTCAGAACAATTTTTACATTACTATCCGGATGTATATTTTTATTTCTAAAGAATTGCTTTATTTCCTCTTCCCGATTAGTAATCTTATCGAATGTATTCTTCCAGAGATCAGGTTGCCCTAAAATTTCTTTGTTTGTATAACTTGTTTTATTTTTTGAATTTAAAAAATTGGAAATAAGTGAGTTCATAAGTTGGTTCTTCTTGATATCTGTTTAAGTAAAACTGTAACCTTTTTTGAGTGTTGAATTAATTTTCAGGGTTAATTTTGACAGTTTCACTTTGTAGCTCTTCTTCATCGTCTTCCTCTTCATATCCCAATAATAAAGCAGAAATTACGGCTAGTACCATTCCAGTTAATATTATCGGCTGTGGGATTACGGAGTAAATGATTAAGGATAATATTATCGTAATAACGGGTGCCAAGGCATTCGTCATAGGGGATACGATAATGGCTTTACCATATCTGAAGGCGAATACAAGCATTAATGCGCCAAAAGAATTGAGAAATTGTATCAGGGCAGCAAGATAAGGTCCTTTCAGGCCCCAATTGATGGGTTGGGAAAAGTCAGTCATAAAGAGTGCAACCGGGATCAGAATGACGGCCGTCGCCATCATATAAAAGAAGATGCTCTCGGCCTGCATGCTTTCATTAGCAAATCGTAGCACATACGCTTGAAATCCCCAAGCCCCAAAAACAATAAGTGCAAGGATCAGCCAAAGGAGGCCGCCGGCACTACCACTTGAAGGTTGTTGATACGATAGAAGTGGTATGGCAATCAGTGCCAAGATGATGCCCGTCCACCCCATTTTACCAGTTTTTTCTTTAAGAAAGATTGTAGAAAGTAGAATGGTAATGACCGGTGATAACGATATGATTGGAAATACCAGGTAGGCCGGCCCCAAGCGTAGTGCTTCGAATAGTACCAATTGTCCGCCGGCACCGGTAAAACCCGCTAGTGAACCATATAGGATAGCTTTTCCGGAGTACTCTAATTGCCAATCAGTATTTTTTAGTGCAATCAAGGCTGGTGGGATCATCGTAAAAGCCCATACGGCATATCCCAAAGTCGCCGGGAAGCCCGCTTTTTCAGGAATTTCAATTAATGCCCCCCAAACTCCCCAAAAGAGGGTTGTCGTAACAGCATAAAAAAGCCAGTTTTTTGAATTATTCATATAAGTCCTTTTAGTAAGTTCTGTTCTGTTTTATTTTCCCTATTTATTAGGAATAATTCTTTCACTTTGAAATAAAAAACGTAAATTATTTTCACAAATAATAATAAAACAAAAGAATTTGTTTTAAACAAAAGAACTTAGATTTTAATCTAAATACGAATATATCGTCCTTTTACGGATTTATAGGGCAATTTAAGAATACTTGCAATATTTTTTTTCTTTATTTTGATTTGTTGTTCTTATTTTTTATTTATGAAAAGAAATGAAACAAAAATTTAATTCGGGATTAAGGTAACGAAAAGAAAAAATACTCTTAAGTTAGTTAATTGGAGGCACATATCACATGGAATGGACAAACAACAAAAATATGAGGCTCAAAAATATGCGTACACTTGGTACAGTATTATGCTTACTATTGGTAATGGGTTTTACGAATTCTGTAAAAGCTCAAGAGAATGGAACTACCGTTAGAGGGAAGGTAACGGATAGTAAAACTGGTGAAGTACTACCAGGAGTTAATATCTTGGTAAAAGGAACCCAAAGAGGAACCACCACAGGGGTTAATGGAATGTATGAGTTGACGGCACCATCCCAAAATGACAGTTTGAGGTTTACTTTTATTGGATACCAAACGAAGGTAGTGGCAATAAATGGTCGTAATACAATAAACGTAGCTTTAAAATCTACAACTATTCAAGGACAACAAGTGGTGGTAACTGGTTATTTGACACAGTCTAGAAATAACGTGGTATCTTCGGTAAGCACCGTTAATTCGAAAGATTTACAGCAAGAGAATACGTCTAATCTCTCAAGTATGCTTCAGGGTAGGGCATCAGGGGTATATGTTTCTAACTCAAGTGGCCAGCCCGGACAGACTCCTACTGTGTTAATCCGTGGTCTCGGTTCCATATCAGCTGGAAGTTCTCCTCTTTATGTTATTGACGGTGTGATTGCGTCTGCAGACGATGTCAATCCTAATAATGTCGAGTCTGTTAATGTTTTAAAGGGACCTACAGCAACCGCCATATATGGGGCCAGGGCCGCTAATGGTGTAATTCAAATTACTACAAAAAGTGGTAGTCCTACGAACAAGACGAATTTCAACGTTAGAGTTAGCAGTGGTACCGCTAAGGCCCTTAAAGGTAATCTTTACTTTATGAATGGACCCCAGTTTTTGGATTATTATCACGCTGCGGGTCATTACGCTCCTGATTTTGCTGATTCAACGCATACTACCGACTGGTGGGATTTGATATACCAGAATGCATCTATCCAGAAATACCATATTTCTGCCTCCAGTGGAAATGAAACAGATCAAATTTATGTTTCAGGAGAATTTTATAGAAACACGAGTACGCGTGTAGGTGATGATTACAAACGATTTAATGCACGTGTTAATTATACACATAAATTCAGTGATAAATTTACACTAGATACAAAGATTCACGGGCATTTTGTTAAACAGGCGCAAAATGCTACTGCATCAGGCCAGGTGACTGGTGCTGCCTACAGGGGAGTTCCATGGGATAACCCTTATGATCAAAATGGCAATATTGTTAAAGGAGTTGTAGGTGATAACTGGTTAACGCGCGATATCCGCAATCCTCTTTGGTCTTTGCAATGGGATTATATTCACAATCGAACGAACCATGTTTCAATTGAACCGGAATTAACATATGATATCACCGATTACTTAACAGTCACCTCGCGAAATCATTACAGTTTTGCGGATACACGGCGCGAAGAATATAGAGACCGCCGTACTTCCTATGGGGGCGCGGAGAATGGTGCTCTTTCTAATTCGAATGATTATTCTGACAATTTGGAGACATCCGATCTGCTTACATATAAGCGAACGATAGGCGACCATAGCATAAATGCAGTTGCCGGTTTTGAGTACCAAGAAAATGATGGATGGTATTTTGGTGCAGAAGGAGCAGGCATTTTGAATTTTGATGTTTTAAACTTGGCTGCTACACCGTATAGTGTTTCCGGAAGTAAATACAAGTCTGTTTTTGTTTCTCAATTCCTACAAATGAATTATAACTATCAACGGAAGTATTTCTTATCTGGATCGGTCCGCCGAGACGGTTCTTCGAGATTTGGTTCGAAAAATAAGTACAGCAGCTTTTATGCTATTGGCGGCGGTTGGATGCTTAGCAATGAATCCTTTTTCAATTCAGATTTTATCGATCAGTTGAAGTTGAGAATCGGTTACGGTACAACCGGTAATGCCCAGATTGGTAATTATGCTGCTCAGAGCCTACAGGGTTATGGTGTAAAGTATGATGGAACCCCGGGTTCTTATCCTCAAGTCTTAGGTAATACGGCATTGACGTGGGAGAAGCAGCATTATTTGCAAGCAGGTATAGATCTTAAAATGTTGGATTCACGTATAGATATAACAATAGATGGTTATCAGAAAAAGAACAGTGGATTATTGCAGTCCGTCCCACTGCCTTATGAAAGCGGATTTACATCACAGTTGCAGAATATAGGATCTGTTCGAAACCGAGGTCTTGAAGCTACCATTTCTACCACCAATATAAGATCAGGTGATTTCCTGTGGACTACGTCGTTCAACGGAACATACAATAAAAATGAAGTAACTGATCTCTACCAGGAAAACGCAATAATAAATGGGAACCAGATTATAGATATAGGTAGTCCTATGAACACTTGGTACATTCCAAAATGGGCCGGCGTTAATCCTCAAAATGGTATGCCGCAATGGGAACACGTTGAGAAGGATCAGAATGGTAATGTACAGAGCGTTACGCTGACAAATGATTATAATAAAGCTACTTACCAAAAGGCTGGATCTTCGATCCCGGATTGGTATGGCGGCATCACCAATACCTTCCAATATAAAGGGTTGAGTTTGTATTTAACCTTTAATTATATGGGCGGTTATAAAGTGTATAGTGATATCGTTCAGGGGGGATTATCCGACGGTGCTCGCTTTAATTATAATCAATTGGATTTAACGAAATATCCAAATCACACAAGATGGGTTAATCCGGGAGATAATGCTACTGAACCTGCAATAAAATCTGGCGGGAATAACCTTTCAGACCAAACTTCCACCCGCTATTTATATAATGGGAACCATCTTCGATTGCAGGAACTGAGAGTATCTTACTCACTACCGAACAAGCTTTTACAGCAGTTTAACCTTAATAATGTGACCATTTATATGGACGGTACTAACCTTTGGACGCTTACCGCTCCGGATTATATCGGTCCGGATCCGGAAGAAGGTCTCGGTGGTAGTGAAGGCGGTCGCTCAAAATATCCGAACAGCAGAAACTTCATGTTTGGAATTGATTTAAAGTTTTAACCAAAAAATTACACAATTATGAAAAAGCTAAACTTATTTGTTCTCGTACTTTTGAGTGCTGTGATGCTTGCTTCATGTAAAGACGAATTATCGGTATCTCCACATAATGGCGGAACATTCGAAGACGCGATAAGTGATGTTCAGGGACTTCAGACGTCAACCCAGGGTGCTTATGGTCTGTTGAATACGACAGCCTCCTGGTATTGGCACTCTTATGCTGTAAATATCATATTTAAAGGTACGGCCTCAGGGGATAATATGACCGAGGGCATTACAACGGAAGATCCGGTACAACATGCGTTCACATTTAATGATCGTACAGCAAGTGACATCACGGTTACTAGTTTTTGGCAGCGCTCTTATAAAATAATCTATCAAACGAATAAAAATATAGAAGGGGCGAATAACCTTCTGAGTAATAGTAGTGATTTGTCTGCGAAAGACAAGACGACCATCAAACAATTGATAGGTGAAAATGAGTTTTTGCAGGCTAAAACATATTTTGATCTGATTAGAACATATGGGCGACCTTATTACCAGAATCCTAGTCAGAACCTGGGAGTACCCATCGTAGAAAAGGCAGAAGTAGATGTTAAACCTAAACGGGCAACGGTCAAGGAAGTCTATGACAAGATCGTAAGTCTATTAAAGGATGGAGAAACTAATATGACGATGGATAAGAATAGTAGTTATGCATCGAAGCCTGTAGCCCAAGCTATGTTATCACGTGTTTATCTGTATATGGAGGAAAATCAGAAAGCAGTTGATTATGCCAATAAGGTTATAGGTAATTATAATTATCATCTTTTATCTACCGAACAATATCCCAATATGTATGCTATGGGAAATGAAGGTAATCCCGGGGTAATATGGTCTATACATCGCGATGAAGATCAGAGTTTGCAGTGGGATAGTTATGCTTCCCTTTTTTATACAACTCCCGGTGGTGTCGGTTGGGGGCAATGGTACGCTTCGAAGCCGCTTATCGACCTGATAAATCAACATCCTAATGATGTCCGTCGGTCCTTTATTAAGCCGAATTACAATATCGATGCGCAAGGTGATACTACCGGTATCAAGAAATTGAATGGCGTTGAGGAGAATTTTATGACAAAGTTCACCGGTCAAAACGGGCATGGCCTGTTAGGTTCAATTCATTATTTAAGATATGCTGAAATGTTTTTAAACAGGGCGGAAGCGAATGCTAAAATGGGCAATAATTCAGAAGCTATTTCCGATGTAAATCTAATTCGTATGCAACGAGGTCTGCAGGATACGGCTAAGTATAATGCTGCGAGTATGAGCCAACAAGAAGTAATAGATGCTGTTTTAAGGGAAAGAAGACTCGAATTCTTTGATGAGGGCCAACGAGGGTTTGATATATTCCGTAATGGAAAAACGTTAAATAGAAACTATCCCTCCCAACTGGGTAGTCCTCTGACCATAGATCCTACAAATGAGAAGGTAGTATTCCCTATACCCAGACAGGCCATAAATCGAAATCACAATTTAGAACAAAATCCAGGATATGGCGGATGATAGAGCCGATCAAGTTATTTATGGATCTTGATTTCTAACTAAAATAAGATGAATAATTTTCCCCGAGGGGCATGACGTAGTAATTGGAAATAATCCTAAAACCGTTTAGGATTATTCGGAGTAGAATCGAGTAAGTTTAGCTGTCGCATAGGTAATCGGCTCTCTTACGTGTGATAATAGTCATGCCCCATACTCCGGTTATGGCCATAGATAGGTAATTAATCGTTTATACCAACCAAGAGGTACTTTTCAAGCCGTTTTCTGGTGAATCGGATATCATAGGCTACTAAACCTTTCGGCTGAAAGTTGATTAATTGTGGGATTGGTAGCTATATCAGTGATGAGTAGGTCACCAAATGTTCATGGAGAAACCTTATCAACATCAATTGCAAAAAAGGTCGAATTTGTTTTAGGCATCCAGAAACCAAACTGAATTATTTTGGAGGGAATGAGGACTTAGCATAAGATGCGGGATGGATATGGATTATTAAGCAATAATGTAAAATGGTCAGCGCCTTAGCCAGCCGGCAGTTTTAAGTGCGGCGATCTCAATATTACGGAATAGATAATTTTGGAAGTCGTTCATAGTGATGTCGTATTGGTAAAAGTAATGGTTATTCTGGAGTTCCTGGTATGTATCCAGACGACTCGCGTATGAAGTCTGTATTTATTACAATTGCGAAACTTGATATTCCTGTTAATTTATATGTGACGGATTGAAATGGTAATGTCATAGCCTGAGTATTTGGTGAAAATAATAAGTCGATTTTGGTTTTTTATCTTATTGTGCACGATTGTACAATGTACCTCACACACACAAATTGCTTCTTTTAAATTAAAATGGCATACGGGAAAAGGATTTCGTTGGGCAGCTTTGCATTCACTGAAAAACGGGAAAGTCGGATTCAAGCAGTTGGATGCTTCTAAAACCGGTATTGAGTTCAAAAATTATCTTTCCGAAAAAGCGGTTACAAAAAACCGCTTATTTCTCGGTGGTTCAGGTGTTGCAGCAGGAGACATTGATGGGGACGGACTTCCGGATTTATATTTTACCAGTATCGAGGGCCCCAATGT
>DATFLI010000099.1:0-2589 GCA_035267805.1 Balneolaceae bacterium | reverse complement strand
CGAGGCCAGAGCCGGCAGCATATCCACTTTCTTATTATCAGCCCGTATATCCCCAAAATTATGTGCTGCAATAATATAATCAATGGTTTCAGGATCAATATCGGCTGATTCAATAGCCTGTTCGGCCGCTTTGGTACCGATGTCGGAAGCCAGCAGATCATCAGTAACATAACGGCGTTCTTTGATACCGGTAATTTCTTTCAGCTTATCAATAATTTCTTGGGTGGTTTTGTCAAAAGGTTCGCCTTTCGGAGTTAGAAAAGTGTGATCCGAAAAGTAAGAGTTGGAAATTTTTCTTGTGGGGATGTAGGAGCCAGTGCCGGTAATTACAGAACTGATTTTGTTGGCCATAAATAGTTTATAAGTTCAATGTTATTCATCCTTCTTTCACCGTCCATTGTATCCAAAAATGTACTGACGATCAATTATAACTTTTAGGCTTTTAATTTATTTCACTTTGGCCTGAAACTTCATTCCTGGTATAACCCGGTAACAATCTTATTTGATGGGATGTATTCGAATTAGATTCTAAGCTAGAGAATGGAAGTCTTTCTTGAATCTCAGTATTACACCAATCAGGGAATGGTAACAGCAGGGAGGGCTACGGCTGCCTTATTTCCAAAATTGTTATAAATAATATTTGTAATCTTAAAACGTGCATAGCTGAAATCTCCTTTCTGAAGATTCCATTGTACTTCTACTTCCGTAGGTATGCGAATACCGTTTATTTCCTGATATTTTCGGTAATAGCCGGTGTAATCATGTTTTTCCTGATCCAGGTAGCGATCTTTGGTATAAAAACGAACAATTTCGTTTTTATCATTAAAATAGTAGATAACCGATACTTCCCTGTTATGATCCGTAAAAATAGCCCGGGCCGAATGCTCATCAATGGCTTCCCAGCGTAAATAATCGCTGTTTGCAAAGGCTGTCGGGAACCAGGGCATTTCTCCTGCAAAGCGAAGCAAAGCGGACTGATCCACCTTGGTACCGTTATTTTTCTGAATCGTCAGGCTGGAATATAAACGCACCCAAACCTCTGCATGTCCGTCGGAGTATTTATCGCGGGCCTTAATCCACAGCCATCGATATGGAAAAACAGTGCCAATCCACAGATAGGCCGGCTGTCTCGTGCGAAAATACTCTTCTCCGTAAATGGGCCACCAGTCTTTGCCGGGATCCGTACGGAAATATCCGTTGTGTGTTAGCTCGACCGATTGAATAAGGGGGTATCCATCCGGAATAGCATTGCGTAAATAACGCCGAACCGGAGGGGGCAAAGTAGAAAGAGTACCATGATCAAAAAGTTTTAGTGAATCAACTTTTTGAGGATGTGTGAACTGCTCGGTTTCACGGCGTATCATCTTGTCGAAATAGTAACTGCTTATGCCCCAAAATGATAGAATGGCTATAATGATAGCGATCGTTGAATAAAGAACCACCATTTTCATTAGCTTGGTTATTTGAACACAAAATCCCTGTTATACCCTAGTGTTCTAAATACACATACTGCTTACAAAATGAGGGAAGCATTCACCGCTATAAATTGTAGGCAATTCTCTTACATTGGTTGTTTTATTTCTTTGTCAAATGAAAGCCATTTGAATGCACCTCCACAAAGCCCTTTAAAAAATCAATGGGATCCTGAACCTGTTTCAGGTTCCCATTGAGCAGCTTATCGTTTTAAAGATAAGATTCTTAAATAAATACGAATTTACACTGCGGGTTTTGTGAAGTTGTCATTGATTTACTTCGGCTTGCCCTTAAACCAGAAAATCCGGTTGATGTTGAAACCGAATCGGAAGTCACCGGCCCAGAAATCATTTTGTGTGTTGCGCAGTAGTCCCTGCTGATCAAAAGATTGTGAGTTCGTGAAGAATAATTGGAAAACATGTCCACCGGTCTCCATATTGAGAGCAATTGCCACGGTGTTGTAGGTATTGGGATTTTTGTTGAAGGTTGGGATATATTCAAGTGCAAGTGCGGTATGTCCGGTGAGTTTATATCGTGCGTCAAGGCCAACGCCGAAATAGTTATTATGTTCCCCCGGATATACGCGATTATAATGGGCAAAGATTGGAGCGATCTGGAAACTGAATTTATTCGAGAATTTACGGGCTGCTATAGCCTGAAGCATATAATTCATGCGATCGCCGGTGGTATAGGAGCCGGAGAATGGTTTCTGATCGGTAGTTATCCCTAAATCGCCGGAAACGGCCAGGCTAATTGGTCCGTTACTGTCTTTTTTCATCTGTTGGAGCAAGGTGTATTTAAAACGCCCATCAACGATCTTACCGAGACGCACCCTTCCGATCCCCACCGAAAGCTTGTCGGTAATTCCATAGTCGAGTCCAAGCCGAATATTAGCGCCGGAATCGAGTCCGTAAAGTTGATTTACGCCAGAGCTTACCAGCCCGAAAGTGTGGTATATGGACATATTAAGCGTATTGGCATATAAGTTTTTGACAGAGTTGGTTAGGATAACTGTCGGTGCTTTAAACGTCCCTTTCACAGGGTGTTTTACATCCGCAAGGTGGGGAGTTAGTTGGGCAGTTGCCGCGCGTGTGATGCCCAGAAAAACGATAGAAA
>DATFLI010000098.1:0-12259 GCA_035267805.1 Balneolaceae bacterium | reverse complement strand
AATAAACCACCTCATTCAACTCATCCCGCAACTGCCGCCACTTCGGTAAATAGGTATCCAGCAACGCTCTAAACCGCTCCGTGTGCAGACGTTCTATTAGGTGCACCATCTCATGAACGACCACGTATTCCAGGCACTTGGGCGATTTTTTCGCCAGCTCCAGGTTGAGCAGGATACGCCCGTTTTCTGTGCTGCAGGAGCCCCATTTGGTTTTCATGAAACGGACCTTCCAGTCGCTGACCGCCACTCCTATCTTATCTTCCCATTTCTGAATCAGCGGGGGGATCTGTTTTTTTAACTCCTTCCGATACCACTCGGTGACCACTTTTTTCCGCTTCTCCCGGTCGCTGCCCGGACGGATATACAGATCCATATATTTCTTGTTGCGAATGACCACTTTGGACGGGGCATCGCGTTCGATGATGTTTAACAAATACCGTTGTCCCTGGAAATAATGGCTTTCCTGCTGTATAAAATCCCGTTCCGGCTGACGAACCTGGGCCCGAAAATTCTTGATATGCTTCTTGATCCACCCCAGCTTGGACACCGCAAAAAGCCGGATCGATTCCGTTTTCATGTTCCGGGGACTGGAAATCCGCACGCGCCCCGAAGGCGGATACACCGCCAGGTGCATATTCTTGATATCCTTCTTCACCACATCAATGTCGATGCCGGAAACGGTAATGTGCGTTCGCTCAGTACTCATGCTGGTTTTTGATGACCTCCAAAATTTCCTGCGCATCAAAAAGTTCCGGTAAACTCATTTTTATGGCTCGTTTAACCTCCCGTTCCTTGATTTTATTCTCCCGCCATCCATCCTTGGCCGTGTATTTTACGGTTTGGTCGATAGCCAGGGCCAGTTTATCGTCGTTGTTCAGATTGTCGTACAGGGCTTTTTGACCGGAGGTTTGCACCCGTTCCGGGTAATTTTGCCCATCCACCTGTTTGACCTTGCGGGTCAGCTCCACCAGCTTTTTCAGGTAAGCTTTATATTCCATGGCCGCCCTTTTGCGCTGCTGAATTAGCTCGTCCAGCAGCTCCGACATCTTCTCATAATACTTCGGGTTAGCGGGACGCTCTTCGATGATCACCTTGCGGAGGTTGTTTTCGATGGTTTCGGCCACGGCTTCAGGATCTTCCTGTATCTTTTTGGGAAGTGCCGTAACTGCGTCCTCCCCCCGCTGCACCACTAGTTCAATCAACGACAAATCATCCAGTTCGGAGATCTTTTGACTGGGATCGGCGCTGATATACATATCGATGAGCTGGCGCATGCCCGGTTCGAAGGTTTTCAGATCGATGTAATCGCCGCTGGCGTGTTTGACTTCGTCGCGGACATCCGCATAAAAACGGACCCGCTGTTTGATGTCCCGCGCTTCTTCTTTACTGTACCCGGCCCGGAGCATCTCATTAGCCAGGTCGGTATAGGCCCGGATCAGGGACGCCGTTAATTTATACAGCATGACCCGTTTTTCTTCGGTTTCTTTCAGGTCGTCCTTATTCTCGGGATCTCCACAGAAATAATGAATAAATTCCTTGGTGGTTCGCGGGTGCACCGGTTCGCAAAGGGCATCCACCGCATCCAGCGCTTCGTCGAGTTTTTCCCGCGCTTGTTCGTACCGGTCTTTCAACAGGCCTTCCACATCTTCCTTGTCATAACCGTCCAGGGCCTCCGAGGTGTAATCGCTGATCGATTTTTCCAGGCTCTTAAACAGATCCTTGTAATCCACCACGTAGCCATACTCTTTATCTTCGCTGTGGAGGCGGTTTACCCGGCAAATGGCCTGGAAGAGCCCGTGATCCTGCATGGGCTTGTCGATATACAGATAGGTGGCCGGGGGAGCATCAAAACCGGTCAGCAGCTTATCCACCACAATCAGCAGCTTCATCTGGGCTGGTTCCCTGACGAATTTCTTTTTGACCTCTTCCTCAAATTGTTCCGTGCTTTTTCCTTCCAGCATCTGCTGGTACACCTTATATTTATGCAGCTCCTCCGTTTCCCCCGCACCGGTCGATTCACCTTTCACCTTATCAATGCTGGGGTTGTAGGAAGTTACGATAGCGCAGTGCTTACCCAGCTCATATTCCTGGAACAGTGCATAAAATTTGCAGGCATCGTAAATGCTGTTGGCTACCAACAAGGCATTCCCCTGCCCGGTGCAAAGCCGATCCTTGATCTTGAAATCCTTAACGATGTCATAGACGATTTTTTGCAGGCGGTCTTTAGAGCTGAGCAGTTTCTTCATCGTGCCCCAGCGTTTCATCAGCTCTTCCCGGGCCACATCATTCAGGCCTTCGGTTTCCTTTTCAAACCACTCATCAATACTTTGCTGATCGGTGATCTTCTGATCGATATCCCGCGCCTCATACCGTAAATCCAGCACCACGTTATCTTCCACCGCCTCGTCGAACTTGTAGGTATGGATATAGGGACCAAAAACCTCAAGACTGGTTTTTTTATCGTCTTTGAGCAGCGGCGTACCGGTGAACCCGATAAACATGGCCTCGGGCAGGATGGCTTTCATGGCGCGATGCAGCTTGCCCGACTGCGTGCGGTGACACTCATCCACAAAGACATAAATATCCCCCTTGGCTTTGAAATTTTTGGGCAGATTCTGGCGGATCTCTTTAATGTAACTCTCGTATTCCCCTTCGTCTTTGGTCCCAAACTTATGAACCAGTGAAGATAATAAGGGATATTCATGCTGGTTCAACTTGTCGATCAGATCGGAACCGCTTTGGGCCCGTTTCATGGTCTCCCCGGCATCGTCAAACACGCGTACGATCTGCTTGTCGAGTTCGATGCGGTCGGTGATGACCAGCACGCGCGAATCGTCGATCTGCTCACGAATCCACTGGGCCAGCCACACCATCGTCAGGCTCTTGCCGCTGCCCTGCGTGTGCCAGATGATCCCGTCTTCACGCTTTTTAACCCGGTCCCGAGCGGCTTCCACCCCAAAATACTGGTGCGGTCGACACACTTTCTTGGTGCCCGCATCAAACAGCATAAAATCATGGATCAGCTCCATGAGCCGCTTTTTATGGCAAAGCTGCACCAGGTGTTTATCCAGCAGGTAATCAAAATCTTCGTCGGCGGGTTCTTTCCATTTCTGATAATACTTTTCCGGCGTTTCGATGGTGCCATAGCGAAGCCCGGCCGTATCGTTGCCGGCCATCACCAGCTGCATGGTATTAAAGAACGATTTAATAAACGCGGGTTTCTGGTTGTCCAGGTTTTGGCGGATGCCTTCGTTGACCGAGACCTTGGAGCGCTTCAATTCCAGGATGCCCACGGCAATGCCGTTGATATACAGCACCACATCGGGACGTTTGTCGTGCTGTCCCTGTACGGTTACTTCCTGGGCAATGCCAAAATCGTTATTGAGCGGGTGTTCCCAGTCGATAAAATGAACGGTCTGCTTGTTCTCGCCCTGCGAGCGTCGCACTTCGGTGCCATACCGGAGTTTTCGATAGACTTCGTGATTGGCATCGTAGAGCGAGTCGGCCTGGGAACCGGCGACTCGACTCAGTTCAAAAACGGCTTTGTCGATGAGCCCCTGGTCATACCCCTGGCGGTTCAAAAAGCGGCGAAGATATGTTTCCTCCACATTCCGGTTGCCATCCCGCTCTTCCCAGTTCCCCAGGTACTGGTAATCCAAACGCTCCCGGAATAACCGGACCACCCGGTTTTGGGTATTGCGTTCTATTTGGCCAACGTCGCTCATCATTTAAAAAGATTTAAATATTCCTGAAAGACATATAATCTATTTCTTTCAGCACCCGTTACTTCTGTTAAAATACCAAGATCTTCCAGAGATGCTAACAGTTTATATGCGGTTGGCATGGATACCTCGGCCACCTCGCTCACACGTTCGGGCCTCATAATCGGATGTTTGTAGAGATTTCTAACCACTTTTTGAGCATTAACTAAACGACTACCCAGGGATTGCAAGTCGTGGTCTACGCGTTGTTGAAGCTGCATAAGGGCGTCGAAGGTCTGAATCCCACTTTTTGCTGTTTCAATGATGCCGGTCAAAAAAAATTTGATCCATTGTTCTATGTCATTTTTTTCCCGAACGCGCATCAAGTTATCATAATAAAGGGTTCGATGATGCTCAAAAAAATCAGACAAATACAAAATCGGCTTTTTTAAAATTTCTTTACTGACCAGATAGAGTGTAATCATCAAACGACCCACCCTTCCATTACCATCTAAAAAAGGATGAATCGTTTCAAATTGATAGTGAACTATAGCTATTTCGAGTAGATCCGGAAGGTGAATCTCATCGTTGTGAACAAAATGCTCCAAGTCACTCATGAGGTCTGGAATACTCTCATGAATTGGAGGTACAAACAAGGCATCATTTATAGTAGCTCCTCCAATCCAATTTTGACTTGTTCTGAAATCCCCCGGCTGTTTGCGTTCTCCTCGAACTCCCTGCATCAATACTCTATGGGTGTTTCTTATTAATCTTGATGAAAAAGGAAGTTTTTCGAGTTCTGCAATTGCGGTGTTCATGGCAGCAATATAATTTTGAACCTCTTCCCAGTCATCTCTCTTTTCTGGGGAAACATTTTCCTTATCTAACAGAGCTTCTTCTATTTGAGTTTGTGTGCCTTCAATCTTGCTGCTTTGAGTAGCCTCTTTGGCCACATGCATACTGATATAAAGATCAATATTGGGGATATATTCAGAATACATATCCAGGCGCCCCAATTGCCGGTCGGCCTTACTCAGTAGATCGAGAACTTCCATGTTATCCACTTTCCACCGACGATTTATGGGGTTGGGCTGGAAACTCTCATAATGATCCTGGTTTACGTAAATTCCCGCTTTAAAATTTTTCATCAAGTCTTTAATAAAAAAATCCTTATTTAAGATAATCAGCTATTTCTTAAATAAGGAAGATGCTTATTTAAAGCAAATAGTAAATCATTAAATAAGGCTATTTTATAATTAACTTTTATAACGCGTTTTGCGGTTGAATCTTAGAATCAAGTAGTAGTTTGAAGTTCATTATGGGATTCATTTGCTAATAATCCCTCTTGAGAGCCTGTAAAAAAATAAGTACAGAAATTTAACAGCAACTAATTTATTTAAGTTTGATTGTTGATTTATAAGCAAAAGTCGTCAGAGTCCCCCTTTGAAGGGGGTGCAGGGGGATGACTACAGCGTTCCAAAATCAATAATTCTTATTTTTTAGGCACATTTTATTTGATTTTGGATTTTTTCACAGCCTGTACAGAGGGGATTTTATATTTTAGTTTACACCACCTTTTATGATTTTCAAAACAAGAAATCCAACATAATTCCAGATTTATTACACTGAAAATCAGTTATTCAATTTAATCTCTGACAAAATTTCCTTGAGTGCTTTTGCAACTTTAAGAGTCTCTGCCTCAAAATTAAAAATACTATCGTCTTTTATCCGCATCACTTCTTTATGTCTACGATTATCCATTTTTAAAGAGGTATCAAACCGCCCGCTTTTATAAATATGAAGGCTTCTCAAATCAATATCGATCCCACCGTTATCCCTTATAAAAACTTCGGGGGCAGTTCCATTTAGTTTTACTTTATAGTCGATGGCAACTGTTGGCCCTTCAGGCAATTCAATATCATGAACAAGCGTGTATTTTCGCCAAATCCCTTGATGTATACTGTTATCCAAATCATCAATATGATTTGCTATTTTCTTTACCCGCTCATGACGCTGGTTATTAATTTCTTGCTGATATTCAAACAATTCTTGAATCTCATCATAATTATCTTTAAAAAATTCCAGTATTTCCGAATCCATAGTTTTCCCTTTTAGATTTTCGATCGATTGTATAAAATCCAGCAAATATCGGATATATCGATCCGACCCATTTTGTATATAAAATCCAATATTTTGATGGACAGCCTTAAACAACTTTTGATAAGTAATATGAATAAATCCGTTGGTAAGTTTAGCTTGGTCAATCCCATTTAGTGAAAGAACAATTTTTAACGGTTTATGCTTTTCAGTGGATATTCTTTTAACGTGACGAGCGTATTCATTCAAATCATTGTACAATTCAGCATAAATTTTATTTTCTATGGCTATACAATAGGAATCAGTTTTAATAATGAGATCTATTCGTTTTGAATTGAGGGTCAGCGCTTCTCGTATTACATCGTTAGTTTGTTCCGATGAAAAATCAGATTCCATGTCCGGAATCATCTCTAAAAGAGATCGCAACAAAAGGTTATCCAACCCGTGATCTTCATCGCTGTCAAAGTAAAATGCCAGGATGTTACTGCAAACTTCTTCATAATGGGGATAACCGGCAATCTCAAACAAGGTAGGAGGCGCCGTTTCAAGCTCCGGGAGCTGACGAAAATCTGTTAAAAGTCCGCTAAGTTGTTGCAGTTTTTCTGTCATGTCTGTGCAATTATTTTTTTTGATTTTATGCTTACATTAATCTCATCTTACTCGTCAACATTCCTGCATCAATTGTCCAACATTTGACATGATTTCACCCCACTTATAAATCGCCTTTCTTGACCTTTCTATTTAGCTTCCTGACCGGTCCTTTGAATGCCTTAACCATCCGCTCAGCTACATCGGTCATATACTTTATCATGTTGTCCCAGTCATCTTTGTCATATACAGAGACTTCGTTTAACTGGTATTTAATTCTACATGATATATTTTCATTCATTCTCTCCCAGATCAGCTCATCCCCAAATTCTTCTTCAATTTTATCTTTATGTTGAGTGAGATAGTCAAAGCACGCTTTGTTTTCCTTCTTATCGCCCCGGTTGATGTAGAGTTCCCCTCGTGCATAATTGCGCGATACCACCATATTTATATTTACACCGCTCATCCCAATACCAATACCCAGCCAGTTATCTTTTGATGGTGAAATATTGGAAAACAACGGGTTTTGTTGATTGGTGTAATCCAGAAACTTCCGCCAGAACTCAAGCCGTACATGGTGGCGTTTCTTTAAATTTTCCTGCGTGGCAATCTCCTCCTGCGCTTTTGATGCCATGCTGATTGAATACTCTTCAGCATCAACTACCGGCAGAATCTGATCAAAATTTAAGAAAAGCTGATCCTTAAAACTATACGGCGAGACTTTAAAACACTGAATACGAATATTAAAATTCATCAGCCAAAGAACGGTGGAGGTTACTTCTTTTCTGAATTTAGCCGCTATCATCATGATACGTTGTGCCGCCCCCTGATTAAGCTGAACTTCAGAGAAATCTTCTTTTTCTAAAAAATCAGCCAGCATTTCATCCGCAGATTTCTCTTCCCCATTCACTTCCAGATAATCCTGAAAAATGTTGCGAATATCATCTTTGCTAAGGCTGCTACAATAGGAAGCATACTTGAGTACCTGCCAGGTGACATCCCTCCCGCTGTCATCAAGCTTATTTTCAATAATGACCAAATTACCCTGTTTATCCAGGGCTAACAGGTCGAGCCTTTCGCGGGTATCCTGGAACCCCGAAAATTCTTTTTGAATGATCAACAGCTCCTCACCAAGGCAATACGGATCCTTGGAGATCCACTCTTGTAAATGATCCCGCTCTCTAAAACCGAGCTCCGAAAAAGATTTTTCTTCCAGTCGATTAATCTGATTCAGCTTTTTATCTATTTGATACATGGCATAAGGATTTTTTTAATCATCGACTTTTAAAAAGTATGAAATCGTCTTTTTAAAATTATTGTTACACCAACCGCGTCTTTCCCGTCAACAGCTCCTGCATCATACCCTGCTTGATTTTATCATACTTATTACGCTTGGCCTGTAAAGCCTTTATCTCTGCATCCATGTCGTTGATAATTACAACGATAGCCTTTTGTTCTTCGATACTATCTGGGAAAAATACCTCGATATTTTCAATGGTGGTACTATTCAAACTTGGAACACCCGAAGCTTCATTATAAGAAGTCCAGTCAATTAACAAGAATTTGTAATAGAGAAATTTCGCAATCGCATTTTCATTTACCTGAGTATAGAAGAGAGTATCAATAGTCCAAAAGGGCTCTTCCATATATTGAGGACGATCAATAGTGCCCTTCCTACCTATTAGTACAGATGGCTTGTCATATAAATATGTAGTAGCCTTCCCGATTTGACCACTTGTTCCCAATATTGGATATTCGCCACTTTCGGAAGCCACTGATTTTTGCGACTTCCCATGCATAACTGTTAACAATTCCCACAACTTCTTCTCCTCCCACTCGCCACTAAACCCGGGCAACCGTTTCTTCCCCGTAAGCAGCTGCTGCATGGCACTTTTTTTGATCTGCTGTTTCTTTTCGATGAGGGCATCGAGTTCGGCGATCAGGGCATCCACATCGCTCAGAGCCTCGGCAATGGCGCGTTGTTCTTTGAGAGTTGGTATGATAACATAATATTTTCGAATCTGAACACCAGTCAGTTGAGGGATTCCACTGCTTTCCTGATGTAAGTTTAGACCCTCATTTATATAGTGTGCCAGATATTTAAAGTAAATATCTGGCTTAGGAGCAATAACTATTAATCTTCCAATTGCACCGAAACTTTTTTCACGAGCGAAAGCTGTTCCTAAACCAACTCCTCTTCCAATTACAGTTACGCTATTCCCCTTATATTCTGAAAAATCATAGTAACCATAAAGTCCTCTATCCGCTACAGTATTCGAGTAGACGGGATATTTATATGTAGAGTCTGAATAATCAGCGTAATGATCTTTCTTTAAATCACGACCAATTTTAACTTCCGAAACTTCTCCAATTTTTCTTACTCCCCAATCCTCTGGAATAACGTCCACTTCGGTCCGTTTATATCCTTCGGGAACAGCTTTTGTGGTTGGCTTTTCAGTAACTACTTCCATTCAACCCCCATCGTTTCCAGGTGGGCATTTACTTTTACTTCCAGCGCTTCCACTTCGGAATCAATATCCATAACAGCGCGATCATAACGATCGGCCAGCTCTTTCAGGCGCAGGGTCAGGTGACGGGAAACCGCATCCACCTCATCATCAATCTTCTGCTTAATCGAAGGCAGCCACTTGTCGTCCACCACCAGCGTTTTCACTTCATCGGGGCTGAGTTTGGGATATTTGGTATTCACTTTTTGGTTGAGCACTTTTTCCGCTTTCTTCACGGCTTTTTTGGCTTTCGATTCCACATTATAAGCCTTTTTGTATTTTTGGAGCAGCTCATACTCTTCCCCATAATCTGGATCACCCTTAATCTCCCTGATCCGGCTGTTCAAATTGGTTTTGGTGACATTGCCCGCATCGCTGAGCACGTTTTCCAGGAGCCCGTCTTCATGGGCATGCTCCTGCTCCAGTTCGTCCATGGTCTGCGAGGCTTCCTCCTGTTTTTGCTTGAGCTGCTCCATTTCGGCCTGCTCTTCGGGGGAATAGCGGTCAATCACCAAATGCTTGGGCACCAGCTCGCATTCAAACTGTCCCTTCTTAATCTTGCCCGTGCTGGTACGCACCGGTTCCAGCGTGGCTTTCCAGCTATCCTCCACAATCATATACACATCATCTTTCATGGTCCCGGCCCAGTAGTCCATCAGGTGCTGGTAGATATCGTATTTGTCAATGAGCGACTTGCCGGTATAGGCCTCCAGCAGGGATTCCGACAGGGTTTCTATTAATTCCGAAGGGCTGGTTTCGTGGGTGATGCCTTTCATGGCATCGTAATTCTGCAATCTCCATTCTTTAAAAACCCGGTCCAGCTTCTGCCTATATTGCCGAAATTCGGGATGCGAAAAGATGGTTTCGTTAATCTCATCCTTGTCCACCCGAAGCTCGCTGTATCCTGCCCGGAGCGGTGCAAACAGCTCTTTTCTCAGCGTGGGATATACTTCCCAGAATCCATCCAGCGCATCGATATCCCGGTTGGGAATCCCACCCTTCAGGTGGCCTTCCAGGTCCTGTATATCTTCATCTTCCGTGGTATCAATATAGCGGGGGATATTCAGGTTGTAGTCGTTCTCCCGGATTTCATCGAACGGCACCAACCGGGCATAGCCCCCGGTTTGCCGCCGACTCCGGAAGTAATCCACGATCTTGTGAATATCGCGCTCCCGCAGGCGGTTCTTGTTGCCGTCCTTTTTATAGCCTTCGCTGGCGTCAATCATAAAGATACCTCCACGCGTGCCGGCTTCTTCCTTATCCAGCACCACCACACAGGCCGGAATGCCCGTCCCGTAAAACAGGTTGGCCGGCAGCCCGATGATGCCTTTAATATAACCGCGCTCAATCAAATTACGGCGGATGGTCTCCTCAGCATTGCCCCGGAACAGCACGCCGTGGGGCAAAATTACGGCTGCCTTACCCGTGTTCTTCAGCGATTTTACAATATGCAGCAAAAAGGCATAATCCCCATTGCTCTTGGGCGGCACGCCAAAACCGTCAAACCGGTTATACGGGTCATTATTGGGATCCAGCCCGTTGGTCCACGCTTTATAGGAAAACGGCGGATTGGCCACCACATAATCAAAGCGTTTCAGCACTCCGTTTCGGGTAAATTTGGGATCGGCCAGCGTGTTGCCCTTCATGATACTGTGCACCGCCGTGGGATAATTGTGCAGCACCATGTTCATCTTGGCCAGAGCCGACGTGGCGTTATCCATCTCCTGCCCGTAGATCGTCAGGTCCACCTCGGCTTCATCGGCCACCTTGAGCAGGAGCGATCCGCTGCCGCAGGTCGGGTCGTACACGGTCTGGGATGGGTGGTGCGCCTTTTCCACGCCCACCACTTTGGACAGTATGCGGGAGACTTCGGCCGGGGTATAAAACTGTCCCTTGCTCTTCCCCGACTCCGTGGCAAAGTGGCGCATCAGGTATTCATAGGCATCGCCCAGCAGGTCATCCCCGCCCGCCTGGTTGTCCGCAAAGTTCAGGGCCGAGTTCTGAAAAATGCTTATCAACCGCGTCAAGCGATCCACTTTTTCCTTGCCGCTGCCCAGCTTTTCATCGTCATTAAAGTCGGTCTGGTCGATAACGCCTTTCAGATCATTCGCTTCGGCAATGGGCGCAATAATCCGCTTGTTGATCTGGTCCCCGATATCGGACTTCCCTTTAAGGGCAATCATATCATCGAAGCTTGACCCTTCGGGAATAAGCAGCAGGGCGTCTTCCTGTCCGGCGTATTTGTCAGAGACGTATTTCAGAAATAAGAGCGTGAGTACATAATCTTTGTATTGCGAAGCATCCATTCCCCCGCGCAGCTCATCGCAGCTTTTCCAGATGGAGGAATAGAGGTCGCTTTTTTTGATGGCCATTTAGTGCAAAAGTCTCATTAAATTTTAAATAATTTCGAGAGAGCTTTGCCAAACGGTGCATTTAATCAAAATCCCTGGTTTTGCAAAGCTTTCCACGTGGGTATAATATATAAGTCCATTAATTAATGTACAGCTGATTATAATAATTAAACTCACCTTCTTCGAAGAAGACTTTGCAGCATTTGATAGAACTATCTAAATTCCTGTCGCGAGACTCCAGTCTCGTGACGACCTCACTGAGAGTCTCCAGACTCGACCGGCAATAAGCGATCAATAAGGAAAAATTGCAGTGAGGAATAATATCCTTAGAACAAGGACGCAGAGCGTCCGGTTGGCGTTACGCCGCGTAGCGTCGTAACGAGTATGAGGGCTAAATAATCCTGATCATCCTTCAATCCCGAAAATCATGATTCACACGTTTATCGCTGGGCTAGATGGACCCCACCCAAAAAGCGGGTGGAGCCCATCGGTAATCGTTAACAACGCTAAAAGGGAGGTCCCCTCCCGCTCGTTTTACGGGTGGTTTTCTTTGCCTGGGATGCAGAGCATTGTTATAAGTCGGGTTGGGGACTGATTTATTCACGTATGCTGCCCCTAAGCTGGTTCGACTTCGGGCGAAAAAGCACGCCCTGCGCTCACCATGACGTGTTGGGTGCTTTTTTAATGTTCTGAAGTTTCGCACCCACTCAAAGAGTTAAAATTACCCCATGTAATCGAATGAACTGAGATGGAGCATGCCGGATGTTTCGGTTTTCAAGTTACGGGTCAGCACGTTCAATCCTGGTCTCGATTGGTGAAAAAGAAATTGGATAAGATTGAAGGGGCATTTCCAGGATGGAAGACCCCCTGGGGTCTGGGGAACCCTTTTCAGTGAACAATGATCAATGAACACACCTGGTTCCCAAGCTCTGCCTCGCAAGATGCGAAAGAGGCGGAAAATAGTTGAGATTTTAGTTGCAGGACCTTGTTAAAATCGTCATAACGTCAATTTGTA
>DATFLI010000097.1:0-24806 GCA_035267805.1 Balneolaceae bacterium | reverse complement strand
GTGGCATAATAGGTTTTGCTGCTGTCGTTGTCCCGAATAGGTTGGATACGCACCCCCGCGGGGCCATCAGACAGAATCATGGAAGGAATACCCAGCCGGGGTACGGCATAGGTGGCACCCGCAGCCCCGGGTACTTTGTCGGGCCCCCAGCCTACCCCAACCGCGACCCTGGCTTTTTCCTTCAGCGTCATGGCCCCGACAACATCTTTGACGGGAGCTTTGCCCAGTTGCGGCGTCGTTTGCGCCATTACGTTACCTGCAATAAAAAAAATGAACAGAATGAATATCGAATTTTTCTTAAACCGTTTATAATTTTCTAATCCCATTGTAAGTATCTTTTTTTCATTTAGATATATAGTAAAGAGACGTGCAAAGTGAAAATCTACTCATGTAATACCTCTAGCAAAAAGCCAGTATCAAGCTCTATAACATTTCTTTCCTGATCCTCCTTGTCATTAAAATTTTTAAACCAATATTAGGCCTTCCTTATGTAGGTTAAATATCTCTTAATTAATTGGAAGCTAAAAAATTTCCGCATAATATAAGTCAACGGTTTGATGCAAGACATCATATTGGCCGTTAAACAAGAGATAAAATAAAGGTACAATCAAAATGCCGAACTTGCGATTAAAATATTTAGTGGATGACTATTGGGATCTTATAGAGAAAAATGATTGGGATATGCCAAACCTGCGCCCCAAATATTTGATCCCGGATTACAAGAAGTTAAAAAGACACAACAAAAAACAGTTGGCACTTAAACTTAAAACAAAAAACACAGCCGCATAGTATTATCCAAGCAGAACTAACCATTTAGAAATTTATATCACTGCGGACAGTTACCCTTTCATTTGCGTCAAACCTCCATGTTTTTACACATGGAGGTTTTTCTTTTCTACCCTGACTTTCTTTACTGACGCCATCAATAACAATCTATTGATTAAAATACAGATCGAAAATTATACAAAAAGGATGTTGAAGAAGTAATTCAGAATACCTTATATTTCGAATCTAAAATTTTGGCAAATACACGAAATGCCTGAGTGGCGGAATTGGTAGACGCGCCGGATTCAAAATCCGGTGGCCATTGCGGTCGTGAGAGTTCGAGTCTCTCCTCAGGTACTCCTTCCCTCTTAAGCCGGCTTCAATTCGGTAATGTTTCTTTTACGAGCTGAAGCAGAAGATCGGATTTGAATGGCTTCTCAATAAAACTCCTGGCTCCCATCTTATGAGCTCTTTCTACAATTGAGGAATCGTTATTTGAAGAAATAAAAAAGAATGGAATATTGTGGCAGCAAGAGCTTTTTTGAATGTTTTCTATAAGTTCAAACCCATCCATTCCAGGCATATCGATATCTGAGATAATTAGTGGAAGCCTGCTCTCTTTTTTAAGGTTTTCTATTAAATCAAAACCATTCGAAAATGTATGCACGGCAAACCCTTCTTCAAGTAAAATTTTTTCAAGAATTATTACTTGTATCTTGGAATCATCAACTATATAAACAGGGGCGGCTTGCATTCTATACCTTAATTGTCAATATATATTATATGTCCTTAATAATGGACTAAGGTAACATTTAGTAGTAACCTTGTTGGTTAAGTTTTATTAATTAAGATGATTTTAATCTTTTTCAAAGATAATAAATTACAACTATAAATAACTGTTTTTTATTGTTTTATAGAAATTTTTAAAAAATAGCTAATATTGTAAGAGGAAGAGGTAAAACAACAATAGCAGCTTATCTTCTTAGCAATACAATGAGAGGTTTTTCAATTCAAAATTTTTGAATATGTTAATTGTTTTATTCCTGCTAATTTAGCATTATATGAAGCAAATAGTTTGAATTTGCATCTACAAAATATGGCGTTGGACTCCTCTTCAAAAGCAAAGAAAATTTTAATTGTTGAAGACGATAGTATTCAACAAATTATTCTGGAACAGCTAATAAGCCGGATGGGCCATACGGTAATCGGCTCTAGCTCCAAGGGGGCTACCGCCATAGAATCTGCTATTAGAATTGGTGCTGTTGATTTAATTTTGATGGATATAAACCTTGCTGACGACATTGATGGAATCGAGGCAGCCAAGGAAATTAGCAAACATCGAGAGGTTAAACTCGTGTATATCACTTCTACAGACGATCCCGACGTTTTAGCACGGGCAAAAGCTACCGAACATATTGCTCTGCTGGTAAAACCCTTATCCAAGAAAATGCTTGAAGACGTATTTATAGAAGCCTTCCCTGCCTGATAACCTTTTTTGCCTTTCTATGTTACAAAATTTTAACGCTAAGAGGCTTTTATTAATAGTTTTTAATTGGATACTTTAATTTTTTATGGCGAAAATACTGTTCACACAAAATCAACTATCGCAAATATGAAAGTGTCAGAAGCATTTTTAGTAAATACCAAAAACTTTGAATCTATAATTGATGCCTTAGTCAAGTATGATTCAGATGAGGTTATTAATTCATCGGTGCTTGAAGTATTAGGATATTCAGACCCCAATGATTTGCTGGTTGTCCGATTACTCAAGGATTTTAACATCATTACCAACGATGGTGAACCCGGCGAACATTATGATGAGTTTAAGGATCCTGACTCTACAAAAAAAGCGCTGGCTAAGGGATTGATTGAGGCTTATGCAAAGCTTTTCGAAGTGAATCCCAAGATCCACCAGGCCTCTATTGATACCATCAAAGAGACATTCGAAGAACTTTTTGACGGAAAAAAAACAGAGCTCATAATTAAATATATATCAAGTACCTTCCAAAAAGTCGTCTCATATGTTGGGACTAGTACAATTGATGCTATTCGTGAGCAGGATCAAACTGAAACTGTTACATCGACATTAGCAGAAACGGTAGAAATTAACAGTAACGGCCATCAGCAGTCTTCTGATCAAAATTTAATTCGGGAAAGTATCGGGGATAAAAACATTGATGATTTGGTTAATGATTTTGATGCAAAAAAATCAGGAAAAGAAGAAAATAAAGAAGATGATGATGAGCTCAATTTAACCATCAGAGAATATGTTGAGGACGAAACTGAAGAAAAGGTAAATAAGGAAGAAGACCCTTTTGGATTTACTGATGAGCAAGACACATCCGAAATGGCAAATTCGCCCGATAACGACACTAATATGGACAAGGATCCTGTTGATTTGGAAGCACCTTTATCATCCGTAAACTCTCAATCTGCAGAAAATATGGCTACTTTAACAAC
The DNA here is from genome assembly GCA_035267805.1 of Balneolaceae bacterium. Classification (GTDB taxonomy): domain Bacteria; phylum Bacteroidota; class Rhodothermia; order Balneolales; family Balneolaceae; genus Fodinibius. Next base: position 21,581 of record DATFLI010000097.1, on the reverse strand, counting down.
CGATAATAGCTTTGTACAGAAGGCTTTAATACGAAAATCCGATCTGCTTAATAAACTACAAAGATGGGATGAACTGTTACCCACTTTAGAAGAAATTATCACACGTTACGATGATGAGAATGAGCATCCTTCTTTGAAGGAGGCTGTCTCTCGCTCGATTATTCGTCAGGCCGTAACGTTATTAAAATTGAACCGACCCGATGAGGCACTCCCTGCTTTAACCAAGGTAATCGATCGATTTAAAGATTCGCCCAAAAAAGAATTCTATGATCAGGCATCAAAAGCAATGTTATTCAAAGCTCAGATTCTTGAAAAAGATGAAAGCTCTGACTTGTTACCGCTTTATAATATGATTATTGAGCGCATGGACTCAAGTTCAGAGATCCTGGTTAAAGAAAAACTGGATCAAGTTTATTTAAAACGATATGATTTGATAATTGACAACGGCAGCCGAGATGAAATCCTGGATGCCAGCAATAGTATCATTAAACGATTCAAAGGTCAGAATGACTATCGCGAATACCTGCAAGTAGCAATGATGAAACGTGCTGAAATTCTGGATGAGCTGGGCCATGACGAGGAGGCTCTTAAAGCTTATGACGAATTTTTGGCAGCATTTGGAGATTAAACGGCACACTTTAAAATGCGATATGCCAAAGGGCAGCTGTGGAAGCAGTTGCCTTTTCTTTTGATTAAAAATTCTTCAAAGCCTCAAATAGCTGTTTATAATTCTTGCTCATCTTTAGCGTATTTCCATTTTCGAGCTCAACAAGATAATTGCCGTAAACATGATCCTTTATTTTCACTACAAAATCTAAATTCACGATAAGCGATCTTGAAATACGATAAAACCGGTTGGGATCCAGCTGCTCTTCAAAACCTGAAAGCGTATATCTGATCATAAATTTTTTTTCTTCGGTTATAATACGCGAATAATTGCCGTCCGACTCAATCCATATAATATCTTTGGTACGAATTAAGTGATATTCACCTGCTTGCTTGATAATGAACCTTTTGAGATTGTTTAACTCTTTAAAATCAGGAATCAAACGGCCAATCTGGTCACTTAACTCCTCTTTATTCATCCGCTTCCTGATGCGTTCCAGACTTTTCTTCACTCGATCCCGGTTAACAGGCTTATGAATATAATCGAGGGCGTCAACTTCAAAAGCCTTGGCTGCATAATTGGGATGCTGCGATGTAAATATGATAAACGGTGAGGGAGTTATTTGAATACGCTCCAGAATCTCAAATCCGCTAAAATCAGGCATCTCTATTTCCAAGAAAACCAAATCAGGCTCTTGAGAATTAATGGATTCGATCGCCGCAAGACTATTTTTGCAAAGGGCCACAATTTCAACATCGGCACTTTCAGCCAAAAAATGCGCTAACAAATTTCGGGCTGAAGTATCCTCGTCCACTATTATAGTCTTATAAGAAGGCATTTTAATAGTACTCCATCCGGTTGCTGGGTTCCTAATGATACTTGTTCACCTATCAAAAGGTTGCGGGGATCTTCTATTTAAGTATCTGAAATAAAAATGACTTAAATATTTAGTAGGAAAACTTGCAAAATATCGATCACTTAAAATCTCTGTTACCAGCTTTTAAGATTACATATACAGAAATAAGTCCGACATGAATTGATTTTGCAAAAATCCATACATGACAATTTAAAAGGTATTCAATATCAAATGCATGCAGAAGACCAAGAACTGAAGGTAGGTGAATAACTGAAAGATGTGTAAAAAAAGACCCGACAATCCTCTTTTCCTTACGGGTTATCTATGCTTAGATGAGAAAAGAATAGGATAAGAAAATTATCGGGCATCTCATTATGAAGTTAAAGATACGGGAACTTAGTGCTTAAGTCTGTGCTGAAGAATCATTTTGTGACTAACAAGCCGGAAAAAGTGACCATCAGCTTTATTTCCCGGATTAGTGTTCAATATTTAATTATGAGAGGAAGGAACAATCCCTTCCTCTCATTATATTTTGGGGCTGTCCTATCCCCCATTGGCCTGTGTTTTCGTAAACAGACCGGGTTGCGGCGATGGGATATTCTCATTAGCATCCAATTCACTTTGGGGATATCGATATCGCTGTGGAATAGTGCTGGCTCCGGATCTTGGATTTAGTAACGGGCTTAGCGAATCATAAGCGACTCTTCTGACAAAATTAAATACTTCAATTTGTCCCATTAGGCTTAGATACTCCTCGTCATAAATCTCTTGAAGTACCGTTGTGTTGGCATAGGCCCCTCCTGCCTGAAAATCCGAGGCAACCAACGCATCATAAGTACCGCCAAAGCGACTTTGATTATAAGCTCTAACATTATTCAAGGCATCCAAAGCCCCTGCTTGATCACCGTTACGAGCTAATATTTCAGCCTTGATCAGCTCGTTCTCAGCATACGTTACTAATGGGAAGGGGGCACTTGCTCCAAAAAATCCACCATCGTTGGTATTTAATCCCGGGGTGGCTTCGTTGGTAAAGTAAAACAGGAACCGGCCGTCACCTTCGTCGGTCTTGGCATTTTCTCGGGTCCCACCAGGGCGTGTCATGGTAACGGCTACCGATGCAGAAGCATCGATGTCTCCCGGACGATCGATAACTAATTCGGAGTGCAACAAGTTCATATCAAATCGCCAATTTCCTCCATGAGGAGCCATCAGATCCCCAGCGGCCCAGCCGGTATTGGGATCAATGGTATTATTATTGATTCCCTGCTCGGCATCTGCCAAGGCTCCTGCTAAGTCACCGGTGTGTAATTTATAGCGTGCCCTAAGCGTATAAGCAGCCCGCAGCCATCGCTCAGCATCCCCCTGGTAGGAGAAAACATCCCATCCATTGGGCAAATTACTGGGACTATTGCTAAGCGTTTGAATGGCCTCATCCAGTAGGCCGATCACTGCCGCATATACCTGTGCCTGGGGATCATATACCGGGTTCTCAATTGCATCATCAGCAGCCTGGGTATAAGGAACATCTCCCCATAGGGCCGCAATTTGTCCCGATAGCATTGCCCGGTTTATTTTAATTACGGCACCAATATTTTCCTGACCTGTCAGCAGTTTACCTTCAGCCAGTTTTAAATTAGTAAAAGCCCTGCTGTAGGCGAAAGACCACATGCCATTGAAGTCGGTGGCATTTATGCTGTACCCATAAAATTGGGCAGGCTGCCGGGCCACCCCCGTCAAATGTTGCGTAAAGAGGTTGCTAATCCAATCGGCATCCCCTTCATGCACCAAAAGTGAGGCCACTTGTCCGGCGACAAACACTTTCTGGGCCGGTGCATCGGTCGGGTTATTAGGATCTTCGGAAATCCCGCTTACAATCTCCTCGTTAACGTTGCATGCTGACAGCATGACCAGCATAAAAGCAAGGAGTACTACCATACTATTTTTAATTATATACGTTTTCATAATATTCACCTTACTTTAATGATCAATAATTAACGCGGAGTGTAAATATCCAGGACCGTGTGCTGGGGTTGTTGAAATAATCCAATCCCCAGCCGTTGCCATCCTGACCGGTCAGATTCGTTTCGGGATCAACGCCGGTATAATCAGTCCACAAAATCAGATTACGGCCTGTTACTCCTACGTCAATAGATGAAAGCCCCGTTAAATCCCGGAAATTTCGGTTATTGAAGGTATAGAACAGGGAAACCTCACGTAATCTGACGTAGCCCCCGTCTTCAACAAAAGGTTCATCCGGACCGGTAAACGAACTGAGTGGACCTGCCCAATATGCGGTCTCATCAATCACAACATTACCACTACCATAGTCGGTAATATATCCCCGGAAGGTATAATTACCATCGGCATCGGGCGTTACCCCCTTATTAGCCAGATATTGGGCGAAATTAGATGTCTGACCGGTTCCCAAAACATCGTATGCACCGCCATAATTATAAAGCTGCGAAGCCTCTTCCTGGCTGATGGTTGTAGTCCAATTCTGATCTCCATGCGTACCGAAGAAATACAAGGCACCTCTCGTACCGTTATGGACATCCCCTCCCTGTTTGATATCGACAAGCACATTCAAGCTCAGGTTTTTATACTTAAATGTATTTGAAATACCCGCTCTCCAATCGGGTGTCGGATCACCGATTACTCCTTGTGAGAATGGATCGGTTACCGGGAATCCGAATTGATCAACAGTGATCGGGGCACTGCCGGCTATTATGGCATTTCCATCCGCATCGGTCATAGCATTATTAGAAATGATATCTCCCTGGGAATTTACAATTACCGGGGCGCCATCCGACGATTCATAACGCAACCATCGTGTGCCCCAAATAACGCCCAAAGGTTCTCCTTGTACGGCTTGTGAACTAAAACTAGTAAAACCGCTCAGCAGTACATTACTAACGCCGGCCAAATCGGTAACTTCGTTTTTATTCTTTGACCAATTAATTGAGGTGGTCCAGCTAAAATTACTCAGGCGAAGCCACTCCGCACTTAACTCGACTTCATAACCGCTATTTTTAAGCTTGGCTGCATTGGCAAATTTTGAAGTAAAGCCCGACGAAGCAGGTACCGTTACATTCAGGATGGCATCGGTCGTCTTTTTCCAATACCGGGAAAAACTCAATCCAATTCGGTCGTCAAAGAAGCGCAGGTCTGTACCTATTTCAATTTCGCGTACTTGTTCAGGCTTAAGAGCCGGGTTACCGGCTACCTGATTTCTTCGGAATCCTCCTCCATAATTATTAGCGTCAAGGGCGGCTCCCCATCCATTTAAGAAGTTATTGCCCCCGGTAGCATTCAGGAAGGTCGTAGAGGTCAAATACGGTCCGGGTTGAATGCCGGCCTCCCCGTAGGATCCTCTTATTTTACCGAAGTTCAGGATATTATCACCATGGTACCAATCTGCGCTGGTAAATTGCCAGGCAAGGCTTCCGGATGGATAAAAGTACGTTTTATCCGAAGCGGGGCCAAAGGTCGAAGCACTTTCCATACGACCGGTTCCTTTCAGATATAGTTGATCATATAGGTTTGCAGATAATTCGGTATAAAGGGCCGAAGTCCGCTCCAGTTGTTTAAACTTAAAAGGAGAAATACTGTTGGCATTATCCGGTTGTGCCGGCGCATCAGGAAGGATGAATCCCCTTGAAATAGTACCGAGCTGTTCCTGGTCCCGTTGATTATAATTCCAACCCAACAACGCGGAACCTGAAAATTCATTTGTAAACTGATGCGAAGCCTGCAAAATAAGATCGGAGTTAATTTGTGTCTCTTGGATATTATTTGCAGTGAATTGACCTCCCGGAGCCGTAGCACTACGAGCATCCAAATATTCCTGGCGACGGTCGGTATAATTGTCGATCCCCATGCGATGGGTAATATTCAGCCATGAGGTTGGATTATACGAAAGTTCCGTATTGCCAAAAAACCGGTTAACATCCGACTTATTGGTATTATACTTCGTGGTGAAGTACGGGTTGTCGTAAAAAGATGTAACAGAGGGATTCCCTGTTGGATTACGAAAACTGCGTTGCTGATCGGGGAAGAGATTCCCATTGGGATCGACATAATCGATCAGGGCGGGCTGGTTATCGAAGTCCGGCGGAGTCCGTAGGGCTCCCAGGTATAAACCTGATGTATTTGATCCCTTTTGGATCCGATCTGAATTCGATTCGGAATAATTCAGGTTTACACTGGCATTTAATTTTTCACTAAACCCATGTTGTACACTTGCCCGAACGGAGGTACGATCGTAGCTGCTGTTATTCCGAATAATACCTTCGGAATTCAAATTCCCGACACTCAGCATAAAGGTCGTATTTTGATCTCCGCCACTGATGCTCAGGTTATTATCCAGTGAGTAGCCATCCTTTATCACATCTCTCGCATGATTATAGACCGGCGTTGAGGGATCCAGTAATGGTCCCCAGGTCAACTGTCGCGAAGTACTTGAATTGCCATTAATGGGATCAGAAGGAGCATAGCCCAAAAATCCCTGCCCGTATCGGGTTTGCAGGTTGGGCGTTTCATTAATTTGATTAAGAGACGAAATCGAGCTGAATGCTATATTCAGTTTGTTACTCGTAGTGGGAACTCCTTTTTTGGTTTTTATGATGACAACCCCATTGGCTGCACGAGATCCCCATAGGGCTGCCGCTGACGGACCTTTCAGGATTTCAACCGATGCAATATCATTCGGATTTAAATCCTGAATACGGGATTGTTCTACCGTACCGTCCACATTATTCGATCCACCAAAAACAGCCGTTCCCACGCCATCTACGGCACTTTCGATCGTCGAGTTATATACGGGAACACCGTCAACCACAAATAAAGGCTGAGTATTCCCCAATACGGTATTGAAGCCCCGAATATTGATTCGAGCGCCGGCTCCGGGATCACCGCTGGTTGAAACAATAGAGACCCCCGCTGCCTTAGCAGACAAGCCGGTTAGGAGATTATTTTCTCCTGATTGACTAATCTCCTGTCCTCTCACATTTGAACTTGAGGTGCCTTGTTCATCGCGATTAGCTTCGAATCCCAGGGCAGTAACATAAATTTCCTGTAAGCCTAGTAAATCAGCTTCCAGTGCAATATCGAATGTTATGTCGGAAGAACCGATATCAATAGTTTGGGCTTTCTTTTTATAACCTATAAACGAAACCTCCAAAGTATAGGTACCGGCAGGAATATTGGTAATTTTATAGTTACCATCCGCGTCCGTTGAAGATCCTTTGAGGATCTCCTTTAAAACAACGTTTGCCCCCGGCAGTGACTCTCCCGAATTGACATCCGTTACCTTGCCAGACAGCGTAGCAGTTTGAGCATAAACGCTCCCGGTTAGGAGCCCTGCCAAACACAAAGCAATAAAAGTGAGTATCTTTTTATTCATTGATTTCTCCATTTAATTACAAGAAGAAGAGATTTTCTCTCTTATTTAGCATCTCAATAGGAAGTTTGATGCGACTTATTTATCTATTTGCTCTTATTTTTATATATAATCTTTCATCTGGATGAGAAAATATTTTGGGATAAACCCCTTACATTCGGTTATCAATAGTCGTCAAACTGTGATTAACTATAACGCCCAACACAAGATTTAAAGCCATTCCTAGCTATGAATATCGAACAGCTACGATCTGATACTCCCGGTACCGATAATGTGATTCATTTCAATAATGCCGGGGCTTCATTGATGCCCCAACAAGTTGTAACTGCAATAAACTCTTACCTAAAGCAAGAGCTCCATCACGGTGGCTATGAAACGGCAAGACACTATCATTCTGACCTGGAGAATATCTATGAACATATAGCCGGTTTTATCAATGGAGAGACAGAGGAAATAGCCCTACTTGAAAATGCAACTGAAGCATGGAATATGGCTTTTTATTCCATTGATTTTGAAGACGGGGATCGCATTCTTACCTCAGTATCGGAATATGCCAGTAACTTTATCAATTATTTGCACCTGAAGAAAAGAATAAAAGCCACAATCGATGTTATACCAAATGATCAATATGGGCAAACTTCAGTCGAGTCTCTGGAAAAGATGATGGATGAGCGTGTAAAGTTGGTCAGCATAACGCACATACCTACTAATAACGGGCTGGTTAACCCTATCGAAAAAATCGGTGCCATTACCCAAAACTATGATTGCTTTTTCTTAGTTGATGCCTGTCAATCGGTGGGGCAATACCCGATTGATGTGCAACAGATAAAATGTGATATGCTATCGGCTACCGGCCGTAAGTATTTGCGAGGGCCGCGTGGTACCGGTTTTTTATATATCAGCCAAGAAAAGATACAACGACTCATACCGCCCTTTTTAGACCTGCATTCTGCCGCATGGATTGATGAAAATCATTATAAAATCCGCGAGGACTCAAGGCGTTTTGAGAATTGGGAATCAAATAAAGCGGCACAGATAGGTTTGGGGGCGGCTATTCGATATGCGGCTGATATAGGGATTGATAATATCTGGAAACGTGTTACCTATTTGGCTGATTATCTGCGTAACCTATTATCGGAGATACCCAAAGTAACCGTGCAAGATATTGGCCAAACACAATGTGGTATTGTCACTTTTACGGTGGATTCGTTACAACCCAAAGTAGTCCAGAAAAAGCTTTCCGATAAGAATATTAATGTCAACACTTCCAACAAGAGCAGTACTCTAATTGATATGCAGAAGCGTAACCTGGAAGAGCTGGTTCGTGCATCGATTCATTACTACAATACGGAGAAAGAGATCGAGCAAATGGCGACCGCGCTTAGATCCATCATTTAAACTCAATTTGAGATGCCATATCCCCCTATTGCAACCCGTCGACTGCATAAAAATGCAATTTCTTATTTTAATATGAGTTCGATATCGATTACAGATTCTCTATCATTTATAGTATCTCGACCATGGGGAAGCGATCGTTGTAATTAGGATTCATCCTTTTCAAAAAAGATCTCTCATTCCACAGGCTCCATTCGAGATAACAGAGGAGTAGATTGGTCTCTTATCCTTGACGTTATTTCAAATACATGCTAAATCAAGCCGATTTTGAAGCAGGCAAAAACTCGTCTTTGTATTGTAACTCGTAAAGCTTGCGATAAATGCCCCCCTCCTTTTCCAACAGCTGCTGATGCGTTCCCCGCTCACGGATTTCCCCCTTGTGCATTACCAGGATCTTATCGGCACCCTGCACCGTTGACAGGCGATGCGCAATCACAATAGATGTGCGTCCTCGCATCAGCTTATCACAAGCGCGATTTACAATGTCTTCTGTTTCAGAATCCACATTTGAGGTAGCTTCATCCAGTATCAAAATATTCGGATCATAAACCATAGCCCTGATAAAACAAATTAGCTGTCGCTGTCCCATAGAAATCGACTTACCCCTTTCGCTAAGCTCATAGTGGTATTTACCGGGTAGCCTTTCAATAAACTTGTCAGCTTCAATTTTTCGAGCCGTCTTGATAACCTCATCTTCAGAGATCTCAGGATTTCCAAGTGTAATATTCTCCATGATGCTCCCGGAGAACAGCGCATTATCTTGAAGCACCAAGGCAAAATTAGATCGCAATTCACTTAATTTAAGAGTTCGGATGTCTTTGTTATCCAACTTGATCGAACCCTTATTAATATCATAGAAACGCATCAGAAGGTTAATAATGGTGGATTTTCCGGCCCCTGTGGCCCCAACAATTGCGATGGTCTGGCCGGGTTTTGCTTCAAATGACACATCTTTCAAGACAGTTTCTTCCTTATTATATCCGAACCAAACATCTTCGAATTTAATCGCCCCCCTCGGCTCTTCAATAACATCAGGATTCTCGGGATCGGTAATCCTATTTTCGGTATCCAGAATATTAAAGATTCGTTCGGACGATGCCAGTGCTGATTGTAAGGTGTTAAACTTTTCAGAGAGTCCCTGTATCGGCTGGAAAAAATTGCGCACATATTGAACAAAAGCGACCAAGATCCCGAAAGTAACCTGTCCCATTAATGCACGTCCGCCACCATACCAGACAACCAGCGCCATCGCCAAACTCGAAATGATCTCCACCAGTGGGAAAAAGATGGCATAGTAAAAGATCGTTTGGATATAAGCATTGCGGTGACCGGCGTTAATAGACTCAAAGTTTTTTTTCTGCCTGCCTTCTTTATTGAAAAGCTGGACAATCGGCATCCCATTGATATGTTCTTGCACAAAGGAATTCATTTTGGCAATCTGATCTCTCACACGTAGAAATGATTCCCTCATCTTGGCTTTAAAAATGAAGGTAGCATAGAAAAGCAACGGCAGTACAGAAATAGCCACCACTGAAAGTTCCCAGCTCATGCTGAACATGAAATAGAGAATAAAAAACAGCCGGAACATATCGCCGATAATATTCACGACTCCGTCACTCAGCAAGTCACTAAGCGCCTCAATATCACTGGTTGTACGAGTGATTAAACGACCGATAGGATTTCTGTCGAAAAACTGAACATGCAACGATTGTATCTTTTTAAATACCGCATTCCGCATGTTGTACAAAGTACCTTGCCCAAACCAGCGCGTCAGATAGGTATTGGCTACCAGTAAAATAAATTCACCGGCCAAAGCACTAAACAGCAATAAGATTATCCACATCAGGCCATCGAAATCCCGGTTGCGGATATACTGGTCGATGGCCATTTGTGTCAATTTTGGACGTACCGTACCCAAGAAAGAGGCACTGAGCGTTAACAAAACGCCCAATGCCACATACCATCGATATGGCTTTATAAATTGATAGAGCCGCCGAAGTAGATCCGAATCAACGGTCTTATCTCTGTTTTTACTACTCACACTTTAATTTTTTAGAATCGGTCGAAATCATCAAACGGCGTCCGCGGCGTAATTTGTTTAGGCTTACGCTGGCTGCCACTGTTATTATTATCATCATTTCGACTGCGACTGCTTCTGGACCGAGAGCTACTGCTGCTCTTATTATATTTTTTGCGAGATTTTTTTCCAGAATATTTTTTTCGCTTACGGAAACGTTTCTTTTTGCCTTGACTTCGACTTTTCTTCCCGGAAGAAGAGCCTCTGTTACTGCTTCCGCCATCACTTCCCTTTTGGTTGATCTCTTTCAGATAAACTTTGGGTTGGATAATACCTTTCTCATGAGCGGGATCCGTAAAGATCGGACGCAATTCGGTAGCTACCCAGGTTGGGAAGAAATCGTCGCGGGCCTCACGCAATAATACGTATTCATTCGTATACCGGGCTGAGAAGTGCGTTATTACAAGTAACTTGGTTTTCGCTTCATTTGCCACCCGGGCCGCATCCTTAGCCGTTGAATGGCCGGTCTCATCAGCTTTATCCGAAAGACTTTGGCTAAAGGTAGCTTCATGGAAGAGAACATTTGTATTCATTCCCAGCTTCACAGAATTGGGGCAATACTTGGTATCAGTAATGTATGCAAAACTGTCTCCGGGACGTGGATGACCGACGATATCCACCGCTTTGACCACGGTGCCGTCTTCCAGCTCAACATCGTTCCCTGCTTTGAGTTCCTTATATTGCCAGTCTTCGCTGATACCTTGAGCTTGAGCTTTTTCTGCATCTACTTTACCGGGCTTGTCTTTTTCCTGGAAACGATAGCCCACACAGAATTTCGTGTGGTTTAATACACGAGCTTCAACATAATATTCATCTTCGTCTACTACCTTTTCGCCCTCAAAACCCTCATCAAGTTCGACATAATCGATGGAATAGTTAAGATCAATATTTGCGAACTTAAAATTCCACTCAACAAAATCTTTGATTCCTTTAGGACCTACCAACTTCAGTTCCCGATCCCTGCGTTGTAGCTGCAAGGTCGAAAGCAAACCGATGAGTCCCGAATAGTGATCAGTGTCGAAATGTGAGATAAAAATACAATCTATCTGTGAGCGTTTGAGTCCGCCCTGAAGCATTCTCATTTGTGCATTTTCACCACAATCAAATAGAAAGACACTGCCTTCTCTCCAAAGTGCTACTGATGAAAGATGTCGTGTAGCCGTGGGAGTTGCCGATGCAACACCTAATGGTACAATAATCATTGCTGTACTCCTATGTTAGTTTTTGGATTGAATTGCGATCAAACAATCAATCTTGTTCAGTAATTGTATGTTACTATTCCGATTAAATTTCAGCCAATTCTTGTTCAATTAGTTGTTTATTATACATGACTGAATAACGACCTTCGTTTTCTAGTAATTCTTTATGTGTTCCTTGCTCTACAACAGTACCGTTTTCCAAATAAAATATGATATCAGCATCTTTAATAGTTGATATACGATGGCTGATCATTAAGGTTGTCCTTCCTTTAAGTTCGTGACGGAGATGTTGCAGAATTGCTTCTTCAGTCTTGGTGTCAACTGCACTCAAGGAATCATCTAATATAACAATTTTAGGATCCCGAATCAGTGCCCTTGCAATGGCGGTCCGTTGTTTTTGCCCGCCCGACAAGGTTATCCCCCGTTCACCTAACATAGTCTCAAATTTTTTCTCAAAATCCAAAATATTATCACGGACTTGTGCTTTTTCGGCTGCTGTTTCAATCTCCTGTTGGGTTGCTTTCTGTGTGCCAAACGCAATATTTTCAGCGATGGTATCAGAAAACAAAAAAGTATCCTGTGGCACAAGACCAATACTTTTCCGCAGTAAGTGCAGCGGGATAGATTTAATATTTTCGCCATCTATCAATATTTCTCCCTCAGTGGTATCAAATAATCGGGGAATAAGTTCCACAAGCGTAGTTTTACCACTTCCTGTTCGTCCCACAATAGCTGCATTTTGTCCGGCTTCCACTTTCAAATTAACATCTTGCAATGCATATTCGTCCGATCCGGGATATTTGAACGAGACATTCCGAAATTCCACGCTTCCTTGCAAAGCAGTAATGTCTTGGTTTGTATGTGATTTATCCTCAATCCCCACATCTTCTGATAACACTTCGTCAATTCGTTTCCACGAAGCCATAGACTGCTGAAACCGGTTCACCGTGTAGCCGAGGGATGCTACCGGCCACGTCAAGTATGCCACATACAGAATATACTCAGCTATATTTCCAACGGTAAGCTGGCCCTCAATGACCAACTCACCGGCCTTCCATATAACGATAACGACCGACAAACCAATCAGAAAATTCAATGTGGGATGGAAAAGCGATTCGATCATATCGAGCCGCAGCTTTTTCTTACGATATGATTCACTCTCCTCATCAAAACGTTGCTGCTCATATGCTTCGCGATTATAGGCTTTAATGAGTCGGATACTTGTAAAAGATTCCTGAGCACGCCCGGCAATAGTTGAATATTGCTCTTGTATCACCCTTGAATAATCATTGATATAGCCGCTAATCCAGTAGGCGAAAGCCGACAAGAACGGAAGGGGCAAAAGCGCCCACATCGTCAACCTCGGGCTCACAATGATCATCATGGTAATGATAAATCCCGCTCGCGTAATCGTATTAATAGTATACATGTACACCGGGCCAAAGTAATCTCTGACCTTGGATACATCTTCGGTAGCCCGCACATACACTTCTCCCGATTTATATTGCGTATAAAATCGCTGAGGCAAAGCAAGTAACTTGTCAAATACATCATTCCGCAAATCAAATTCAATCTTGCGAGAGGCCACAATCAGCGTTTGACGGGTAGCGAAAAGCAACAGTCCTGAAAGTGCCACCGCTCCAATCAAAAACAGGGCATTTTTAGCAATGGGCCAGCTGGCATAGCTGTTAAAAAGTACATGGATAATACTTTTAAACTCATCGGCAGATTCCGGTGTTTGAATCTGGGAGATTTCATCTACCGTGCGACGTAAAAATATGGGAATCCATACCAAGAAAAAGTTGGATGCCATCAGAAATATAGACCCGATGATTATCGTACCGGTATATTTCTTAAAGTATTGATTTAATTTTCGCAGCGATCCCACGGGGAGCTAAATTTGATTACTATCTGATCTCTCTCAGATAATTAATTTTAAACAGTAACAGTACTATATTTTTTTATCCAATATTCAGCAAGATTATAGCCGGAGACAAAAGCATTTTCCAGCGAGTTTCCACCTAAGTAGTCTCCTATTAACGCAAGAGGGGCGTCTTCCATTTCTAATTCCATAAAATATTCATCAATTGGATTGCGTGTCTTAAAATACTTCCAGCGATGCAGATACGTCGTTTTTTCCTGCAGAGCCCATGGACCGATGATCCTTGATGTTTCTTCAAGCATCCGTTCGATGACCTCTTCATCTTTAGCCTGTGCGTTCTCACGGAAAAATTTATTTGTAGACTGTATCAACAATCCGGCTTTTTCTGCATCCTGTTTTGAAGATTCATTTCCGATCCATTTTACCAGACTTTGCTCACAGTTAATTCCTTTCCAATCCGGAACCTCATGATCAAAAGTTGCTACCAGCGAAAAACAGGCATCATATGTAATTTCATCAATATCACGAATGATGCGTCGAGTAGCCGTTCTATTTTGTGCCGTTTGTAAAACGCCGTAAGCTTCCACCGCCGGCGTGGCGATAATTACGGCATCGCACTCAAACACGCTGATGTCGGTCAAATTGATCATCCAGGACCGCTTTTTAGAACGGTCGGGGCCGATATAAGTTAATCCTCCGGCTTTCTCTTGAGATTTTACATCCACCCACCGGCTTAATTTTTTAGCTACCGACTGTAATCCATTGGGACTCATATAATGGTTTTCGGGATAGGCATTCGGATCGACTTCATAAAAATTTTCCCCGTCATGCAGACTAAATTCCTCAGCCCAAATCTTAAGATCCCCCTCATTCATCAGCTCATCTACAAAAGGCTGAAAGGTATTTGTCTTTACCTCAAAATGAGAAAGTCCGTAATCCAAATTCATCCCATCCATCTGTAGTGTTGCAAGACGGCCGCCAAGCGAACGTGATTTTTCAATAACCGTTACATCATGTCCTGCTTGTGCCAGTCGCTTGCCTGCGATAAGTCCCGAAATACTTGCACCAATTATTCCAATAACCATTCAGAAATACTTATTTTGTACCATTTGAAAGTTGAATACGTAAAATCCGAAATATTCAGGCAAATTTCTAAAGATAATTTTTAAAGCTCGTTAAAAGATTCGAATTCGCGGGGAAACGGCCTTTTTATTCAAAAGTGCCGGCCAATAAGCCACTATATCACTTGCTTTGGGACGGCCGCCGGCAAAACCGGTTACGCCGCTGGGGCCCGTGAGGATCAATGGGGCCACTTCTTTTCCAAATCGATTCAAATCCTCTCGATTCTTTCCGGAAAGTGAAACCCGCATCTGAATTTCATCATGCTCGCTTTCCAAGAGATCTTTGGTAATCGGTTGTTCATTACAACCGTTCACTCCAACGTATTCTACTCGAAATTCATCGAAGTCAAGTCCAAGCGCGTGTGCGCGACCTTTCAGTATTTCACCCGCTTTCTTAGCCTTGTTCAACGCGCCGGGCCACGAGTAAACCAACGTTGACGAAAGTTTATACCCATCGTTGTAACTAGCCGAAATTTTATAAGTCTCGGTTTCGGGATATCCTTTAATACCAAAAACATGTACACGATTTTCCTCAACCGGCTCCAGATTTATAGATGTGAAATCCGCAATTACATCCGGCGTTATATATTCTTTCGGATCCCCAATTTCATAAAGCAACTGTTCCTTTACGGTCTGCTCACTGACTAGCCCGCCCGTACCTTCGTGTTTGGTAACATAAAAATTGCCATCCGGTTTAGCCTCGATGATGGGAAAACCGATATCAATAAAATCATCGACTTTCTCCCAATCTGTAAAATTCCCCCCCGAGACTTGTGCACCACATTCTATGATATGTCCCGCGATAGTGCCGGCCGCCAATTTGTTATAATCATTAAAT
The DNA here is from genome assembly GCA_035267805.1 of Balneolaceae bacterium. GTDB lineage: Bacteria > Bacteroidota > Rhodothermia > Balneolales > Balneolaceae > Fodinibius. The sequence goes on along the minus strand of DATFLI010000097.1, from coordinate 6,208 downwards.
GACCAGTTAAACTCGTGAATCATTGGCGCCAGCGTCAAACCGGTATCTGTAACACGACCTGTGACGATAATATCCGCGCCCTTTGCCAATGCCTCTACTACCGGACGACTGCCGAAATAGACATTTGCGCTCAGCAGACGATCTTTTACCGAACTGATCGGTACGCCAGAGTCCATGTTCTTCAACTCATATCCGTTTGCTATAAGATCATCAATCTGATCGAGAATATTATCACCATCAACAACAGCTACTTTGATATCTTCATAGCCCTGCTCTTCGACTGCCTCCAGAATCTTATCCTTGCAGGCTTCGGGATTCACGCCTCCTGCATTCGAAATCACCTTGATACCTTTTTCCACGATATCCGGAAGCACTTCACGAATAACATCCACAAAATCTCGGGCATAACCATAATTCTCGTTACGCATTTTTTGCTTCTGCATGATCGACATCGTAACCTCGGCAAGATAGTCCATTACCAAATAGTCGATGGGGCCATTTCTCACCTGATTAATGGGTGCGTTGGGGAGATCTCCCCAGAAGCCTTGTCCTGATGCAATCCTGATAGATTTTTTCACTTCTTTTTAGCCTTGGTTGAAATCTTTTTCCAGTCCTAAGATAAGATTTGGGTACACACTTTAAAAATACCTAAAAGTTTTTTCGAGTCTGTGTCAAAAAATTTAGTTATTGTTTTATAGGATAGATAATTATAAGAGATGAGCTGATATGAAATTCAATGCTGTCATCATTGGTTCCGGTCCAAATGGATTAGCAGCAGGTATTCGTCTGGCTCAGCAGGGATGGGCCGTAAAAATTTTTGAGCGAAATGAGACTATAGGCGGTGGTACTCGAACAAAAGAGTTAACTTTACCCGGCTTTAAGCATGATGTATGTTCGGCCATTCATCCGCTGGCTAAAGCCTCTCCTTTTTTGAAAACATTGCCATTAGAAAAATACGGTCTTGAATGGATTCAACCTGAAGTGCCGGTGGCCCATCCCCTGGAAGACGAGTCTTGTTGTGCACTCTTTCGATCACCGGAAGAAACGACCGAGCAATTAGGACAAGATGGATTGACTTATTGGCGAACGATGGATCCGTTTGTACGCAACTGGGATAAGCTTATTCCTCAGCTCCTGGCTCCTTTCAATCTATTGCCTGATCATCCCCTGTTGATGGCTCGCTTTGGGTTGGAAGGGTTGCATTCAGCTGATACTTTTACTGCCAAATTGCGAACCTGCAAGGCCCGGGCACTCTTTGCAGGATTGGCAGCACACGGCATTCTCCCATTTCATAAAACAGCTACAGCTGCCATAGGACTTGTGTTGGGAATCGCCGGCCATGCCGTGGGGTGGCCGTTTCCAAAAGGCGGCTCTCAAAACCTGACGAAAGCAATGGCAGAACATTTCCGATCGCTGGGTGGAAAAATAGAAACCGATACGGAAATTACATCATTACAACAGCTTCCTGCTGCCGATACTATATTCTTTGATATTACTCCAAAACAAATTTTGGATCTCGCAGAAGAAAAACTACCTGACTCCTATACCCGAAAACTTACTGATTTCAAATATGGTTCGGGGGTGTTCAAATTGGATTTTGCTTTGAGTGATCCCATCCCCTGGAAAGATAAAATTTGTCGGAAAGCCGGAACCATTCATCTTGGCAATACATACGAAGAAATCGCCCGGGCGGAGGCAGAAACGGCTCGAGGCAAGCACCCGGACAAACCGTTTGTACTAGTCTCTCAACATAGCCTCTTTGATAAGAGCCGTACCCCCGAAGGCAAGCATACGGCCTGGGCCTATTGCCATGTACCCAACAGTTCTACCAAAGATATGACGGATCCTATCATCAACCAGATTGAACGTTTTGCACCTGGTTTTAGAGATTGTATTCTAGATAAAAATGCCATGAATACGGTAGCCATGCAGGAACATAATCCAAATTATATTGGCGGTGATATCAATGGAGGTCAACAGGATATCACTCAATTATTTACAAGACCGGCAGGATTATGGGATCCATATCGTATTCTTGACACTAATATGTTTATCTGTTCCTCTTCGACTCCCCCCGGCGGCGGGGTTCACGGAATGTGTGGGTACCATGCAGCCGAATCTGCTATCAAAAATACCCATATGCCTAAGTGGATATGAGATAAGGTAGTGTAGACAGTAATAGAAAGCAGGGCAGCCTCCTGCTTCCCCTACCGCCAACTGCTTACTTCCTCCCGACCAACGACCTACAGCAAATCATAATAGCCCGCTTCAACCTCTCTCCTTCGCAACTTATTTGCCCATTGATGAGCAAGCCGGGTTGTCCGGGGTAATTTATATTTCGTTAAGACCTGCATCACAATAGAATAGGCATCGTCGAAGGAAAGCTTATGTCCCGGCGATACGTAAATCGGATTTACATTCTTCCGGCTGCGAAGGACTATCCCGATGTTTTCATCACCATCTTTCAAATTGACAAACGCTCCCTTATTCGCAGGCAATTCACCGTGAGTACCAACTAATATATTTTTCGCACAGCCAATGGTAGGATGATTGATTTCAATCCCAAAATGCGTAGCAATCCCCATGCGCCGCGGATGAGCGATTCCATGTCCATCGAGGATGAGCACATCGGGTTTGAGTTCGAGTTGCTGCCAGGCTTTTAGCAATACGGGAATCTCGCGAAAGGCCAGCAAACCCGGAATATAGGGAAAGCTTGTCCGGTCGGAGATTAAGGACCGTGCAACAGGATTCAAGGTTGATAACTCCAAAACAATGATTGCAGCATGCATAACATCCGATCCCCGATCAAATGAAATATCCCCACCCGCAACAAATTGTGGAGAACATTCCAAGCTTTGCAGGGAAATTCCAGGGCGAAGCTCTTTCTGTAATTCCCTGGCAGCTTTCGGTTCTATCTGTTTATAGTGATCAAGCGAACGTTCAGTCATTGCTTATTGATTTTTTTCTAAAAAAGGTCTGGAAAATTATTATGCTATGGGGCATTGGACCGATCCTTTGCAATAAAAGAAATTTTAAGCTGAATTAAGAGACGATGGAGAATAACGATTTTCGTAAAAACGCCCATGAACTGGTTGACTGGATGGCGGATTACTTTGAAGAGGTTGAAAATTATCCGGTAAAGCCAAACGTCAAGCCGGGAGATATTTTGGCTAAGCTTCCTGATTCCGCTCCAAAAAAGGGAGAATCCTTCGAAACCATGTTTGACGATTTTAAAGAAGTTATCGTGCCGGGGATGACTCACTGGGAAAGTCCCAACTTTATGGCCTATTTCCCGGCTAACAAAAGCTATCCGTCGGTATTAGCCGAAATGCTGACAGCTACGCTGGGTGCACAATGCATGAGCTGGCTCACTTCCCCCGCCGCTACGGAACTCGAAGAACGGGTGATGGAATGGCTCCGCAAACTTATTGATCTGCCCGGTTATTTTACCGGCGTCATTGAGGATACAGCTTCAACCTCCACGCTTTGCGCCTTATTGATGGCACGCGAAAAGATAACGGACTTTAGTGTCAATAATGAAGGGTTCTCCGGCGACCAAACCTTTACGGTTTACATTTCATCGGAAACGCATTCGTCCATAGAAAAGGATGTCAAGATTGCCGGATTCGGTCGGCGGAATCTGCGTAAAATTCCGGTGGATAAAAATTTTGCGATGCGTCCAGATGCACTCGGAAAAGCCATCCGAAAAGATTTGGAGTCTGGACATATACCGGCCGCCGTTGTTGCCACAATCGGCACAACAGGCTCAACGGCTATCGACCCGCTGGAAGAAATCGGTAAGATCTGTTCAAAACACGGAATATTCCTACATGTGGATGCTGCCTACGCGGGTACTGCCCTGCTGTTACCTGAGATGCGCTGGATGAACAAAGGTATTGAATACGCGGATTCGTTTGTCTTCAATCCCCACAAGTGGATGTTCACCAACTTTGACTGTTCGGCATTTTTCGTTAAGGACGAAAATCTATTGGTCCGAACGTTTGAAATTATGCCGGAATATCTAAAGACACCGGAAGACGAGCGCGTAAAGAATTACCGCGATTGGGGCATTCAACTGGGGCGGCGGTTCCGCGCCCTCAAACTATGGTTTGTAATTCGAAGCTTTGGGATTGAAGGGTTGCAGGAAAAAATCAGATATCATATTTCATTGGGCCAAAACTTAAAACAAATAATTGAAGAACATGACGATTTTGAACTTCTGGCACCTGTCCCCCTGAATACCCTCTGTTTTCGCTTTCATCCATCTCATATTCATGACGAAACAAAACTCAATGAGCTGAATGAAAAATTGCTTACGCGAATACAGGAAAGCGGCAAACTATTCCTGACTCACACTAAATTAGATGGCAAGTATACCATCCGCATCGTAATTGGTAATACGAACGTTGAGGAGCAACATGTGAACCAAGCCTGGGAACTTATCCAACAAATAGCATCGAAACTTATCGACTGATGATTTGTTATCTATCGTTAGACTGTAAATATTGCAGCAAATAACCAATTAATTAAATCGAGCCTATTATGAATTTATCTGAAGCGAGAGCCCTTGTTACCGGTGGAAGCTCCGGGATCGGAAAAGCAACTGCAACAGCAATTATTGATGCCGGTGGCGACGCTGTTATAGCGGCCCGCGGTAAAGAACGACTCGAGGAAGTCGCTGATAGAATTGGGGCAACAGCTATTCAATGTGATGTGAGTGAAGAACGGGAAGTCATTGAGCTGATCGAAGAATCTATCGACGTGCTGGATGGATATAATGTGCTGATCAATAATGCCGGTTATGGAGAATTTTCTAAACTTATTAATCTATCGGCATCCGATTTCGAAAAGCAACTCAAAACGAACACGATCGGTGCAATGATGGTGGCACGGGAATCGGCGAAATATTTTATCAAAGAGAATTACGGCAATATCATCAATGTATCTTCAACAGCCGGTAAGCGTGGTTTCGAAGGCGGCACAGCTTATGTAGCAAGCAAGTTTGCACTCGGCGGAATGACGGAATGCTGGAGATCGGAATTACGGGGACACAATATCCGCGTGATGCAGATTAACCCAAGCGAGGTACAAACCGAGTTTTCTGAAAATGCCGGGCAGGGATCTCGTCCGTTCAACGAAACCAAACTCGTTGCCGATGATATTGCTCATACGATATGCAGTATGCTATCCCTGGCTAATCGTGGCTTTATCCCGGAAACGAGCGTTTGGGCTACCAACCCGCGCTAGACTTTACTTAACCGGCAATATGCAACTCTCTTAACGGGCAATCACTATATCCGGGGTACATTAACGTGCTATCTGTGAGATTATAAACAGGGCAGCCATCATTTCTGAGAGCTACCAAAATACAGGCAGGTTTTAACGAAAAAGGAATTGGGGATACCAGTATGCAATCATCAGCCATGCGGAAACTAACGCTGCTTCTTTTTGCTATAATTACAATTTGGTACGGCTTTTTTCTGATCAGGCCGCCCGCCCCCAAGCCGGTGAACAGCCCTCCTTCGGCCTTCTCAGCAGAACGCGCCTTTACTCATGTGCAGAAGATAGCAACCCAACCTCATCCGTTGGGATCGTCAGCCAACGACAGCGTGCGAAAATATATCATAGACCAGCTTCGAAGCATGGGGCTATCCCCGACGGTATATTCAGGCGTTGGCGTTAGCAAAAGTTTTCGACAAGGACTTGCCGGCTATGCAAAAAATATTTTTGCCAAAATGAATGGCAGTGATCCCAAGAAGACGATTCTGCTGATGGCTCATTACGATTCGGTACCGACAGGTCCCGGCGCCGCTGATGACGCATCAAGCGTAGCTACGATCCTGGAAGCAATCCGGGCAATCAAATCCCAGGACAAACCGCTCCAAAATAACGTCTGGATTCTGTTGACGGATGGCGAAGAGCGTGGCCTTTTGGGAGCTGAACTGTTTGCGGATCGGTTTGCGGAACTCCACAAAATAGATCTGGTTCTGAATTTTGAAGCTCGGGGCTCCAGCGGTCCCTCGATGATGTTTGAGACCAGCTCGCCCAACGGGGGACTTATTCCTCACTTTGCCAAAGCAACGCCTGATCCTGTAGCCAACTCGTTGATGTATACCGTCTATAAAATGCTGCCGAACGATACCGATATGTCCGTAACCAAGCGCGCAGGCCTGCCGGGCATCAACTTCGCTTTTGCCGAACAGCTGTT
>DATFLI010000096.1:0-6854 GCA_035267805.1 Balneolaceae bacterium | reverse complement strand
AAACGAAACGTAACTAATTAATTCAATTATGAATGCAGACGTATTTGTCCCGACTCGAAAAGAACATGAGGAAATAACCGAGCAAAAAATGGAAGCAGTTGTTAAGCGACTGTTCCCGAAATTGATAAGAGCAGCGAATCGAAAACCGTGGCTGACCACTTCGGATTTTGAGGAGCTTTTTGGGGTAAGCTCCCGACTCCAAAAGTACTACCGCGACGAATTGGATCTACCGTACTATCAGGAATCAAAAAAGATCCTTTATAAAACGGACGAAATTGAGAGCTGGTTTTCTGAAAGGAAAGTCAACGGCAATAAATAGAAATAACAATTAAAACAACCACCATGCAAGCTGAAACATTATCTACGGAAGAATTAACGCGGCGTTTTGAGTCTATTAGAAACGGCGATGATTTTACGGATCCCGTCGAAGTAATTCCACACCGTAAAATATTGAACCGTCTCCTGGAGGGGATTGACAGAGTTAACGATTTTCGTTCCCTGGCCCGTCGGTACGATCTTAATATTGGTGAAGATATCAAATTACTGCAGAAGCATCTAACGGTGTTGGTCATTGATCATCTTCTCGAAATGGCCGAAAATAAGGATTGGGGAATATGCAAAAAGTACGATTCTGTTTACCTGTTCAATGGGGCTTACTGGAAGAAAATAAATAAAGACGGACTCCAGTCTTTTTTGGGAAAGGCAGCAAGAGAAATTGGGATTAATGGATTTGATGCAAAACATCACCGATTCCGGGATGAATTAGTTAAACAATTTCATGCCGTTGCCCACCTGCCAACACCGGATACAGAAGATCAGCCGGTTTTAATAAATCTTAAGAATGGCACGGTTTGCATTGATACCAAAGGTAGTGAGTTGGTGAAGATTCGCCAGCCTAAGCGGGAGGATTTTTTGACCTATCAGTTACCCTTCATATATGATTCGAGTGCGGAAGCGCCCCGGTTTGAGCAGTATTTGGACAAGGTACTACCGGATGAGACTTTGCAGAAGATATTAGCAGAATTTATAGGATACGTCTTCGTGAATACCCACCAGTTAAAACTTGAAAAAGCATTGATCCTTCATGGATCTGGCGGGAATGGAAAATCCGTTTTCTTTGACATTATCAACGCTCTGTTAGGCTCTGAGAATGTATCGACGTTCACCCTGGAAAGCCTGACGAATCAAAATGGATATTACCGGGCAAAGCTTGCTAACAAATTGGTGAATTATGGGAGCGAGATCAGCGCCAACATGCAAACGGCGATGTTCAAACAGTTGGTGAGTGGCGAACCCGTCGAGGCACGTTTGCCCTATGGTGAACCCTTCACCTTGGATAATTACGCAAAGTTGGTTTTTAACTGCAATGAATTGCCTACCGACGTTGAACACACCAATGCGTTTTTTCGCCGATTTATGATTATTCCTTTCGAGGTAACGATTCCAGAGGAGGAGCAGGATAAAGAGCTCTCCAAGAAGATCATCGAAAATGAACTACCTGGCGTTTTTAATTGGGTAGTGGATGGATTGAAAAGAGTCTTAAAACAAAAGGGTTTTACCCTAAGTGAGGTTATTTCCGATCGTAACCAGCAGTACCGGAAGGAATCCGATTCGGTTCAAATGTTCATTGCAGAACATGGCTATACGGAAAGTATGACAAACTGGACACCGTTAAAAGAGCTCTACGGAAAGTACAAGCGTTATTGCGAGGCAGATGGATACTATCCGGTTGCAAAGAGAAAGTTCAGCAAAAGGCTAGAAGCAGCTGGATATAAGAAAGTAAAAAAGGCGGCCGGGATGAGTTTTCACATAATCAACGAGGAAAAATAAAATGTTTATTAAGAACTGCATGAACTGCATGAGTTGCATAAAATACCCGTTTAAACGGTTTAAATACATGTTCGATGCAGTTGATGCAGTTCATGCAGCTGATAATAAAGAAATGTGAGAGATGAATAACACGAATATATCCATATTTGAAACCTTTGATGCCACGCCGGTAACAATCCCTTTGTCCCGTTGGATCCGTTCCACAATGAAGGGTGGCAAATTTGCTAAGCAGGTTCAGCAGTACCGACAGACCGGCAATGATACCTTAAAGAAGGGATTGCCACTGGCAACCGTTGGCGCGGTTTGCGAAGGCGGCCGGAAACTAGAAAATGTGAAGCAGCGCACTGGCTGGATTGCCTTAGATATTGATGCCAAAGACAATCCACATTTGAACGATGCCGAGGCAGTAAGGGATGCAATCAGTAGAATCATTTACGTAGCATTTGCAGGACTCTCTGTTTCAGGCAAGGGCGTTTGGGCACTTGTCAAAGTTGAAGATCCCAATAAGCAGGCTAAATATTTTGAGCAATTACAGATTGATTTTAGAAAACGCGGGATAATCCTGGATAGTACGAAGGGCAAGAACCCTAATGATGCACGATTCTATAGTTTTGATCCGGACGCTGTTATCAATGAGGATTTTGAAGTGTACGATAGGTTGCCGAGAGAGAAACCAAAGCCCCGGCCAACTAATTACCGGAACAACTATTCAGGTGATGATACTCGAAGCAAAGTTGAGCAGTTAATTTCAAAGATCCATACCGACATTACCGCCGGTTATGAAAATTGGCTATCCCTAGGTTTCGCAATCGAATCCGAGTTCGGGGAATCAGGTCGAGACTATTTTCATGCGATAAGCCAGTATCATCCGGATTACGACCGCAGGGAATGCGATAGACAATATTCGCAATGCGTTCGACATCGAGGGAGCGGCATTGGTATAGGCACGTTTTTCCATAGGTGCCAAGAGTTTGGAATTACACTTGACCGTAACCATGCCCCCCCAAAGAGATAGCGGTTCACAGGCTAAATATGAAAGCCCAAAAAATGAGAATCCCACTTCGAACGACTATCCCGCTTCATGGGATAACATCGAACTGACAGAGGGTTCACAAGAATATATCGAAGCTACCCGGCACGCGGTTAACGATGCTGATGAATATGAGTTGGAAGAGTTGTGCCGGAAAGATCCCACAGTTAAGAAATTAGTAGAACTCTTTGATTGCGAAATGATAATGTCAACTAACTAACCAACTATGGATAAAACAAAACTTGATACAAGGCCAGACCGAATCACACTAATTTTAACAGTTGCAGTAATTATCCTTTTAATCTTAAAAATACTGATTCAATGAAACACAAAAAGAACATTAAATCGGTACTCGATCAATTCCTGGATGGAAAGGCCGGTGAACTCGAACCAGCATCGATTCCCCTAACTCAGGGTATGCGTGAAAGGTTAGAACCGTTTGCCCAGCAGATGGACATAACTATCGAGCAAGCAGCCAGCTTTCTATTGTGGGCATATCTTGTGGACATCGAGCGAACCACAGAGAAGATTAAAAACAAAATCTTTAGGAAGAACTAATGTGCCGTAAGTTTATGAAAGACAACCAGATAGGGCGGATATGCAATTCACTGCAAAATTACCCATTAGCAACCTTTGCCCCCCAATTATATTTTTCCTTAAAGCTGAATCAGATATAAAAAAATCACTAAGTGTAAGAAAATTATGAATTTAAGCGATGAAGCCCAAGAGTGGTTTAACAAAATTAAAAAAGAATATGGTATCGAGGACACACCTGGCCTGCTATTGCTGCAAACGGCATGTGAGGCCTTCGATGATATGAGACAGGCTCAAGCCTCAATGAATGAAGGCGGCTTTATTGAGGATCGTTTTGGGCAACGCAAGCCCGACCCGGCTGCTAAGAATGCAAGAGCAGCACGTGCCCAAATGTTGCAGGCGTTACGAGCCTTGAATCTTGAAATTGACCCTACAACCGAAAAATAAATATTATGCGAAAACGAAAACGTAAAACGACGACCAAACCAAAAGATAAGATTATCGAAGCTGGTAGAAAATGGAGGCAGGCAGTTATAGACCGCGACTGGCAGGCCGCAATTCAGGCCAGACAATCGGTTGACGAACTATTTGAAGCCAACCCCGAATATTTGGACAGTCCACCGTATTGCGAAAAAGCGCTTTATTTAGATTGGAAATATTTTACTCATTTCAATAATGAGCGATACCGGGCGGCGTACCGGCAAGCCGTTGAAAAAAATAAATGGCCGCCAAAGATGAATTGAAATATTAATTAGCGTGAGCTTAAAAAACGATGAAGATAAGCGAAATGGAATTGGACCTGGTCCGTCCGGACGGGTTTGATGAATGGTTTAATAAATTGATTGCCGACGGTTTCTTGTATCGAGATGCCTTCCATATTCTGAATACGATTTACAGGAAAACTTATGGCATTGAACGATACTCTTCATACGATTCTTACCGGCGGGTTCGACGCCGTAGGATAAAAAATGGGACAATGTCCCACCGCGATATAGTGATATAGATCAGTAGATCAGTTATATTGCAGTAGAAATTTACTGACAATTATAATTTAGACGTGAGCGACATGAGTTTAAATAAACAGATTAAGACCGCAGTAGAAGAGCGCGACGAATTTATTAAACAGGCTGAAAATCTGACCAAAAACGACAACCTATCCGACGATGAACGCGAGCAGGCTGATCGTTTGATGGCGAAGATTGATGGCCTTGATCATCATATTGACAAACTGAAGGATCGGGCGCAGCAGCGGGCCGAGCGTTCCGTGCCAGTGACTGGGAACGATGCCCAGCCTGGAGGCCAATTATCCGGCGGCAAAGCTCTTGATCAAGAAGGCAAAGTGCGCCTTTATAAGCCGAATGAACAGCTTTCAAACGCCGCTTATGGTGATAACAACGTTTCCTTAGGTTCATACCTTCGTGCCGTTGTGGACAAGCCCCGAAACGCTGCAGAACGCAAAATTATTCAAAATTCTACGACTTCCGGCAATTACGAGCTACCTACACAGGTTGCCAGCGAACTCATTGACAAGCTTCGAGCCGCTAACCCTTTATTGATGGCCAACGGCGCCGGTGCGCGTACTGTAAGTATCGAAGGCGGTACGACTAAGTGGGTGAAGATCACAGCCGATCCTACAGCAACCTGGCACGCGGAAATGACACAAGAGACCCCGGACGATCCCACGTTTGGATCTGTAAACATGGCCCCAAAAACCGTTTTAAGTATGACCGAAGTTAGTAGGGAGCTGCTTCAGGATTCTGGAAACATTGAAGAGGCCTTAACGGATGCTTTTGTAGGATCTCTTAATCAGGCCATTTTGAACGCAACCTTTACAGGCAGTGGATCCGATGAGCCGACCGGACTGGCAACGACCATCACCCAAACAGAGGAGTACACGAACGGCGGCACACCCGACTGGAGCAACTTTGTAAACGCTTCGAAACTGCTTTATGACAATAACGTTCCAGACGGCAATCGCAGTTTTGTGCAAGCCCCGGACGTATGGCAAACCCTTGCTTTAATACAGGATAATAATAATCGTTACCAAGATGCACCTAGTGGCATTCGAGACATTCCGAATTTTGTTTCTTCCGGCGTATCAACCGGCGAAGCTTATGCGGGGGACTTCTCAAATGTTGTGTATGGGTTCCGAATGAATATTACCCTTGAACAATTTCCGGCAGCCGCTGCCAAAAGCTACGGTTCGCTTTGGGTAGCCGGTGCACGCCTTGATATTGCAACCTTCCGACCGAATGCTTTGGTACGGATTCAAGAAGCCGCTGCATAAGATTTGATTTAGAGTTGCTATCCGATGCACGCTCACGCTTGCGCTTTCTTCGTTACGGATAGTTTCAGGGCCGGAGGTTTTTCATCGCTCCTTCGGCCCTTCTTTTTTTTAACCAAATATTCTGGCCCGTGAATCTTCATAAAAAAGATCAGGTATTCGCTTATCAGATTCGAGAGCTTCGGCAGTACTGCAATCATTTAGATGAAAAGATTGCCATGTATGAGGAGCAGGGAAGAAACCCCGAAAGATTGAAAGAGAACAAAGCCCGCGCATTATCAACGATTGCCGAATTACAGCAATACCAAACTATTAACGGCAGAGAGATAGCCCCTTAGCATCCAAATATAAAAGCCGGTTTTCGGCACTAACCCTAAAATTTACAATTATGGCAGATGTAACAACAGGTAAACTCACTATTGAGAACGGCACCCATAAAGTAGTAATCACTCTTGACAGCAATGGATTCCTTAGGTTCAAAGACGAGAACGGAAACGACGTAAAAGCGCTGAACATCGATCATTCACATTCCGACCCAGCATAGTCATTTTTACTAAGGGTATCCTATGCCTGCCAATGAGTTAGGCGCTTAGAAGGCGAATATAAAAGCTGTTTACAGGCCGTGAAGGTATTTTTTAAGAATAGGCTCTATATCTTGCGATGTGGAGCTTTTTCTATTTGTGGCATATAAAAAAGGCGCCCTGGGAACCACCCCGGAGCGCCGAAAAAACAATATTGTGGAACAACCACGAACCACAATATAACAAATTGATAGGTGATATGTACCACCTACCAATATCCTTTCGCACAATTTCAACACTGTTGAGCCCCATTTATGCAGTTCATGCAACTCATGCAGCTCTAAAAAAAACTTATATTTTTCCCTTTACTGGAGGGATGACAACCCACTGACAAAAACAATCAAATAACCAGTAAATAGGCAGTAAGTTCTACAAATATTCTAAAGTAGAAAACACCGTAAAGCGTTAAGTGCCTAAGCGCCAATACTTTACGGAGATTTATCTACTTCAAAATGTGCCCTGGACTGGACTCGAACCAGCACGGACCGAAGTCCACTGCCCCCTCAAGACAGCGCGTCTACCAATTCCGCCACCAGGGCTGCTAGAGTCGTCAAATATATAAGTTTTCAAGCCCTAATTGCAATAGAAACTTCGA
>DATFLI010000095.1:0-7380 GCA_035267805.1 Balneolaceae bacterium | reverse complement strand
ATTTTTTCTCGATAAAACTGTTGGAAAAAACGGGTTTTTCGGATGTTTTTTTATCAACGTGACTAAATATTTCACGGCGCTTAACCTGCACTTGCTCGAAATCACTGTTAATTTCTAAAAGCATTTTTATTTGTTTTGGGGATGGTTCCTGCTGCAAAAAGGTGACATACCCCGTCCACCCCTCCCGCTCTTCAAAAGGAAATCCGCCGTGAATTTCTTCAATGAGTGAGAGTTCTCGCACAAATACCGGCACGTCATATTCAAAAGTCTTGGTTATCTGGTGATGCAGCTTCAGAGCCAGTTGGTTGTCCTGGTTTTGCTCTGCATCAAACAGCACATTACCACTTTGGATATAGGTGGATACATTTTTGAATCCCATCAAGGTAAACATCTTGCGGAGTTCTTCCATCTTAAGCGGACGATAGCCGCCCACGTTAATGCCACGTAAAAGTGCAAGATAGGTTGTCATCTTATGATCCAGAAGAGGTAAAGCAGGGCAAATCCCGTGAGGAATATCATCCCGCTCCAGCTCAGCCATTTGAGCCATGGGTTGGGCACGCATTCCTCCGGCATGTGGTCGGCAGTGACAAGCCGGTAATTGAGATAGGCCAACACCGGCGCTGTTAGAAATGAAAGGGTGGTAGCCAGGTCCACCATCAGCTTAAACGAGTCGCCCAAAAAGTAGAGTACGCCCAGGGAAAGCAGTGAAATAAGTACAAGCAGGATGCGGTAGACGCGAATATTATCTTTGTCGTCGAATGTTTCGGGCATGAGCACTTCCAGCATGCGGCGGCTCACACGCGGATAGGCATCCGTGACCGTGAGTGTTGTGCTGAACATTGTGGTAAAGGCACAGATAATAATAACCGGGTAAGCCCAGGCGCCCAGGCTGTCGGTATAAAGGCTAATAAGCTGGTTAGCAAAAACGGTTCCGCTGCTGGCATAATTAACGCCGTTCCCGTACATCACCAGTGCGCCGAGTGCCAAAAATCCCAATGCCAGTACCGCGGCCCCAATGTACCCGATATTAAAATCCAGGAGGGATTCTTTTAGTTTGGGGGTGTACTTGGTTTGCTTGACCCGTTCCAGCGACCACAGCGAGTGCCAGGCGGCAGCGTCAATAGGAATCGGCATCCATCCCATAAGTGCAATAAGAAATGATACGCCCGCTACATCCCAGATGCTGGGGTAGTAATCGAGATCGGCATGCTGGGGACCCGATTGTAAAATAGCTGCAATAACAGCTACTACGGTAGAAACGGCCAGTACAACCATAATGAGCTTAATGGCACCGTCAAGGGCCGAGTATTGTCCCGACATCAGCAGCAGAATACAAATCCCCAGTAAGATAGCGCTCCATGCCAGGGGAGATAATGCCAGTCCCGTCATTTTGGCCGCCAAACTTGCCGTGACAACCGTCACAGCCGCCTGTACGGCAAACATGGTTCCGATGGTGAATACTACAAAAATGCCAATGGCCCATTTTCCCAGCCGGTTATAGCCTTCAATCATGCTTTCGCCGGTGGCGATAGCATAGCGTGGCCCGTATTCCAGGAAGGGGTATTTAAAAAAATTGGCAAGCACAACGGCCCAGACCAGGGCCCATCCGTAGGTAGCTCCGGCGCGGGTCGATTGTACCAGGTGCGATACACCGATTGCAGCGGCAGCCATTAACAGTCCCGGCCCCAGGCTCTGTTTTATCCCTTCCCATCGATCGCTTTTTTGATCTACCGAAATATCTTTTTGCTGATCCATTTGTTATTTTATTTAATCCCGATTTGAGATTATATACTAATTTTAATCATCAATTTAAATGAGGGAGGACATCATTTGAGAACAAAGGTATTCATTAAGCCGTATAAATTCCTGAATCCTGCCTGCAGCTTAATTGTTTAGAATTTTCTCCGAGGATTAATTTTAACGAATTGGAGGTATATATGATAACTCGAGATGACATCCTCAAACTTGCCAAAACAGAACGTGACGTCTGCATTTCTCTTTACTTGCCTACACATAAAAAGGGAGAAGAGGTGCAACAAGATCCGATCAGATTAAAGAATTTGCTTAATAAGGCTCAAAAGCAGCTTAAAGACCATGAAGTCAATAATAACAGGATTGAGAAGTTGCTAAAGGAGCCGCGTAAGCTTCTTGAAAAGCCTCTTTTTTGGCAACATAATGATAAAGGATTAGCGCTTTTCGTCAGCGAAGAGGATTTTAATTATTATCGCATTCCCCACACGTTTAAAGAGCGCGTTATGGTCGATGATCACTTTCTGATCACCCCGTTGATTCCGATGATCTCGCTGGAAGGTACGTTTTGTATTTTGGCCCTTAGCCAAAAAAACATTCGGCTTTTAAAATGTACCCGCAACAATGTCGAACAGATTGAATTGGATGAGGCTCCCACGAATATCGAAGAGTTTAAGAAATACGAAGTCTACGAAAAAAATATAACTTCATCGGGTAGTGGAGGAGCCGCCTCAATGTTCCACGGATGGGGCGACGGATCTGTGGAAACCGACTATGTCGAAAATTATCTGAAGACTGTTGAAAACGAAGTTACTTCCATCTTGCGCAAGCGAAACGACCCGTTGATCTTAGCCGGTATCGATGAAGCCGTTGCCATTTACAGGAATGTAAACCACTACAGCCGCCTCATGGAAGAGCCCGTTCCAGGGAATCCCGATCCCAAAGCCGACCAGGAGATTAAAAATGAGGGCTGGAAAGTCATCCAATCATATTTCCTGCAAGATATGTATGACGATCTAAAACGTTTTGGGGATTTGTCCGGATCCGAGAAACAATCCGACAATCTTACCAAAATCGTGGAAGCCGCATATTATGGAAAGGTTGATTCGCTGTTTGTGCCTGTTGGTGAACACAGCTGGGGCTGGTTCGACCAGGAACGCGACGTGGTACATCACAGCAAGGAGCAGAAAAATGGCGAACATGATCTTATTAACCTGGCAGCTATAAAAACCCTTACGCAAAGCGGTAATGTTTATGCCCTGGAAAGAGAGGAGATGCCAAACCAGGCGGCTATAGCGGCTATTTTCCGGTATGCGTGATCACTTTTCTGTAAATTGGGAAGGCATGGAAATCTGAAATGGTTTCTATGCCTTCTGTATTTATAACCCTACATTCCAGAGAAACCGTATTTGCAGTAATTGATCAATCAAATTAATAAATATTCGCATGAAGAAGGTTTTTAATGCTATTGTAATTATAATTGGAGTTGCACTTGTGGGACTGGTAATCCTTTCCTTTTCACTGGATGGAATTGTGAAATCCCAAATAGAGGATACGGGCTCCCGGATGCTGAATACCTCCGTAGAAGTGAATGATGCTTCTATCTCAATCCTGGATGGCAAAGGCACCATCAAGGGAATCACCGTTCATAACCCCAAAGGGTTCAGCGATAATCCGGCTGTTCAACTAGAGCAGATCAGTATGCAGATAGACCTTTCGTCATTGCTTTCGGATACGATTGTGGTCAAAAATTTAGAGATCCAAAACCCCAAAATTTATTTTGAACAAAAGGTAAACGGCAGCAATCTTAATGCACTTGAAGATAATATGAGTGGCGGATCAAGTTCCGGTGCTAATGTTGTGGTAGACTATCTGCTTGTTCAACAGGGAGAAGTAACGTTGACGACGGATATCGGAGGCAAAAAAACGGTGAAAGCACAATTCGATCATTTCGAACTTAACGGCATCGGCAGAAGCGGCAACAGTACGCTGGAACAGACCATGCGTCAAATTTTAGAACCGATCCTGAAAAAAGCAGCCAATGAAGCCGTTAAACAGGGATTGCTTGATGCCGCCAAGAAAAAGCTTAAAGATTTGATCGGCGGTTAGGTTGGGGATCGGCTTCTGTAATTGCCATAAAAATAAAATCCCTCAAAGTTTACACTCTGAGGGATTGGGTGATTTGCTAAATTGGATTGAACCTTATTTACAGGGCATTCTCAATCTTATCCGTATAATTGAGTTTTTCCCAGGGAAACTCATCGCGACCAAAATGGCCATAGGCCGCAGTTTTAGCATAAATCGGGCGGCGCAAATCAAAACGTTCGATGATGCCCGCCGGCGTCAAATCAAAAACTTTTTCTACCGCACTGGCCAATTCCATATCATCAACCTTTCCGGTGCCATAAGTATTCACATTAATCGAAACCGGGTCTGCAATGCCGATCGCATATGCCAGCTGAACCAAACATTCATCCGCCAGTTCAGCGGCAACAATATTCTTGGCAATATGCCGCGCCGCATAAGCTGCGCTACGATCTACCTTTGAGGGATCTTTTCCTGAAAAAGCCCCACCGCCATGGGCTCCGCGTCCACCGTAGGTGTCCACAATAATTTTGCGTCCCGTCAGTCCCGTATCACCATGCGGACCGCCAATCACAAACTTACCCGTGGGATTCACATGAAAAATCGTCTCGGGATCCATAAGGGCCTCCGGAATAACTTCGGGGATCAGATGCTTTTTGAGATCTTCCTTTATTTGATGTTGATCTACATTAGCATCATGCTGAGTGGAAATTACAATGGTATCAATGCGGCTGGGATTCCCGTCCTCGTCATATTCTACCGTTACCTGGCTCTTGCTGTCAGGGGCAAGATACGGAAGCAGTGTGGTTTTTTTGCGGATATTTGCCAGTTCGCGCAGTAAATCATGAGCATATTGCAATGTCATCGGCATATAGGTAGCCGTTTCCGTGGTTGCATAACCGAACATCATTCCCTGGTCGCCGGCGCCCATCTTCTTTTTTTCACCTTCGTTAACGCCCTGTGCAATATCGGGACTTTGCTGGTGGATGGTCGTCAATACTCCGCAGGATTCGGAATCAAAACGATAAGAATTTTTGGTATATCCAATATTTCGGATCACGTCGCGAGCAATTTCCTGCACATCAACATAAGCATCGGTCGTGACCTCTCCTGATATAACGGCTAACCCGGTTGTCACCAGTGTTTCAACTGCAACTCTTGAATTCGGGTCCTGCTCAAGCATAGCGTCAAGGATGGAATCAGAAATTTGGTCAGCGACTTTATCTGGATGTCCCTCTGATACGGATTCGGAAGTAAAAAGATTTTTCATTCGTTGTAGAAATTCAGATCAAAATTGAAATAGTATGAAGCTTTGAAGCTACAAAAAACTCTGTAATGTTGCAGATGATATAATATCAAAAGTAATTAAAAAAAGCCGCTCATATAAGGGAGCGGCTTTTAAGTAATAGGTACTAAATGGTGGTTATGATGGCATTAACACCCCATCAATGATATGAACGACTCCGTTGGTCCCTTCCAGATCGGCCTGCGTTACCGTAAATGTATTTCCGGCTTGATCGGTAAGCGTTACAGTACCGTCTCCACCTACCGAAATCTCCAGTGTGGCCCCGTTAACTGTAGTAACCGTTCCGGCAGAAATATCGGATGACAATACCTTGGCCGGCAGTACATGATAGGTGAGAATATCCTGCAGCTGTTGTTGTGATAGAGAAGAAAGATCGATGCCCTCGAAGGCGGAATTAGCCGGCGCAAAAACAGTATATCCATCTTGGGTATTTTGCTGAAGAGTACCGGCAAGCCCGGCTTGAACAACAGCATCCTCCAGAGTTTGGAGAGCGTATCGTTTGGCAACAATACCGACTATATCCTGATACCTGTCGGGCAGGAGAACCTGGTTTACGGCATGAATAATACCATTGGATGCCTCAATATCGGCATCCGTCACCGTGCTGTTTCCATTAACAGTAACATTCCCCCCATCCACGGTTACAAACAATTCGCCCCCGGCAAGTGCACCGGCTGTTTGCTCTGCTTGTAAATCGCCGGAAGCAATCTCAGCACTTATCACGTGGTAACTCAGGATTTCGGTGAGTTGTTCATTGGTTAAACTTGCCAGCAGCCCATTCGGAAGATTCGCAAAAGCGTCGTTAGTCGGTGCGAATACCGTAAATGGACCGGTACCCTGCAGTGAGGTAATGAGCCCGGCATCCTGCAATGCAGAAACCAGAGTACTAAAGTTGTCATTTGATTGTGCAACTTCATCAATGGTACCAGGCTCATTTGTTGCTGAGGTCGAATTGTCGTCATCTTTGCAGGCATTGAAAACTGCAATCGCTGCAATAAGTAGAATTCCGTTACGCAGCAAATTCTTCAGTTTTGTAGTGGGATTGTTTATGAGTGTTTTCATCGCATTTGTGATTAGTTAAGAGTACGAGAATTGCCTATAATCGCAAATGCACTATTTTTAGTTCCCTAAATTATTAATTTTTATGAGTTTAAAAATATATTTATAAATAGGAACGAATGATTTAATCTTGTAGTTTTTATTGGTTTTTTTATGCTCTCAATCGAATAGATCAGTCTCTTTTTTATCGGGATTAATCCCCAGGTAGTCAAATGCTTTTTGCGTGGTAATACGTCCCTTTGGTGTGCGCTGCAGAAATCCCTCTTTAATAAGATAGGGTTCATACACTTCTTCGATCGTGCCCTTGTCTTCTCCTACCGCAACCCCCAGGGTTCCCAATCCGACGGGGCCGCCTTCGTAATTTTCGATGATGGCCTTGAGTATGCGGATATCCATCTCATCAAACCCATTTTGATCCACATCCAACGCGTTTAAAGCCTTGTCGGCGATGCCATCGGTGATCGTATCCATATCCTCAACCTGGGCAAAATCGCGGGTCCGGCGTAGCAGCTTATTGACGATCCGGGGCGTACCCCGACTGCGCCGTGCAATTTCATGGGCACCGGTATCGGTAATTCCCATATCCAGGATTGAAGCTGTTCGCAGGGCAATGCGTTGCAAAAGTTCCACATCGTAGTAGTCCAGCCGCATATCGATGCCGAAGCGGGCCCGAAGCGGGGCCGTGAGCAAGCCTTTCCGGGTGGTGGCCCCCACCAGGGTAAAATGATTGAGCTCGATCTGTATGCTGCGTGCGTTGGGACCCGAATCGATTACAATATCCAGCTGGTAATCTTCCATTGCCGAATACAGGTACTCTTCCACAACGGGGTTCAGGCGGTGGATTTCATCAATAAAAAGCACATCCCCCTCTTCCAGGTTGGTAAGCATTCCTGCCAGGTCGCCCGGCTTTTCGAGCACCGGGCCGGTCGTCGGCTTGATCTGTACGCCCATCTCATTGGCAATGATATGAGCCAGTGTGGTCTTTCCCAGTCCCGGAGGACCCGAAAGAATGACGTGATCAAGCGCCTCACCGCGTTTCTGGGCGGCTTTAATGAATACCGACAAGTTTTGAATGACTTTCCGTTGCCCTATAAATTCACTGATGCGGGACGGGCGAAGCGACTGTTCAAATTCCTCGTCGTTATCTGATGCGTCTAAAAGAGGGTTTTGCAAAATAAGTT
>DATFLI010000094.1:0-3307 GCA_035267805.1 Balneolaceae bacterium | reverse complement strand
ACCATGCGCTACCGTACAAAAAATGAAATGAAAGATTCGGGGATCGAATGGATTGGTAAAATACCAGATGATTGGGATATTAATAAGTTTAAGTATTCTACTATCCTAATTAATAAAACAATCGAAAATTCAGATTTTTCTATTGCTTTAGAAAATATTCAAAGTTGGACCGGCAAATATAATACTACTGATACAGAGTATGATTCATCTGGAACTAAATTTAATAAAGGGGATATATTATTCGGTAAATTGAGACCCTATTTAGCCAAGGTTTATTTGGCTAACCAAAGTGGGAAAGCTATTGGAGATATATATGTATTTCGTGGAAAAAAGTATTTACCTGGATATCTATTTTATTTAATTGATTCTCATAATTTCATAAATATTGTAAATAGTTCAACATATGGATCACGCATGCCAAGGGCTAGTTGGGATTTCATTGGAAATTTAGAAACAACTCTCCCACCCCTTTCCGAGCAGCAAGCCATTGCCCACTACCTGGATCGTAAAACGGAAGCCGTCGACGCCCTGATTGAAAAGAAGGAGCAGCTTATTGAAAAGCTCAATGAAAAACGGCAGGCGCTCATCACCCGGGCCGTGACCAAAGGTCTCCATCCGGATGTTCCCATGAAGGATTCGGGTATTGAATGGCTGGGTGAGATACCGGGACACTGGGAAGTCTGGAAAGCTAGTCATGCATTTAAAAAAATTGGAAGTGGAACTACACCTAAAAGTGACAATTTGGAATATTATGATGGGGATATTCTATGGATAACAACTTCTGAACTACGAGAGAATGAAATTTATGATACTAAGTCAAAATTATCATCAAAAGCGATTCATGATTTTTCAAGTTTAGATATTTATGATAAGAATAGTGTGATAATTGCAATGTATGGTGCAACTATAGGTCGATTAGGTATTATGAAGGAAAAAGCTACAGTTAATCAAGCTTGTTGTGTTTTTTCTGACTCTCAAAAAATAGATTATAAGTTTTTCTATTATTGGATTTATTCTGCTAGACCAATCATAATATCACATTCTTATGGTGGTGGACAACCCAATATTAATCAAGAGTATTTAAAAAGTTTGCATATTCCAGTTCCAAATATGTCTGAACAGAAAGAAATTGTGAAATATATCGATAATAAAACTGAATCAATGGATTTCCTTATTCAAAAGAATGATTATCTAATTTCTAAACTCAAAGAATACCGACAATCTCTAATCTCAGCGGCAGTAACAGGTAAGATTGATGTCCGGGAGGAGGTTTCGGCATGAGTCAGGGACAAGTCAGGGAGCAGCATTTCGAGACGGATATTGTAGAAGCGCTTACGCAAATTGGAGCGGGTCATACCGGAACGGAAGATATACCGGAGGATTATACGTCGGGTAATCCCATCAAGGGGTATCATCTGCGAACATCCAAAGATTTTGATCCCGAATATTGTCTTATTCCTAAAGATCTGATCGATTTCATACAAGCCACACAACCCAAAGAATGGCAGGATTTCAAAAAGCAGCACGGAAGCGAATCAGAAAAAGAGTTCTTTAATCAAATTCATAAACGAATTGAAAGAAAAGGAACACTTCAGCTCTTCCGAAAAGGAATCCGGTTATCCGGTTGTCAGTTTCGTTTGGCCTATTTTCGTCCACCTACGCATTTCAATCCCGATCTGCGCAAAAAATACGAAGCCAACTTCTTTACCGTCATCCGGCAGCTCTATTTCAGTCCCGATGAAGATAACACGCAAAGCCTGGACTTAGCCTTATTTTTGAATGGTTTGCCCATTTTTACCGCGGAACTCAAAAATCCCTTAAACGGACAAACCGTCGACGACGCGATCCAGCAATATAAACTGGACAGGGATCCCAAAGAACCGATCTTTCAATTCAAACGCTGCCTGGCACATTTCGCGGTAGATCCGAATGAAGTGTTTATGACCACGCATCTCAAAAAAGGAAAAACCTTCTTCTTGCCCTTCAATCAAGGAAAGGAAGGTGGGGCTGGCAATCCGACCAAACGACCGGATGATCCCGGTTACGCGACCGATTATCTGTGGAACAAGATCTGGTCGACCGACAGCGTACTCAATCTCATTCAATATTACATTCATACCGTTAAGGAACCCGAAAAAGATCCGAATACCGGCAAAGAAAAGATCAAAGAAAAACTCATCTTTCCGAGATATCATCAATTACAAACCGTTCGCCGACTGATCAAAGATACGCGAACAAAAGGTCCGGGAAATCGGTATCTCATCCAACACAGCGCGGGAAGCGGGAAAAGCAATACCATCGCCTGGCTCGCCCATCAGTTATCATCCCTTCATGATGATCAGGACGAACATGTCTTCGAAACTATTATTGTCATTACCGATCGTCGTATTCTTGACCGGCAGCTGCGCAACACCATCCTGCAATTCGAACAAACCGCGGGCGTGGTCCATGCCGTAGGCGATGAGGATACGTCCGCCGAACTCAGAAAGGCACTCGAAAGCAAGAAGAGCATTATCACCACCACGCTTCAAAAATTTCCGGTTGTAGCCGAACAGATGAAAGCCTTTAAAGGCACGACCTTTGCCGTTTTAATCGACGAAGCCCACTCATCTCAGGCCGGAGAAAGCACACGGCAAATGAATCAGGTGTTATCCGTCGACAGCCTGGAAGAAGCCGAAAAAAGCGATCAGGAAAAAGGTCCCGATACCGAAGACAAGATTAACCAGATTATTCGTCAGCGCGGACAATTAGACAACGTCAGTTATTTCGCGTTCACGGCCACGCCCAAGAACAAGACCCTTGAATTATTCGGCACCAAAAAGGCTGATGGTGGGTACGAGCCTTTCAGTTTATATAGTATGCGTCAGGCTATTGAAGAAGGATTCATCCTGGATGTTCTGGAAAATTATACGACCTACGAAACCTATTTCAAACTACTCAAGAAGATCGAGACCGATCCCAATTACGATCAAAAACGGGCGATGATTCTATTGAGAGCCTTTACCAGTCTGCACGAGCACGCTATACGCAAGAAGACCGAAATCATGGTGCAGCATTTTGTGCAATACTCCGCACATGCCATAAAAGGAAAAGCCAAGGCCATGATTGTCACCCGTTCCAGGCTTCACGCGGTCCGGTTTTATCATGCCGTCAAAAAATATCTCAAAGAACAAGGCTATCCTTATGGCGTTTTGGTGGCATTTTCCGGTACCGTTAAAGATCCTAAAACCAGCATGGAATCTACCGAAGAAAGGTTGAACGGCATACCCGACACGCAAACCCGGGATGCTTTTTCGGGTCCGGATTA
>DATFLI010000093.1:0-2018 GCA_035267805.1 Balneolaceae bacterium | reverse complement strand
TTTATGGTATATTAAAAGACCATAGATGTACTATTATGAATACTATTTCTATTTCAAAAGACATTGAACCGCTTTCGGAGTTCCGGAAAAGATCAGCCGATTTTATTAAACGTCTCAAAAAAGAAAAGCAACCCATCGTTTTAACTCAACATGGGAAAAGTGCTGCTGTTTTGATTGATGTGACAGAATTTGAACGTTTCACTAATAGATTAGAGTTACTTGAAGATCTTCTTGAAGCCAAACAACAGGTTGAAAAGGGACAGACTTATACCTTGAAGGAAGCCAAAGAGCGTATTGAAAACCATATATCTAAATGGAAGTAATTTTAACCGATCGCTTCCTTCGTCGTGTAGAAAATTATTCTGACTACATCGCTCTTGATGATATTCCTACTGCTGTGAAATGGGCAAGAGAGGTCATCAAAAGATGTGAGCAGTTGCAATCTTACCCACAAAGTGGCCGAATTGTACATGAATTTAGTCGACCAGAAATTCAAGAGCTCATTCATGGAAATTACCGGTTAATCTATGAGATAAAAACCGATCGAATTGATATGCTCACTATATGGAATACAAGTCAACCATTGCCCAAGCAACTTAAATAGAGTTTGGCTAACCAGCACATTAAGTGAACGTTTTCAGCCAAACCTTTTCTCATTCCCGTTCGTATTTTACATTTTGTCTGCTAAATTATAGTGCAAAAACGCCCCTTATGCGCTGGGTCGTTAGACAGCCACTCAAATTCTATGAAAATACGCAAATTTAAAATATCTGATGTTGATCAAATTGCTCAGCTTTTTCATGACACCATTCGCCAAGTAAATATTAAGGATTATTCAGAACAGCAGGTGAAAGCATGGGCACCTGATGACATCTTTTTTCGGGATTGGGACAAGGTATGTTCGCAAAAATATACGTTTGTTGCCGAAGATGATGGAATAATAACTGGATTTGCTGAATTAGAAACGGATGGTCACATTGATTGTTTTTATTGCCACAAAGATTTCCAACAGCAAGGTATAGGTAAATCACTTTTTCGAAGGTTGGAAGAAAAAGCTGAAGAGCTTCAACTCGCGAGAATGTATGCTGAGGTGAGTATTACAGCTAAACCTTTTTTTCTTAAAATGAGATTTTCCGTACTAAAGCAACAAGAAATAGCTACACGAGGAGAAAAGTTTACGAACTACATTATGGAAAAGTATTTAAAGCCAGCTGGCTAATCAGCGCATCAACGCGGACGTGCCTCGCCGTTGGCTGCCTGTTTCGATTTGATCAATTTCTGTAGTACATTTTTAAACAAAATCAACGTTGGCCAGCACGCCCCTTATGTGCAGGGTCGTTATGTACCCTACATCAAGCCGGCTCTATATTCCCCTCCAGTAGTTTGCCGATTTCTTTTTTTGAAATACCCAGCCTGAGTAATGTCTTTATCATCAAATCGAGTGATGTACTTGGATCTCCAGCTTCCAGCTTCGCTATTCTCGACTGACTCGATCCCATAGCCCGGGCCAGTTGTGCCTGGGTCCAGCCTCGTTTGGTTCTTTGCGTTTTGATCATGTTACTCACGGCCAGACGAATTTCGATATAGGCTTCTTCTTCCATAGTCAGGTCCAGAAATTCAGCAGCAGAGCCAACACAAAATTCTTTCTCTTTCAGTTTTTTTCTTTTTTGCTTATTCATAGTCCTATTCCTTCCATAGGTCATTGCTTATACAATGCTAATCTTTTTTTACATACATCGATGACTTTTTGTGGCGTCTTCTGTGTTTTCTTAGCAAATACTTCCAATATTACAACGGCGTCATCATCGACATTGTAGATAATACGCCAAGTTTTATGGGCATCTACAATTCTTAATTCATGGCAGTGATTTCCTATGCTTGGCATCGGCCGGGAATCTGGCATTTCCAGGTTCTGCCCTAATTGAAGTTTGCGCAGGAGAAATCAAGCTTTTATTCGCACCTCCGTAGAAAATGGTGGAGTTGTAACTTCACCATGCAGCCAAACCAACGGTTTCTCA
>DATFLI010000092.1:0-2872 GCA_035267805.1 Balneolaceae bacterium | reverse complement strand
GATGAGCTTGGAAAAATGATCTCGGAAGCCATCGGAAAAGAGGTGGGAGTGCGCAGCAAAGTGCTGAATGCCAATCAGTATAACGAGACGGTCAAATACGACGCCCTTTTTGTGCCGATCCAGCTGGTGAATAAATTCCGCGATTTTGCCGAAAAAGGACGCCTGCTACCGATAGTGTATAGTATCAACCCGGATACGTTGCTTTCGATCGTGGATCGCGCGGCCATCGATACGATTGGGTTGGTAACAGCCGAGGATAAGACCATCCCGAAAATCATTGACGAGCTGAAGGTGAGCATCAAGTTTGGCGGATCATTTGTGGCCGGGGCTACCTATGGGAGTTCGCTACCGTTGTTTGTCCGGGAAACGGATTTGATTCTCTACACCTTGCAAAGTGCCAAATTGGTGGAACAGAAGATTCCCGAACGCCGGCGGATTAAGCTGGAATACCAAATTTCGGAGCGCAGCGCCGATACCATTCGGGCGGAGCTGTGGGATCAATAGGCAAAAGGCAGAGGTGAGACGGTAGAAGGAAAGCGATTTGTTTCACCTCTCACGTTTGAGGTTTTTAAGAGTAAAATGTTTTAAGATTTAAAATAGTTTAATAATGAGACCGTACATTCTGGCAGAAAGCAATTGGAAGTCGCTTAAGGATCAGGAAGTGGAACTGACCATTTTACCGTGGGGCGCGACAGAAGCACATAACTATCACCTGCCGTATGCTACAGATGTTATTGAGGCTACCAGCATCGCAGAGGAGGCCGGGAGGCTTGCATGGGAAGCCGGCGCAAAAATCATGGTCCTGCCAACGATTCCCTTTGGCGTGAACACCGGTCAAACCGATATCAAATTAGACATCAATATGCATCCGAGCACGCAGGCGGCCGTATTAAATGACATCATTGAAGTTCTGGATCGGCAGAATATCCATAAGCTGCTTATTTTGAACAGTCACGGCGGCAATAATTTCAAGCCAATTATTCGTGAGTTGGGCGTCCGTTATCCGGATATGTTCATCAGCTTTTGCAACTGGTTTCAATCGCTGGATAAGAGTCAGTTTTTTGATCATCCTGACGGCGATCATGCGGATGAGATGGAGACCAGTCTGGTTATGCATCTTCGTCCCGATCTGGTGCGTCCGATGGATGAAGCTGGTGATGGGAGTGCTAAAAAATTTAAGATCGAAGCTCTTAATGAAAATTGGGCGTGGGCCGAGCGAAAGTGGTCGGAAGTAACAGAGGATACGGGCGTTGGGGATCCCCGAAAAGCCACGGTGGAAAAGGGAAAAACCTATTTTGAAGCCGTCACGGAGAAAGTGAGTCAGTTGTTTATTGATTTGGCAAATGCAGATATAGACGATTTATATGAGTGAAGAGGCAGAAGTGAAAAGTGAGAAGCAAGAAGTTAATTTGGCTTCAGGTTATTAAAATTGACAGTCTAGAAGTAAGAAGTAAACCATCAATCTGTAACAAATAAGTAGTTAGAGTTTGACCGACAAAAAGATAAAAAAACTCATTAACCGGGCGCTGGAGGCGGTGAATGCCGAGATCGAGACGGTGCGCCAAAAGCCGGCCCAGGATGTGCTTTTTGAAGGGAAACGGCGCGAGCATCATCCTCCCAATACGTTTTATTATGAATTTGAATCGCAGAATACCTCGCTGCATTTTGCCGAGACCATCAAGGGAGAAATGGAAGGATATGAGGATGATCTTGACCTCTATCCGGTTGAGGTGGATGATAAGAAAGTGGTGCTGCACTTTCCGCATAATTTTGGCGAAAAGCTTCAAAAGGTGCACGTAGAATGGGAAAATGATTTTGTACTGCGTAAGCTTCGTGCCGAGCTGCAAAAGCTGCTGGATTCCGACCAAAAGGATGACCGAACAAGGATGGGGCGGCTTTTTTATCCCGATCCTAAAAAGCATCATACTGATGATGAATATACGCGGGTGCTGGATGACAGCCGGCGAAATGAGGCCCAGCATGAATCGCTGGTAAAATGTTTGCAGAATCAGGTGCTGTACGTTTGGGGACCGCCAGGCACGGGAAAGACTTCCACGCTGGGATTTATGATTGCCAATTACTTGGTCAAAGGGAAGCGGGTTTTGTTTGCGGCCAATACGAATCGCGCGGTGGATGTCGGATTGTTGAGCGCGCTTCAGGCGCTGACCTCGGTGGAAAAAGAGCATCTTGAAAAGGAAGTAACGCGCTTTGGAGAAATGGCGCTGGAAAGTGAGCGGCTGGAGCAGGTGCTTTTTGAACAACAGGTAGCTGAAAAAGAACGCCGGCAAAAGGAGAAGGCCGGAAATCTTAATAATCTGCTGGGCGAATATCAGAAGCTGCAGAAAGAGATCGATAATCTGATGGAGTACGGGGAAACGGTACCCGAGGAGTTGGATGAGCGTATCAACATGTTGGGCGAACGCATTGATGAGCATGGCGGCGAGGCGGCGCTGGAAGATAAAATCGACCGCATGATCACGGTGAATGAGCGCATCGAACTGGAGCGGATGCAGCTGGTGGCTACGACGCTGGCCAAGGTATGTACTTCGGATTTATTCGATGGACAAGCGTTTGATGCGGTGGTGATCGACGAGGCTTCGATGGCAAATCTGCCGTATCTGATGGTACTGGTGGCAAAGGCAAAGTCGCATATCGTGGTTGTCGGTGATCCCATGCAGTTGCCGCCCATTGCACTGACGGATGATGCTCATGCGCGTAATTTCTTGGAGGAGGACATTTTTACTTTTGTCTCAAAAGCGGAAACAACTGAGGATCTTTTCGCATGGCACGATAAAAATCGACCGCTAACGACCTTTTTCGATACACAATACCGGCTGAATGCGGATTTGGCTGAAGTATTGAGTTCGGTGTT
>DATFLI010000091.1:0-16860 GCA_035267805.1 Balneolaceae bacterium | reverse complement strand
GATAGCAGACCCATGCGTACGTGCCAGATACCCGGCTTGTGTCCAGATATCGCGAATATCTTCAGGTGTACGCCCATCGATACGACGTTTCTTCTCGAGAATCATATTACGAAGCTCGTTCTTCTCGATCTTGCTGAGAATATCCTGAATCGTCCCTTCTTCCTCCTCATATTCCTCGGTAGCAGTGAGTTCTTCAACAACCGAACTTTTCACTTCATCCAGCTTCTCACCGTATTCTTCCTTGCCCAAGCCGATATTAACGACTTCACGAATTTTTTCGTCAGCCAGCTCGTGTACTTTATTTTTGAGCTCTTCATCAACAGGCTCCGGCTCAAACTCCCGCTTTGGATTACCAAATTCCTCTCGGAGTTCTTCCTGGAAAGCGCAAAGTTTTTTAATCGCTTCATGGCCTTCCTTGATCGCATCCAGCATCTCTTTTTCGGAGATTTCATCCATCTCCCCTTCAATCATCAGTACGCTTTCTGCCGTGCCGCCAACGACCATATCAATGTCGCTGTTTTTCATTTCGCTAATGGTAGGATTGATGACAAAATTTCCATCAATGCGTCCCACCCGGACTTCCGCAATAGGACCTGCAAAAGGAATGTCAGAAATATGGAGCGCTGCCGAAGCTCCTACGCCGCCGAGAACATCCCCGTCATGTTCGCCGTCCGAAGACAAAACAGAGCAAATTATTTGTGTCTCGCATAGATATCCGTCCGGGAAGAGAGGCCGCAGACTTCGATCAATGAGTCGGCTGGATAAGATCTCTTTATCATTGGGTCGCCCCTCACGTTTGATAAATCCGCCCGGGAATTTACCCCCGGCAGAAAAACTCTCACGTAAATCAACAGTCAATGGGAAAAAACTCTGTCCCGGCTTGGCTTCTTTAGCACTTACTGCGGTACAAAGTACCATGGTATCACCCATCCGCACTACAACCGCACCATCGGCTTGCTTTGCTATACGGCCCGTTTCGATAGACAGGGTTTTGCCGGGTGCAAACTCTACACTTTTAAATTCTTCTTTCATGTTAATACTAATTCAATTCAAATTTAATTATATCAAATAATAACGATCGGCAGGGATTGTTCATATTTGTCAGACTCATTAAATCCAGACAGGAATTCTAAATATTCGTTGGCAAGTCAGACAAATATGAATAAAAAAGGCACGTAATTAAAACGTGCCTACTCTACTTACTTGCGAATACCTAAATCGCTGATAAGCTCACGATATTCTTCGATATCATTATCACGCAGATAATTCAATAACTTTCTGCGTTTCCCTACCAGCTTCAACAAACCTCGTCGAGAGGCATGATCTTGTGAATGATCTTTTAGATGATCAGTCAATTCATTGATACGCTCAGTAAAAATTGCGATCTGAGCTTCGGTTGACCCTGTATTTTCACCGGATCCGCCGTATTTTTCAATAAGTTCTTCTTTCCGTTCTTTCGTTATCGCCATGTGATAATTTCTGATTTACTTTACTCAATGTGCTAAAATTTAATAGTTGGGAAAGATAAGCGATTATGTTATAGTTTGCAATATTTTAATGCCCTTTCAATAACTCTCTGACTTGTCGTTCATCTTGCTTCAATTGATCAATTAAGGCCTCAATACCGTCGAACTTTTTCTCATCGCGAATTCGGTTAAAAAAGCGAACTTGAACCTCTTTCCCATAAATATCATGATCGAAATCGAACAGGTTTACTTCCAACGTGCGTACCTTCCCATCAAAAGTAGGACGCGTGCCAATATTCATCATTCCCTTATACCAATCTCCGTTGATACGAACCTTTACGGCGTATACTCCATCTTTGGGAATAATTTTATTTGATTGTTCGGGCTTGATATTAGCCGTGGGAAATCCAATTTCTTTTCCTCTTTTATCGCCATGGATGACCAAGCCGTTCAAACGATATGGACGCTGCAGGAATTCAGCGGCCTGCTCCACATTCCCATCTTCACTAATAGCATTACGAATGGCCGTACTGCTCACCGTTTTATCTCCCACTTCCCGTTTTGATACAACATATGAGTCAAATCCGAGTTCCTTGCCCAGACGTTCTACCGTTTCAATAGTCCCTTCACGATTTCGTCCAAAATGATGATCATAACCTATAACAAATTCTTTGACCCCGATTTTTTGATGGATGATATCGCGAATGAATTCTTCTGAAGTAAGCAGTGAAAAGTCCCTGTCAAAGGGAATTACAACCATCGTATCAATACCGAGCTCATTTAAAATTTCGGCACGTTCCTGCAAAGTGGTCAGCAATTTTATACCGGCATCCCCCGGGCTGATAATATCTCTCGGATGGGGATCGAATGTGACGATCACACTACGCGCATCATGCTCTTGGGCTTTCCTGACAACTGCATCCATAATAGCCCGGTGCCCGGCATGGACACCGTCAAACGTGCCAACTGTTACAACAGAATTAGGATCACGCTTTACATTTTCCAAGAATACCAAATCAGCCATTTTCTAAAAATATCTTTTTTAATTGATCTACTGAGAGTGCTTGCTCACTGGTAAAATCCCCAATCGCTGAGCGCTTTAAAGCGGTAAGATGTCCCGCTGAATGCAACTTCTTGGCTAAATCATGGGCAATTGAACGAATATAGGTTCCCTTGCTACAGTGTATGTATAACTCCAAACGGGGTAGATTACATTCCAGAATCTTAATATCGTGAATGATAATTTGCCGGGGCTTGCGCTTCACTACCTTTCCTTTGCGCGCCAGTTTGTAAAGTGGAGTACCGTTATGTTTAAGGGCCGAAAACATAGGAGGAATCTGAATGATCTGTCCCGAAAAATGATCATTTATTACCTGCTGGATTTTTGCCTGGCTTAGATGATTAAAGGGAGCCCTTTTTTCGGGAGTGGTTTCGGCATCATAGCTGGGCGTCGATGATCCAAAAACAAGTTCACCGTAGTATTTTTTTGTCGCTTCCTGGAACTGGGATATCGACTTCGTGCCCTTGCCACAGCATAAAATAAGTAAACCCGTAGCCATAGGATCGAGTGTGCCTGCATGGCCGATTTTACGAAGGTCAAGACATTTCCGCATCAATTTAACCACCCGAAAACTGCTCCATCCTTTAGGCTTATTTATCAAAAATGCCGCCCCTTCGTCAAAATTAAATGAAGGATCGGGAAAATTTGTAGCAGAAAAAATGGGTAGTTCTTCCAGCGGGATAGCTCTCGCCATACAGTAAGCGCCTCCTATTTTTCCGAATCGCTATTACGCTGTTCCCGTTCTTTACGGATCTTCTGAAATAGGTTTTCCATCTTTTCGACGTATTCAGCAGTCTCATCATTGATAAAATGCAATTCCGGTATCCGTCGGACCTGGTGGCGGATTTTAGAGGCAAGTTCTTTGCGAATGCTTACTTTTTGATCCTCGAGATGTGTAAAAATCGCATCCTCATCTTTACCGGGAGCATAAACGCTGATATAAACTTTGGCGATCAAAAGATCATCAGTAACATCAACCTTAGTGATTGTAATAAAAGAACCACTCTGTTGATAACTTTTTTGAATAATTTTACCGAGATCCCGCTGAATAACGGCACTCAGTCGTTCTGTACGAATACTCATAACTGTATTTTGTATAATTCTGGAAAGCTAGCTTATGAGTTGCTGCTCTTGACATCTTCGAGTTTTCGCTTCTGTTCCACCACCTCATAATTTTCAATCACATCACCGATCTTCAGATCGTTGTAATTTACAATACTGATTCCGCATTCGTATCCCGACTGCACTTCCTTAACGTCATCTTTATAACGTTTCAGTGAATCAATTTCGCCATCATAGATTACCACACCATCACGAACCACACGGACCGGATGATTCCTGTTAATCTTTCCTTCCGTAACATAACATCCTGCGATCGTTCCTACCTTTGAAACTTTAAAAATTTCTCTTACCTCGGCATTACCGCTGAATTTCTCACTGATTTCAGGAGAAAGCAGCCCCTCCATGGCATCCTTCACTTCATCAACAGCATCGTAAATCACGCTGAACAGCCGTATATCAATTTCCTCCTGCTCCGCTACTTGTCGTGCATTGGCCGTAGGACGAACCTGAAAACCAATGATTATAGCTTCGGATGCAGAAGCAAGCAGCACATCAGATTCGGTAATAGCGCCGGCACCGGTGTGGATGATATTGACGGAAACTTCTTCGTTGCTAAGTTTCTGCAATGCCCCTGAAAGTGCCTCAATGGAACCGTCAACATCGGCTTTTATAATGATATTCAGATCTTCAACTTCTCCGAGAGCAAGGCGTCGAGAAAGATCATCGAGTGTAAGATGTTTGGATTGACGAAGTTCTTGCTCGCGGCGAATTTGCTGCCGCTGATTAGCAATCTCCTTGGCCTTTTTCTCGTCTTCAATGACTACAATCTTATCACCGGCCTGCGGAATATCATCAAATCCTGTTAACTGTACCGGTACAGACGGTCCGGCTTCATCTACGCGATTTCCAAGTTCATTCTCCATGGCTCTCACGCGTCCGAAGCATGCACCGGCCACAAACGAATCGCCGACCCGCAGCGTACCATTCTGAACTAATATGTTTGCAACAGTACCTTTTCCTTTATCAACACGTGCTTCAAGAACAACCCCATCGGCACGGCGATCGGGATTGGCCTTGAGTTCCATCAGTTCGGATTCAATCAGGACCTTATCGAGTAACTCAGGAATACCTTCGCCTGTCTTGGCAGATACTTCCGCAGCCTGGTTATTTCCACCGTATTCCTCAACAATCACATCATGCTCGGCCAGTTGTTGTTTAATCTTGTCAGGATTTGCTCCGGGCTTGTCCATCTTGTTGATTGCAACAATAATAGAAACGCCCGCCGCCTTGGCATGATTAATGGCCTCAATTGTTTGAGGCATCACCGCATCGTCAGCAGCAACTACCAAAATAACAATATCAGTCGCCTGGGCACCACGGGAACGCATAGCTGTAAAGGCCTCGTGACCCGGGGTATCAAGGAAGGTGATGCGACGCCCATCTTCCATTTCCACCTCATAGGCACCCACATGCTGGGTAATACCACCGGCCTCACCTGCTGCTACCTTCGACTTGCGAATATAGTCGAGCAACGAAGTTTTACCGTGGTCAACATGTCCCATTACCGTGATGATAGGAGCTCGGGGCTGCAGATCTTCGGGATCATCCTCTTCAAGTTCAATTTCTTCAATTGCCTCATCGGCATCAACAAATTCAACTTCAAAACCGTACTCTTCGGCTACGAGTTCAATCGTGCTGGCATCAAGCCGCTGATTGATTGATACCATCATCCCCAAATCCATGCAGGTTGTGATAACGTCGTTCGCTTTTACATCCATAAGATCTGCAAGATCACTTACTGTGATAAATTCAGTGACCTCAATCACATCTTCTTCAAGCTCTTCCATTTCAGCCTGAAGCAGTTCCTCTTCCTCACGTTCTTCCTTACGTTGACGACGTCGTTTTTGGCGCTTGCTGCCTACGGTCTCGGACGATTTCATCTTGCGCATCGTCTCTTTCAGCTTCTGTTCAACTTCATCCTCGTCAATACGGCTTCCGCGGCGTTTGCGCTTTTTCTTCTTTTTATTCTTTTTCTTTTCGCGCTTGGACGACTTGGTTTTATCCCCCTCTTCCTGACGATCTTTCTTACGCTTTCGCTTCTTGCGTCGTTTAGGTTTGTTTTCGTCAATCTTAACTTTTCCGACGACTTTTGTGCCTTTCAGGCGGCCGGCGCGACCACGGATGACTCCTTCTTCTTCGATTTCTTCTTCATCCTCATATTCCTCTTCTTCATCATATTCTTCTTCGTCGTATTCTTCATCTTCTTCCTCTTCTGCCTCAGCTTCGACCTCTTCTGCCTGCTCTTCATCCTCCTCTTCTTCAGCCTCGGCCTCTTCCGTTGCTTCTACTTCTTTCTCATCCTCAGCTTTTTCCGGTTCTTCAGGCTCTTCCTCTTTTTCTTCCTTTTGGGCTTCAACTTCTTCAGCCTCCTCTTCGTCCGGTTCTTCCGCCTCAGCTACAATCTCTTTTTGCTCTTCGGGTTCCTCGACTTCCGGCTCTTCGGCTTCTTGATCCTCAACTTCTTCGACCTCCTCCTGTTCTTCATCCTCTTCTGTTTCCAGCTCTTCGGCTTCGACCTCTTCTGCCTGCTCTTCATCCTCCTGAGGCTTCAACCCTTCGATGTCTTCCTCATCTTCGGGTTCGAGGGGCAGGTCGTCTTCCAGCGGTTCAAGATAGTCCTCAACAGAAACACTTTCATTACGACTTGCACGAATCTGGTTACGCCTGTTCTCGTACTCTTCTTTTGCTTTTTCGTGTTCCTTACTCTTCTCTTTATCAACACCATACGCCTCTTCCAACGCCCCGTACATTTCGGGCGTAACTTTGGAATTAGGCTTATTAGCAATATCAAAGCCTTGATCCGATAACAAATCTACAATCGATGAAGTAGATACGTTGAACTCGGATGCAACTTTAAATAATCGTTTCGGTTTATCCTTGGGCATATAACTGTATTCTAATGGTGCTTTCTAAAGTTATCTGTTAACCAGACGTCGTAATATATTACAATAGTATAAGGTAAAACAGGATGATTGGAAATTTAAGTCCAATCACTCCTCTTCGTCTTCAAATTCATAAGCGATGATATCGATGATACGTTCAGCTTCATCTTCGGTGATTTTACCATCGGTTCTGCGAACGATTTCTTCTTCATCCAGTTCGAGTACCGCACGGGCGGTATCGCAACCGATATCATGCAACATGTCGACCACCTCCGGTCCGAAATCAATTTCGAATTCTTTGAGGTCAATATCATCCTCTTCCTCAACTTCGCGGTAAACATCTATCTCGCAATCAGTTAGCTTCGATGCCAAACGGATATTTACCCCGCCCTTTCCAATTGCTTTCGATACTTCATCGGCCGGTACCAGAACCTTTGCATGACTGCCGTCTTCGCTTAAATCCACACTTAAAACTTTGGCCGGCTGCAGGGCCCGTTTGATAAATTCATGCTTATCATCGGTGTAGTTGATGACATCAATGTTCTCATTTTGCAGCTCACGTACAATAGCATGGATCCGAATACCCTTCATTCCGACACAGGCACCGACGGGATCGACCCGCTCATCGTGCGAGATTACGGCAACCTTTGAACGATCTCCGGGCTCGCGTGCAATGCGTGCAAGGTCGATAATTCCGTCAAAAACTTCGGGAATCTCGTTTTCAAAAAGTCTTTCTAAAAATAACGGAGAGGTCCGGGAAATAATTACAGACGGATTTCCATGATAACGCTTCACCTCTTTTACCACAGCACGGATGGTGTCGCCTTTATGATACCGATCTTTATAAATTTGCTCGCTTTTGGGCAGGATCAACTCTACCCCGTTATGATTCACCAAGATTTCACGGTTCCGGATCTGATAAACATCACCAAGCACAATTTCGCCCACGCGATCCGAATATTCTTCAAAGATATTATCCTTCTCAATCTCACGAATGCGTTGTGCTAGCTGCTGACGAGCCATCATTACCGCGCGACGACCGAAATCCTGAATCTGAAGCTCCTGGGCAAACTCATCATACAACTCAAGATCGGGATCAAATTCTTTGGCATCCTCCAGCGTAATTTCATGCACGTCATCCGTCAATTCCTCTTCGGGAACCACTTCACGAATATGGAGAATCTGAATTTCACCTCGATCTGCATTTAAAATCACTTCAAAGGCATCATCCGAACCATATTTCTTACGTATCATCGTCCGAAAAACATCTTCCAATATGGATAGTAAAAGATCCTTATCAATGTCTTTGTCTTTTGCTATTTCGGCAAAAGATTGAATAATCTGTTTTGAAATTTCGTTTGCCATCACAGGCTCCTATGTGCTTTAAAATTATTTAAATGAAGGAATAATTTTAGTTTCTACGAGGTCGTCAAATAAAACTGAAACTTTTGAATCATCATCCAACTCAATTACAATACCGTCTTCTAAAACATCCTGCAAAGTTCCTTTCACTTTCAGGTATTCACCGTCATGCTTGTACTTGCATTTCACCTTTCGCCCCTTGTTCTTGGGATACTGTCGTCGATCCACCAGCGGACGACTTAATCCCGGTGAAGAAACGTTAATACGATACCCGCCTGAGAACAGGTCATGCGCATCCATGAGAAAGCTGAGTTCATTGCTTATGTCGGCACATTCATCCATATTAACTCCGCGATCCTCGGCATCAACAGACACCCAGACTTCGGGCACCTTGCTGCCTTTAATCTCGACATCAATAAGAAAAAAATCGGTCGTTGAAAGGACCGATTCTGCAAGTTCAGAAATCTTTTCTATTACTTTATTTTGCACGGCTTTACTTGTATCAGGTACAAAAAAAAGTGAGGACCTTTCGGCGCTCACTTAACGGTGGTTAAGATATTGTTAATCCGTCTAAAAAACAACTTTTAGACTAACAATATAATTACGTTTGAGATAGCCATTTGTTGTTTACCTTTTATATTTTTTTATAAAACTTTTGCTAAGGCTTTTCTATTATAAGGCTTTCAAAATATCCCGGCTAACTTCAATACAAACACTATGCGTTGCCTGATCCTAATAACATTTGGCGTTTTCCTATGGATTGCTCCTCTGCAAGCCCAGAACATTAATATCCCATCAACTTCTTCTGAAGCACGGTCTGAAGCCTTCGCTCATCGTCACCAGATGCGTGACAATTCCATATTCAAGGAGTACCCTGTGCGAAATGTTGGTCCTGTGGTGATGAGTGGCCGCGTTACGGATATTGCCGTGCAACCCGACATGCCTCGTATCTTTTATGTGGGATTTGCTTCCGGAGGCGTATTTAAAACTACGAACAGCGGTAACACCCTGGAGCCTATTTTTGATCATGCCGGGGGCACGCTTACAATTGGGGATATTGCAATCTCGAAAGCAAACAAGGATATCCTGTGGGTGGGTACCGGTGAAAAAAACAGCAGCCGTTCAAGCTATGCCGGTGCGGGTGTCTACAAGAGCACAGACGGCGGAAAAACATGGAATTTCATGGGACTTCGCGGATCTCAGCACATCGGACGGATCGTCACTCATCCGACCAATCCCGATATAGCCTGGGTAGCCAGCATGGGGCCACTCTATTCGATGAATGATGTAAGAGGCGTTTACAAAACGACTGATGGTGGAAAAACATGGAAGAAGACGCTCACGCCTCCCGACAGTACCGGTGTAATTGATTTGGTTATGGATCCTCAAAACCCCAGTAAGCTTTGGGCAATAACCTGGCAACGGTTCCGGCAGGCCTGGAATTTTAAGGAAGCAGGTCCGGGTTCAGCGATTTATGCATCAACGGACGGTGGCGAAACCTGGCATAAATCGATGAAAGGATTCCCGGATGGTCAATTTGTGGGACGTATCGGTATCGATATAAGCCCGAAGGATCCCAATATTATGTATGCACTAGTCGATAATCAGAAAAAAACGAAAAAACGCAAAGAGAATAAAAAGGATGAACTTTCGCAGGCCGATTTTCTGAAAATGAGCCGGGATGCTTTTCTTAAGCTGAATGATAAGAAGCTCAATGAATTTTTGCGTAGCAATGGTTTCCCCAAAAAATATTCTGCTCAAAGCGTTAAAGAGGATGTCCAGAAAGGTAAGTACGAACCTAAAGCCTTGTCAGATTATCTTGGAGATGCGAATCAGGCGTTGTTCAATACCTCGGTCAAAGGTGCTCAATTGTATAAATCCACAAACGGCGGACAAACCTGGAAAGAGATTAACAGCTACAAGCTGGAGCATGTATTCTTTACTTACGGCTATTATTTTGGTGAGGTCCGTGTATCCCCGACCGATCCCAATGTCGTTTATATTATGGGCTTGCCTATGCTAAAATCAACTGACGGCGGAAAAACCTGGAAAGCAATGGCTGAAAAACAGGATGTACACGTCGATCATCACGCCATGTGGCTCGACCCGTCGGATTCGCAACACCTATTGCTGGGAAATGACGGCGGTCTGTATGAAAGTCACGATGGCGGAGAAAACTTCATCCATCACAACGTAGCGCCGGTGGCACAGTTTTACAATGTGGCGGTGGATATGGAGAAGCCCTATAACATTTACGGCGGCATGCAGGATAATGGCGTTTTTATGGGCTCATCCCAGGGTTCGCCGAACGACGGCAATCATTGGAAACGCCTTTTGGGCGGCGATGGGATGCATGTGGTCGTAAATCCCCAAAACAGTAATATTGTGTACACCGGATTTCAGTTTGGAAATTATTACCGGATTGATCGATCGGATAATTCTACCAAGCGCATTACCCCAAAGGCCAACATCGGCGAAGACAAATATCGGTTCAACTGGAACACGCCTATCGTAATCAGTCATTTTAATCCCGACATCCTGTACTTCGGATCCCAGCATGTGCATCGGTCGCTGGATCAGGGCAAAACCTGGACGACTATCAGCCCGGATCTGACGAAAGATCTACCGAATGGTGACGTCCCCTACTCCACGGTTACAACCATTGCCGAGTCACCACTCGATTTCAGTGTAATCTGGGCAGGTACCGATGATGGGAACATCCAGGTTACCAGAGACGGCGGACATACCTGGGATCTAATATCTGAAAATCTGCCGAAACGGCGCTGGGTGAGCAAAGTTGAAGCTTCCCACTTTGATCCGGGCGCGGCTTATGCTTCGCTGAACGGCTACCGATATGATGAATTTAAGACCTATCTTTATAAAACAACAAATTACGGCAAGACCTGGAAATCGATTAAAGGAAATTTGCCGGAAAGTGTGGCAAATGTTATTGTTGAGGATCCGGTAGATCCCGATTTGCTTTATGCAGGCCTGGATCACGGCACTTATGTAAGCTTCAACGGCGGAGATCACTGGTTTTTGGTTAACGGAATACCAAATGTACCCGCTTATGATATGGTAGTGCATCCCCGCGATTATGATTTAGTGGTTGGCACGCACGGACGCAGTGTATATGTGATGGATGTTAAGCCATTGCATGCCGTTGCAGATCATCTTAATCAGACAGTGCTGGCACTTAAAACAGATGGCGTTCGCTATTCAAGCCGCTGGGGTCAGCGGAGTGCCCCTTATCGCAAAGTTTATGAGCCGAATGTGAAATGGCTTTACTGGGTTGGAGATAAGAATGTGCAAGACCAAACGATTTCAATTTCGGTAAAAGATAAGGACGGAAAAACCGTTAAAACACTGTCGGACACCGCCAGCTATGGATTTAATACGTTTAACTGGAATTTGCTTGTCAAGGAAGGCAAAAAAGACAAATCCGGCACTTATTTAAGTCCCGGAACATATACAATTACTTATAATATTAATGGATCATCAGATGACACGACGTTTGAAGTTCGCTCTAATTCTAATCATAACCGTGCTGGTGAGCGCGTGCTCACATCACCAGAAGAATTCGAAGAAGGAGGCTTCTAACGACCGGAGTAAATCGCTTAAATTTGTACGGAAAGTTTCTTTCTTATCGGTAAAGGGCGATACCCTTTCAACCATCGATGCAGCGGTAGCCGACGATGAGTCGGAACGCAGCGAGGGACTGATGGATGTGCGCGATTTGGGCGAATCCAAGGGCATGTTGTTTATTTTTGATGACAGTCAGCAGCGAAGTTTCTGGATGGCTAATACCCCCCTCCCGCTGGATATCATTTTCGTAAACGCAGATTATGAGATCGTTCGTATCCATCATAATGCACAGCCCTTTTCAGAGCAAAATCTTCCTTCCGGAAAACCGGCGAAGTATGTAATTGAAACGAACGGCGGTTATTGCGTATCGCATGATATACAGGAAGGCATGAAAGTCAGTTTTTAAAGGATTTTGTTGCGGCGGGCCGGAAGAAATCCTTATAAAGATAGCAGTCGCCGGCGGGTAAGTCGCCTCTCAGCAGGCTGAGCACAGGATCCCGAATCAAGTTCGGGATGACACGATTTTAAATTTAGTTTGCTCAATAACTGAAAAGTCATGACACTCGAAACAAGAAAAGTTTAGCGCACTCTTTATATCAAGCATCCACGCTTAATATGCTTCATAACTTTTGAGCTTAGACTATTGGAAAAGCAGAGGTGAATAGATTTAGCTATGACAACGACGCTTGAACTTTTTCTTCGGCATTCTCATCCAGAAATTCTTTCACCTTTAACACATTTTGCCTGGAACCAATATAAATCGGGGTCCGCTGGTGAATAGCCTCCGGTTTGATTTCCAGTATGCGGCCATTTCCGTCAATAGCCATGCCTCCGGCCTGCTCAATCAAAAAGCTAAGCGGATTACACTCGTACATCAGCCTCAGCTTTCCACTGGGATACTGACTGCTATTCGGATAGATAAAAATCCCTCCCGTAATAAGCGTGCGGTGTACATCCGCAACCATAGACCCGATATACCGCGCTTTGTACGGACGCTGTGTCTCGGGTTCCTCAACCTGGCAGTATTTAACATATTTTTTAAGTCCCAAATCCCAGGATTGGTAACTGCCCTCATTGACGCTGTAAATGGTACCGAAATCGGGAATTTGCAGGTCGTCATCACAAAGAATGAATTCCCCGATGCTGGGATCCAGCGTAAAAACTGAAACGCCCAAGCCGGTAGTATAAGCCATCAAGGTACTTGAGCCGTAAAGCACATAACCCGCTGCCACCTGTTTGACCCCGGGCTGCAGAGCATCTTCCTTCGATAGCGTCTTGCTATCAGTATTCTCTCTCATATAAATCGAGAAAATACTTCCAACGGAAACATTCACATCAATATTGGATGAGCCATCCAACGGATCCAGGTACACAATATATTTCCCTCCGTCGTTATCCAGCTCTACGATTCCGTCATTTTCTTCAGAGATCACCATGCAGGTAATATCAGAACGATTGAGCGCCGAGATCAGCTGTTTATCTGCAAAAAGATCAAGCTTTTTTACCGACTCTCCGTGCACATTCGTTGATCCGTCCTCTCCAAGAATATTCGTAATGCCGGCTTTGTTAACCTCCCGTGAGATAATTTTCGCTGCCAGGCCAATGTCTCTTAGCAATTGAGACAACTCTCCGGTTGCTCCCGGGAACCTGTTTTGTGCCTGGATGATATACTCTTCCAGCGTAATTAATTTGTTTTTTCGATCTGTCATGCGTTCCCCCTTGTGCTGAAGTAATCTAGCTTTGAAAATTTTTCATTCAGTGGAAATTATTTTCATTTATTCCCACTGAAAGGTAAAAAATTCTGGAATATAACTTCAGCTTTCTTTTTTAATTCTTCTAGTGTTCCGTTGTTACGGATAACATAGTCAACATGATCAATCGCTTTCTCAAAGTCTCTCTGCTTATTCATCCGCTGTTCGATATCCGAAACAGTACTCTCATCGCGCTGCTGGACCCGTTTTAGGCGTCGTTGCTCGTTCGCTAAAACCAACACAACATAGTCCAAATCACCCGGATTAAGGTTTTCCAGCAGAAGTGCTGCTTCATAGACAAAAACAGGGTAACCTGCTCTTTCCGCCTCTTTCATTTTGTGCGAGACTGCGTCCGGGAGCCTGGGATGAACAATCGCATTTAATTCTCCAACTCTTCCCTTCTCAAAGGCTTCATTGGCTAAAAAAGGGCGATTTAAAGAACCGTCCTCATTAAATGCTTGCTTACCGAAGGTTTCTATAAGTTCCCTTTTTACATTGGGATCGGAAACCATCACCTCCTTGGCAAGATCATCAGCATTGACAATAAAGGCACCAAGTTCCGACCAGATATCACAAATTGTCGACTTCCCGCTCCCAATTCCCCCGGTGATGCCTATCTTGACCATTTTGTTACTCTGTTTTTGCGGAAGCCGATATCGACAGCAGATAGGCATTGATAAAATCGTCTATATCACCATCCATAACTGCATCGGTATTCGAGGTTTCAAAATCTGTTCGATGGTCTTTCACCATATTGTAGGGGTGAAAAACGTAGGAACGTATTTGTGATCCCCACTCAATCTTGCTTTTAGAATCCTCCAGCTTTTGCTTTTCCCGTTCTTTAATCTGCTTTTCAAGCTCATAGATCTTTGATTTTAGCAGAATCATTGCTTTTTCACGATTCTGCATCTGCGAGCGTTCCTGCTGGCATTCTGCAACAACTCGTTCTTTGGATCCGTCGGAGAGCTTGCCTTCCCAAATCAGTCGAACGCCGGTCTCAACTTTGTTCACATTTTGTCCTCCGGCGCCACTGGAGTGAAATCGCTGCAATTCGACCTCACTCTCGTTGATATCGATTTCGATGGTATCATCCACCAGCGGTGATACAAATACCGAACAAAAAGAAGTATGTCGCCGTGAATTGCTGTCGAAGGGAGAAATCCGCACAAGTCGATGCACACCACTTTCCGCTTTCAAATATCCGTAGGCATAATCGCCGCTGATTTGGATCGTCGCACTTTTGAGCCCAGCCACATCGCCCTGCTGATATTCTATAACCGAAACATCGTAGTCATTTTTGCCGGCCCAGCGTGTGTACATACGATACAGCATCTCGGCCCAGTCCTGGCTTTCGGTACCTCCCGCGCCGGGATTGAAAGTCACAACTGCATCACGATGATCATCTTCGCCACGCAGCATATTTCTGAGTTCCAGGGTCTCGAGTTTTTTCTCCAGACTTTTTACTTCCTGCTGCAATTCGCCTTCTACATCTTCACCTTCTTCCAGAAATTGCAGGTACACCTGAATACTGTCTCGAAGATCATCCAGCTCATCCCAACTGCCGACCATATTCTTCTCATGGTCTAACCTTTTCATAATCTTACGGGCTTCGTCAGGATCATTCCAAAAATTCGGATCCTGCGTCTGCTCCTGCAATTCCATTATTTTTACTTTTCGTTGATCGTAGTCAAAGATACCCCCTGAGCGCATCCACACGCTCAAACAAATCTTCCAAATGATCAGAATTTATAGTCGTCGTACTCACAGTAAATACTTTTAGTTAATTTCAAATTTTAATTATCGAACCGAAGTCTTATACAAACTATGCCATCCTAAATTTATTTAAGGATCTGCCAAATAAATAACGCTAAAGAAATGCTGATACAAGGCCAGCACTTACGGTTCAGCATGACATATTCACTCACAACAATCACCTAATGACGGCGGCCAATCTTGCCAAAAAGGTAGCCTAGCGCGATGCCTCCTACAAAAGCAAATAAAACGCCTTCTTCGGGATGGGAACGCACATATCGTCGTGCTTCACGATATTCGCTATTCATTTCATTGCGTAATTCCTCGCGCTCACTCTTCAAGCGGTCAATCAGTTCCTCATAATTCTTGATTTTAGCTCGTTTTTGCTCTTCAGTACTCGTCTCAGACTTTTCTTCTGTTTTCTTATTATCTTCAGCCATAATCAATAATCTTTATTTCGGATTATCTTAAAGATACAAATTATACGGCGAAAGACAGTTCTAAAAATGGGTATCTCTTCCGTTTCTTAACACAATCTTTAAGATGTATTCATACACAATACAGTTCGATGTGTTAAGTTAACACTTACATGAACAAGTTATCATCCATAGTGGAAAATCTGCAGCACCGGATTTTTGAATCGGTGGTGTCCAATAACCTGGTATACAATACCTGTTGGGAGGATCCGCGTATCGATCGGCAACTGCTGAATCTGGATTCCGACAGTAACGTTGTTATGCTTACCAGTGCAGGATGTAATGCGCTCGATTACCTGCTCGATCATCCTAAAAGA
The DNA here is from genome assembly GCA_035267805.1 of Balneolaceae bacterium. Taxonomy (GTDB): domain Bacteria; phylum Bacteroidota; class Rhodothermia; order Balneolales; family Balneolaceae; genus Fodinibius. The sequence continues at coordinate 1,087 of DATFLI010000091.1, read as the reverse complement.
ATTCACTGCGTGGATTCCAATCCAGCACAAAATGCACTGCTCGAGCTAAAAATTGCCCTTATTGCACATGCCGGTTATCCGCTTTTATGGGATTTCTTTGGTGAAGGTCAAAGCACCGGAGCAAATATCATTTATAACCAGGATTTGAGGCATCACTTATCTCCTGTGGGGCAGTCTTTTTGGGATAAAAACATCTCTTATTTCACTCCCAACTCGAGTCAGCCCAGCTTTTACTTCAGGGGAACAGCGGGCAAGTTTGCATTGATGATTCACAATCGGATTATGCGTAAGGGCTTATATCCCCAAATGCTTCGGTTGCTAAATGCCGAAAACCTTTCGGAGCAAGAGTATTTTTTTGATGAAATTGAACCCAAACTCTGGAATGCCTTCCAAAAATGGTTAATTCAGCAACCGGCTACAATGACGATGCTGGGGGTGCCCTCCACTCAGCGAAAAATGATTGAAGATCGTTACAAGGGCGGACTGTTGCACTTCGTGCGATCTTCACTCAAGCATGTTTTTACACGGTTGCCATTGCACGATAATTATTTTTGGCGGGTTTATGTAACCGGATCCTATACGCCCGATTGCTGCCCGAATTACCTGCTCGAACGTCACTTTGATACACTCCGTCAGAGTGTGCATAAAATTACGACGCATACCTCTACCCTTTTAAAATTTTTGAAAAGAAATCCGGGCACGTATTCCCATTTTGTGTTGCTGGATCACCAGGATTGGCTGGCAGATTCAAAACCACGACTACTGGCCGAGGAGTGGAGAGAGATACTGAAAAACTCTACCGCAGGCAGTAAAATTTTATTTCGATCTGCAGGCAGAGCTCTCAATTTTCTGCCGGAATTTGTTTTTGATCATGTAGAGTTTCAACAAGAGAAAACCAAGAAGCTTCATCAAAAAGACCGGGTGGGTACGTATGAGACGACTCACTTTGGAATTGTACATTAGAACACGATGGACATTACCGAATCAAATACCACAAGCCAAAATAATAGCGTTGAGCGATACTATCGTTACCACTCGCATATTTACGACGCTACGCGTTGGACGTTCCTGTTTGGACGCAAAGCGT
>DATFLI010000090.1:0-7584 GCA_035267805.1 Balneolaceae bacterium | reverse complement strand
TGGTCGTCAAAGTTCCATTAATCAAAGATGGTATCAAAGCAATTAAAACGCTGTCTGACGAAGGTATTCGAACAAATTGTACGCTATGTTTTTCTGCAACTCAGGCTCTTTTAGCCGCTAAAGCCGGTGCTACATACATTTCGCCTTTTATTGGCCGTCTGGATGATATTTCGGATGATGGTATGCAGCTCATAGCAGACGTCGTGACCATTTATGACAATTACGGTTATGATACCGAGGTGCTGGCCGCCAGTATTCGTCACCCTATGCATGTGCTTGAAGCTGCTCGTCTAGGTGCCGATGTAGCCACTATGCCGTTGAAAGTTATTGATCAGCTCTTGCATCATCCGCTGACTGATCGAGGTCTTGAGAAATTTCTTGCTGACTGGAATGACTTGCAGGAAGAGTTGGATAAAAAGTAGAATAGCAGACTTATTCGATTTGACACAATTTTTAATCCCCGGCCTTTAAAAAGGCCGGGGATTTTTTATTGGCAAATTAAATCTTCAGCAATTTTAGCAGATGAAAGAACGCCCGGCAAGCCTGCACCGGGATGAGTTCCGGCTCCCACAAAAAACAGATCTTCAACATCTTCGGATTTATTGTGCGGACGAAACCATGCTGATTGTGTTAGGATAGGTTCAACAGAAAAGGCCGACCCTTTATAACTGTTTAAGGTCTGTTGGAAGTGGCGCGGATCGATATGGTGCTCAACGACAATGTTTTCCTGCAGATTCGGCAGATAGTTTTCTTCCAGAAAATTCATGATTGCATCACGATAAGGCTTGGCCTGAGCGGACCAATCCGTTTTACTATCCAGGTGAGGAACCGGTGAAAGTACGTAAAATGCTTCGCAGCCATCCGGTGCCAGTGAAGGGTCTGTTTTTGTGGGCATGTGCAGATAAAGTGAAAAATCGTCAGCGAGCTTTTTGCTGTGAAAAATATCCGAAAGCAATTCTTTATAACGATCCCCCAAAATGATATTGTGATGCTCCAGCTTGGCATCCAGGTAGCGTCTCTTGGTGCCGAAATAAATTACAAACAATGACATGCTGTACTTAGTGCGCTCGATTTTGCGATTGGTGTACGTGCTGCGTTCGTTCTCAGGTATCATATACCGATAGGTAAAGGCCACATCGGCATTGGAGACGATTTGATCCGCGTGATGCTCGGTCCCATCTTTAAGCACTATACCGGTTGCTCTACCACCCTCAATTAATATTTCATCTACTTCCGCATTCAGGTGAATTTTGCCGCCCTGCTCTCGGATGAGATTGGCTAATGCATCCACAATAGCTCCCGTGCCCCCTAATGCATAATGAACCCCCCATTCTCGTTCGAGGTAATGAATCATGGCATAGATGGAAGTCGTGTCGAAAGGATTACCGCCTACCAACAGTGGGTGAAAGGAAAATACCCGACGCAAAAAATCGTTCTCGATAAATTGAGATATATATTTATAGACCGTCTTATGAGATTGCAGTTTTATCAGATCCGGAATGACCTTGATCATATCCCATAAATTCAAAAAAGGTTGATCTGCTAATTCCACGAAGCCTTTTTGGAATATGGCTTTGGTCGTTTTGAGAAATTTGGTATAGCCCTCTCTGTCATTTGGATTCCATTTCTCAATTTCCTGCAGGACGAAATCATGATCACCGTTATAGTCGAACTTTTTTCCCGCTGAATTAAAGATCCGGTAAAAAGGATTGCATGGTACTAATTTAAAGTAGTCTTCCCGATTTTTGCCGGCGGCATTGAAGATTTCATCGAATAGAAAGGGAGCTGTAATAACAGTGGGACCACCATCAAATTTAAAACCATCCATTTCATAGACATATGCGCGCCCGCCGGGTTTATCTCGTTTTTCAAAAATTTCGACCTCATGGCCGCGTGATAGCAATCTTGATGCTGTGGCAAGTCCCCCGAAACCGCTGCCGATGACAATTATTTTCTTCTTCATCTGAAAGTTAATCTGATTAGGTATGGCTGTTTAAAAATATCATAATTAAAAAATATTTTACCTGTGTTTTTCCGAAACATAGCGCTACTCCGCATGTCAGCCGGCGCCAAGAGCAACAGCAATAGATGCAGAAACAAGTTCAGCATGACATAGAGGCAATTTAAAAAAGCCTCTGTCAGTACATATACAAATTCATGAAATAGATTGGTAAACCAAAAAGAAGGCAAAATACATTCCTGATAAATGACAATTCATAAATAAAAGCTCGGAAGAAGCACGTTTGGTGATTCCGCACGATCTTGAATCCTATCAAAAAGCAGCAAGACCTTAAAGATATATTCTAGGTGGAGGCAGGATAACCTCATGCATTTTAATTCTGGATTTGTTTTACATAACCGGTGTAGCCTTGCCTTTTTAATTCGTGCTGCTCTTTAAGTGCCTCATGTTTATTGACATAAGTACCAAAATATACCCGGTAAACCGTCATATTATTAAGCCGGGCTCTTTCTACCCGTGATCCACGCAGTTTCCGGGAAAGTTCGAATGCTTTGGCCTCATCCTGAAAAGAAGCCAACTGAATCGTATATGTTGGTACTTTTAGATCCTTTGTGTTGGAATTTTTAAGATTGCCGTCCAGCAGAATAAGCGCCACGTGAGCTGTTCCCGGACCAAGCATATCAATTTTTTTCGCTGCAGCTTTTGATAAATCGATAATGCGGTTTTTGGCGTAGGGCCCTCGATCGTTGATGCGCACGTTGACGGATTTCCCGTTGTCCAGATTTTTAACCTCCACGATAGTGTTAAAAGGTAGTGTTCGATGGGCTGCGGTGAAACGGTTCATATTATATCGCTCGCCATCGGCGGTTAATTTACCATGAAAATCAGGGCCGTACCAGCTGGCGACTCCTTCTTCAATTTTTTGTCCTGCAGCTGCCGATTTAACTTTAGATTTTTCTTTGCTGATGCGGTTTGTAGTACCGCATGAGGTGATGAACAGGGTAATAATAACGAGGAATAGACAAAGATATCGCAAAGTGATATTGGTATACTAAATTTTATTTATAATATATTTTGGTAACACTTAAAAATCCATGATGGGGGCATTTTGCTCGGTTTTCGATAGTGAATATAACATGAAGAAAGGTTAATTAATATTTGTATCGGGGTCCGGCTTGTTTATTTTTATATGGTTCTAAAAGAATTATTATTTGCAATATGCTCAACTGGTTTAAAAATAAGAAAGAGGAGGCGCCTGAGCCGCCTTATTCGAATGAGCAGTGGGTCCAGCTACTGTCTAAGCCGACAAATGATCGGGCTGTAGAAGAATTACGCCGGTTGTTGGTCCTGGGGCTCAAGCCGGCACTCTACAAGTATGTGGATCGTGAACTCGAACAGTTTGTCGAGGATGTAGCTCAGGACGGGCTTATTAAAATCCTGGATAATATTGCTACTTTTCGTGGGGAGAGCCAGTTTATGACTTGGGCTATGAAGATTGCCGTTCGGGAAGGATTGACGGAACTTCGCCGCAAGAGATGGCAGAATATTTCGATTGAGAATTTGAAGGGGGGACCAGAAGACGAGCAAGGCAAAGAAATTTTTTCGGATACATTTGCTTCCGGTGACGTATCGCCGGAACTGGCCACAGCACAAAAGATGGCCGTAGAAAAGATTGAAAAGATGATTGACGAGCTATTAACGGAACGACAAAGCAAGGCTATGAGGGCAATATTAATTCATAATATACCAATTTCAATCGTAGCGGAGCAGATGGGGACGAATCGGAATAATATGTATAAACTGTTGTATGATGCGCGCAAAAAGTTGAAAAATGAATTAGAGGTTCAGGGTATAGATCCTGAAAAATTGCTGAATGAATTATCAGAATCGTAAGATTAACCAAGGTCAGGACATCTAACTAGCAGACATTTAGATCTAAACAGGGCAATGAAACTTACGCTAGATATTATCAAAAAAATGCTGGGTGTTATTCTTGCAACCCGGGAAGACGAGATCGATTGTGATGAATGCTATGATCGCATCGAATCTTTTGTTGAGATCAAGCTGAGTGGCAAATCGGCGGAGGAGGCTATGCCCCTTGTGAAAGATCACTTGAAACGTTGCCAGGAATGCAGGCAGGAATACGAGGCTCTCCTCGAAGCACTACAGACCATCAAGAAGGGATAATATTATTGCTAATGGATATTTAGATCTTAAGTAATCCAGATACTTCCCATTAGAAATAGGAGGAAGCTTATCAACCGATTTATTATAAAGATAAGTCCACGCTTTTAAGGTTGTTTCTTCTTCAAAACAGGATATAGTCACTTTCTTTCTGATGTAATCGCTTTTTTCAATTTTTCCCGGGAAATATCCTTCATAAATATCCAGTTTCTCAAACACAAATTCCGGCCTGGTTAGTTTATAAACTTCACCGAAAACCTCGTCGGTTTCATCCTTCGAAGCAATGGCAGCAGGATAGGAACCTACATCATACAGCTTACCCCGGAAGACGGCTTTCCCTTTAGCTTTGCCATATCTTTTTAAAATATTTGACTGGGGGTGGTTGGCATCATGCAGCAGGGTGCCATATACGAATAGATATGCAATCTTCTCGGGTTTATTCATAACTCAAAGATAGTCAAGTTATGATAGATATTAATCCGTAGGTTGGGGTTCGGTGAGCTTGTAAAAAGATCGGATGCCGGCAGTACTATTTATGTTCAGGTAAAATATATGAGCCGAAGATCGGACTCGAACCGACGACCTACGCTTTACGAGAGCGTCGCTCTACCAACTGAGCTACTTCGGCTTTTCTGAGGTATTATCCCACTCAAAAAGAGCTCAAATATAAACACTATAGCACTTTGTTAGCAAACAATTGTTTGAAAATTAATTACGTTATAATTAAAAATTAGCGATACCGCTTTAGCTTGTATATTTTCACGCATCAAAAATAGATTTTATGCAACATTATTTATTTAATTATCCGGTTACGTTTTATTTGATTGCCGCAAACGTGCTCATTTCCATGGCAGCACTTTTTGTCTATCCGCCATTGATGGAGACAGGATATTTAAGACCCTACCGGACGGTTCGGCAAAATACCTGGTATGAACTGATAACTTCGGGATTCCTGCATGCTAATTTTATTCACTTGCTGGTAAATATGTTTACGCTTTATTTTTTTGGTCCCATTATGGAACGCGTTTTGGGAAGTGGCTATTTTTTGGGGCTATATCTTACCGGCCTGATTGTCGCAGGTATTCCATCCGTGATAAAGTTTCGGGATAATCCTAATTATGCTACCCTCGGAGCATCCGGGGCGGTGGGTGCAGTACTCTTTGCTTTCATTTTTCTTTTTCCGATGGAACGACTGGCTATCTTTTTTATACCGATTCCACTACCGGCGTTTATATTTGGGATCCTGTATTTGTTTTATAGCATGTATCAAAGTAAACAGGCCCGCGGCAAAATAAACCATGAGGCTCATGTTGCCGGGGCCATTTGGGGAATTGTTTACTTACTGATTTTTGTACCCAATGTGACTAGTCATCTGCTGACTGTCCTTGGGCTTACTTAATTAATTTAGCCGTTACTATCACGGAAATCTTGCATGAAATTGACCAGTGTTTCAACGCTTTCACGGGGACATGCATTATAAATGCTGGCCCGAATTCCGCCTACGCTTCGGTGTCCTTTAAGGGCAACAAGATCGTGCTCGGCTGCTTCTGACAAGAATTTAGCTTCTAGTTCTTCTGACTGAAGCCGGAATGTAATATTCATCAATGAGCGGGAATCTTTTTCTACAGCACCGCGATAGAAATCATTCTTGTCAATTTCGTCATAGACAAGCTTGGCCTTATCTTCATTAAATTTCTTGAAGTAAGACAGACCTCCTTTATTTTCGATCCATTCCAACACGAGATTTACCATGTATACATTAAATACAGGTGGCGTATTAAAAATTTTCTCGGCATGAGTCTGATACTGTAGGATCGTCGGCACATTTTCCGTATTTGCCTTTTCCAGGAAATCTTTGCGAACAATAACGATTGTTACACCGGCCGGGCCTACATTTTTCTGGGCTCCGGCATAAATAATACCGTATTTTGATACGTCAATCGGGCGTGATAGGAAATCCGAAGAGGCATCACAAACGAGCGGTACACCATTTGTTTCGGGCTCAGTGGGGAATTGTGTGCCGGCTACGGTATTGTTCGAAGTAATGTGTACGTATTCGGGACTGTCGCTGAAATCCAGTTCTGAATCTTTTGGAACGCGATCATAGCCTGTATCTTTACTGCTATAGGGGCGGTGTACATTACCAAAGATTTTGGCTTCGGTAATTGCTTTGTCAGACCAACGTCCGGTGTCGATATAATCTGCTGTTTGATCCTTACTTAGAAAGTTATACGGCACCATCATAAACTGGGAACTGGCCCCTCCTTGCAAGAACATGATCTTAAAATCATCACCTAGTCCCAGCAGATCTCGTAGCCGCGATTTTGCCTGCCGATCGATTTCGGTATATGCGGCACTGCGGTGGCTAATTTCCATCACAGAGCTGCCGTTATCCTGGTAGTTGGTTAATTCTTTTTGGGCTCTCTCTAAAACTTCGAGCGGCAAGACTGCCGGTCCTGCACTAAAATTGTGAACGCGATTCATAATGTTAAATTTATAAGTTATATGTGTTAGAAAGTATGAACGAGTAGTCCGGATCGTAGCTTAGGTTCGAACCACGTTGATTTTGGAGGCATCAACAATCCTTCATCAGATACTTCAACAAGTTCTTTGATACTAGTGGGATACATACTGATCGCCATCTCGGCTTCGTCTTCATCAACGAGTTCTTGCAATTCACCAGTTCCGCGTATACCACCGACGAAAGAAATATTTTTATTTGTCCGCGGATCTTTAATACCCAAAAGCGGGCCGAGCATAAATTCTTGCAAGCGATAAACATCCAGTTGTTCTACGCTATTGGGGTTTTCGTCTTGTGGCAATGTCATCGCAAACCACTGGCCATCAATATAGATGCTGATATTCCCTTTTTGGGAAGGTTCAGGATCGGCATCCGGTATAAGCTCAAATTTCTTCTTCAGTGTTACTAAAAAATCGTCGGGAATTGAATGTACCACCCGATTGTAAGCAAGAATATTCATATCCGACATAGGAAATACAACTGCCGGGAAGAAATTATATTCTTCATTACCTGAGTGATTGGAATTATTTTTTTTCTTTTCGGCCGCCGCCCGCGAAGCACTTTTGCAGCGGTGGTGCCCGTCGGCAATATATAGGTTGGGGATGGATGAAAAGGCCTCGACAAATTGCCGCGTCTTTTTGGCTCTCCAAATTTTATGTTCTACACCATCCGGAGCCGTAAAGTCAAAAAGAGGTTCTTGTTTTATTGTTTCATCGATCAGCTTTTGCGTAGCTGTATCATCTTTATAAGTAATCATTACCGGCTCAGCATGCGCTTCTTGGGTGAGGATATGCCGTGTGCGGTCGTCTTCTTTATCAGGACGCGTCAGCTCATGCTTCAGAATCACTTCCTCATCATAATCCTCAACCGAAATGCAGGCAAAAATCCCGGTTTGCAGTTGCCCGTTTCGGATGAGTCG
>DATFLI010000089.1:0-3243 GCA_035267805.1 Balneolaceae bacterium | reverse complement strand
GGGTTATCTTGCGATGAAGGATCTGCTGGGCGATCAGGAATTCAAAAAATGCCTGCATACATATATGGACCGCTGGCATGGTAAACACCCATCACCGTGGGATTTCTTCTATAGCTTCAATGATGCATCGGGACGGAACCTAAATTGGTTCTGGAAAAGCTGGTATTTCGATAATAGCTATATCGATCTGGCTATAAAAAATGTTAAAAAATCAAGCCGTGGATATTCGGTCAGTCTCGAAAATATCGGCGGCATGCCAGCTCCGGTCGACATGAAAGTAACATATCACGACGGCAGCACCGATATTTTGCATCAGACGCCGGGAATCTGGAAAGACAATCTGAATCAAACAACGGTAACTGTTAAGGCGAAAAAAGATATTCAGTCCATAGAACTCGACGGAGGAATCTGGATGGACGCGGATACAAGCAACAATACGTGGAGCAATAAATAAATTTTAATCACCCTGCATTTTAAAGTGTAGTATACCTCCGAGGTGTGCTACACTTTTTTTATACTACAAGTGAATTAGAAATCATCAGCTTTAGCATGCCTGAACCAAAATTTATTCCCCATTCCGATTATCAAGAATATCCCGTTGACGAAATGCGGCAACGAGCCCGGCAGTTTTATAGGGATATGAAACGACGCCGTACGGTGCGGGATTTTTCCAATCGTCCGGTGCCGCGTGAGATCGTTGAAAATTGCCTGCGTGCTGCTGGGACAGCGCCTAATGGAGCAAACAAACAACCCTGGCATTTTACAGTGGTAAGTGATCCGGAATTAAAAAACAGAATCCGTAAAGCAGCTGAAAAGGAAGAACAGGAATTTTATGAAAACAGGGCCCCTGACGAATGGCTGGAAGCACTGGCACCTCTCGGTACGGATGCCCAAAAACCATTTCTGGAAAAAGCCCCGTACCTGATTGCTATTTTCTCACAAAGTTACGGCATCAAAGAAAACGGGGATAAAGAAACGTTTTATTATGTAAAAGAATCGGTAGGCATTGCTACCGGAATACTGATAACAGCCATTCATAATGCAGGCCTGGTTTCTCTTACGCATACACCTAGCCCAATGAAATTTTTGAATGAAATACTGGATCGCCCTGATAATGAGCGTCCTTTTTTGCTTTTGGTTGTGGGATATCCTGCCGAGGATGTGAAAGTACCCGACATCTCCAAAAAATCCCTGAATGAAATTGCTGATTTTAAATAACTGACATGTTTGACCGGAACACTAAAAAGAATAATAACTGGTGGCGCTCCATTATTGAATACCTGGTGATTGGGAGTATTGCATTACTGCTTTATACCACCGGTTATTATGTAGAAGTCATTGGCAGATTGCAGCAGCTTGCTCTGTGGACGGGAATTTTTCAACCGGATCTGGAACAGCCCGTTAAAAATCCTCCGACTGTAGCCGCAGACATGCCGCTCGTTTCGCTTACCGGTAAACCGACAAGTTTGAACAAATATAGTGGGAAGGTCGTGTTTATTAATTTTTGGGCAACCTGGTGTCCGCCCTGTGTGGCAGAGATGCCTGACATCCAATCGCTTTATGAGAATTATCAAAATAATCCCGAAATTACTTTTCTGATGATTTCATTGGATCAATCCCCGGAAAAAGCCCGAAAATTCATTCGTCGAAAGAAATTTTCTTTTCCTGTCTTTATGCCCGCCGGGGCAATACCGGATCGATTCCAATCCCAGGTAGTTCCAACGACCTTTGTCATTAACCAACGGGGAAGTATTGTTCTCGAAAGGAACGGCATGGCTGAATACGACACGGATCGGTTTCACACTTTTCTGGATTCATTAATAGCTAACAATTAATGGTACCGGTATTTTACCTTAACTTTTTTGAGCTAAATCCTTATTTTTAGCTCAATATTTGTGATTTAGGTTTAAAAATAGTTAGGAAAATACGTTTAGGATTTATGGCTTCTTCAGATGGGCAAGATCCATCGTATGTCATGAAATGCCGGATTGGTATAGACGGACGATGGCAAAATATACCCGGGCGGCTTTGTGAGTTGCTGGGATATTCCCGAAATGAATTAATGGAACTTCCCTTTAGCTACATTTTTCGGGATGATAAAAAAGACACGGCGAATAATATTGAGACACGAATCTTAAACAACAATCTGAAAGAATTTGAAGCCGAGTTACCCGCTACTAACAAGTCCGGGAGTGTGGTATGGTTGTATGTAAGCGGGGCCATGATTAAGGATAATAGCGGTAATCCCCAATATGTTATCTGTTATATTCATGATATCACCGAAGGCAAGACATACCAGCAGAAGTTGGAAGAAAGTGAACAAAAATTTCGTTCTTTATTTCAACACAATCCTGATCCCGTATATTATTTCGATCGGGAAGGCAATTTTAAAGGGGTTAATCCCAAGCTTGTTGAATTTACCGGGTATAGCCGGGAAAAATTGCTGGAGATGAATTATGAGGATTTTATTACAGAAAAAGATTTAAAACGTACAAAAGAGTACTTCGCAAGGGCTTTATCCGGAACATCCGGGGAATATGAAATTCAAGTTCAGATAAAGGATGGCCAGAGAAAAGACATCCGGGTTTCAAAATTTCCCATGTATGTCGGAAATAAGGTGACGGGGGTCTTTGGAGTTTTTCATGATATCACCCAAGAAAAAAGAGCCAATAAACAGCTTTCTGAAAGTGAAGAACGCTGGCATAGGCTTCTGGAGAAAAATCCCCAGCCGGTTCAGGTGACGCAGGATGCTAATATCATTTTTATCAATGAAGCCGGAGCTAAACTTTATGGAGCAGAAAGCCCTAAGCAATTAATTGGTAAATCTGTTTATGAATTCTGTGAACCGGAAAAGATTGAAAAAATTAAAACCCGTAAGAACAGATTAGAAAATGGAAAAACGGTAAAAGACAAATTTGACCATTCCATTATTCGCATGGATGGCGAAAGCCGCTATGTTGAAATTTCTTCTATTCCTATTACCTACCAGGGAGAGCCCGCAGTACAAACCGTAATTCACGATGTGACTGAACGAAAAGAGAAGGAACAATTCATCAAAGATTCGCTTAACGAAAAGGAGACGCTTTTAAAAGAAATCCATCACCGTGTTAAAAATAATCTGGCCGTTATTTCAGGTCTTCTTGAACTGCAGGCTATGAATACCTCTGATGATACCACGCTGAATACCTTGCGGGACAGTCAGCACAGGATCCATTCCATAGCAATAATACACGAAAAGCTTTA
>DATFLI010000088.1:0-2543 GCA_035267805.1 Balneolaceae bacterium | reverse complement strand
AAGGCCATGATCCCGAAGTGTTAAAATTCACCGAGGTTACTCCTGGATTGATTGAGGGATTCCAGGACTGGATGCAGGATGAGAAAGGGAATAAGGGGGCAACAATACGCAAAAACAGGAGCGACGTTCGTCGTATCCTGAAACTAGCTGAAAAGCATAAATTAATCTTTGACGATCCCTTCGAAGGTGTTAAGCCACCGAAGAAAGAGAAGCCCAAGCCTAAAGTTAAGTTGACTTACCAGCAGATACAGGCTATCCAAAAGTTAAGCCTGAAAGAAGGTTCGTACGAATACCATGCACAGAATGCGTTCATACTGGCTTTTTATCTCAACGGTTTACGTTTTGGTGATGTAGCAAAAATGAAATGGGATCAGATCAATAATGGCCGTCTCGAATATCGTATGAGTAAAAGCGTTAAGCCCGTCTATATTAAGATACCGGAGGCTGCCCAGCAGTTTTTGAGCCGTTACAGAGATAAAGGTGGCGTCTATGTGTTCCCATTTCTGGAAGGGCTGCCAAAGCAGGATAAAGATACTATTGAAACCCGTATAAGCGGCGAACTTGCCAAGGTGAATGAAGCGATTAAGGAAGTAGCAAAGCAGGCCGGTATAAAAGAAAGTGTTGCGGATCAGGTATCAACACACGTTGCACGGCATTCCCTGGCGATGTATCTCGTTAATGAGGAATATTCTATTTACGATGTGTCCAAAGCTTTGCGACATTCATCGGTAACAACGACGGAAAACTATCTCGACCGGTTGGGCCTACAGGCAAAAGACCAGACCGTTGAAAGTCCTTTTAGTTAAATTATAAATGTTTTGTTGAACCTACATTATCTACATTACCTACATCGAACCCCTTTCAGAATCGTTAAAACAGGGATTTTGAATGTAGGAAGGAATATAAACAGAAAGGGCCCCAGCGCCTGCGACGGTCAACTGGAGCCCATAATCTATAACGACTAATAATATAACCATGAGTGAGGATAAAAAGAAACAGCCAGTAAGAGAACTCTATAACGAACTTTTGAAATACCCATCATATATAAACGAACTTACCGAATATCAGAAATCCAGAGTTTTAGATTATGCTGATTCACAACTGGATCTTTGCCTTGATAGGGCAATGAAAGTTTCTTCAATAAATGAAAATATAACACCTGAGTTTTGGCTTAAAAGGTCTTTTAAATATAAAGAAGCAAAACGAGTGAAGGCCATAATTGAAAGGAAAGTAAAAACCGAATCTAACATTACTACTGAAAATCTGAATGAAAGTTCTAATCCCTGGGGTCAATTAAAACAGGATCAGCAAAACAGAATTACGTCTTTTTTGGCTGGAAAGCGAAAAAAGAATAAGGAATGTTATCGTTTTTTATTAGCCGTTTTGGAGCTTAATCGTGACATATTGAAAACTAAGGATAACCCCGCGGTTGCCGCTGCAGTTATTAGTCTGGCTAAAGAATATGACAGTTATCACACAATTGATTCTAAACCATCCGATCAATCACTGAGGGATAGAATATTCGATTATTACATAAAAAAGCTAAATAAATAGTTTTACAGTAGTTTTATAGTAGTTTTAAGGTACTCTGCGCCATAGTGTTAGGGCAAATATTGGTTACATTTTAGTAGTTCAATTAAACGAAATGTAACCAAGAATTAACGCCATGCAGGAAAATATATTTGTTCCAACGAAAGAGAAATACGAAGAAATACTCGAAAAGAAATTTGAAGCTGTTGTTCAGCGATTATTTCCAAAGCTGATTCGAAAAGCGAATAGAAAGGACTGGCTGACCACCGGGGATTTTGAAGAGCTTTTCGGCGTAAGTTCGCGGCTTCAAAAATATTATAGGGACGAATTGGATCTGCCCTATTATCAGGAATCGAAAAAGATCCTGTACCAAACAGACGAAGTTGAAGCATGGTTTGACCAACGCAAGGTCAACCGCGCTAAATAGGAAAAACAATAAAAACAACCACTCAAATGAAAAATACGCAAACCTTATCCGAGGAAGAGCTTACCAAGCGTTTTAACTCAATACGTGAAGGTGATGATTTTACGGATCCCGTCGAGATCATTCCCCACCGCAAAATTTTGAACCGCCTTCTGGAGGAGATTGACAGAGTTAACGATTTTCGTTCCCTGGCCCGCCGGTACGATCTTAATATTGGTGAAGATGACAAATTACTGCAGAAGCATCTAACCGTGTTGGTCATTGATCATCTTCTCGAAATGGCCGAAAATAAAGATTGGGGAATATGCAAAAAGTACGATTCCGTTTATCTGTTCAATGGCGCTTACTGGAAAAAGATAAATAAAGACGGACTACAGTCTTTTTTGGGGAAAGCAGCAAGAGAAATTGGAATCAACGGTTTTGATGCAAAACATCACCGATTCCGGGATGAATTAGTTAAACAATTTCATGCCGTTTCCCACCTTCCGACACCGGATACAGAAGATCAGCCGGTTTTAATAAATCTTAAGAATGGCACGGTTTGCATTGATACCAAAGGTAGTGAGTTGGTGAAGATTCGCCAGCCTAA
>DATFLI010000087.1:0-3728 GCA_035267805.1 Balneolaceae bacterium | reverse complement strand
TATTTCGATTGAAGGAAGTACGGATCTGGCTTTTACCGAAGATGTTGCCAAACGTTTTCAAGCTTATGGTTGGCATACGATTGAGATTGATGGACATGATCGTGATGAAGTTGAAAAAGCAATTACCGAAGCCCAGACAGTGGCAGATCAACCCTCGCTCATTCTGTGCCATACTCATATTGGATACGGGAGTCCAAATAAACAAGATAGTGCGGCTGCCCACGGTGCCGCTCTTGGAGAAGAAGAGGTGCGCAAGACCAAAGAAAACTTGGGATGGGACCCCGACAAGAAGTTCTATATTCCGGATGATGTGTTAACTCATTTTCGAAAAGCCAAAGAGGAGGGAGCCAAAGCACACAACCGGTGGAAAGATATTTATCAGACTTACACCAAAAAATATGGCGATTTAACCAAAAAATTTGATGCTGCAACCAACCGGCGGCTTCCGAAAAATTTTGAGGAAATACTTCCTGTCTTTGATGCCGATGAAAAGGGCATGGCTACACGTGCTTCATCAGGAAAAGTGTTAAAGAATTTATCACGTGAGATCCCGTATATGATCGGAGGGTCAGCAGATTTAGCGGGAAGTACCAAAACCTGGATGGATGGTGAAGGCACATTCGAAGCAGGCAATTACAGTGGACGTAATTTTCACTTTGGCGTTCGTGAGCATGCGATGGGTGCGGCTCTCAACGGCATGGCTTTACATGATGGCGTTATTCCTTTTGGAGCGTCCTTTTTAGTTTTTTCGGATTATTGCCGGCCCGCTATACGAATTGCTGCTCTTTCGCACATTCCGTCTGTCTTTGTCTTTACGCATGACAGTGTTGGTTTGGGGGAAGACGGACCAACACACCAGCCTATTGAGCATCTTGCATCTTTACGGGCCATGCCTAACGTCTTGGTTCTTCGTCCCGCCGATGCCAACGAGGTAGCCTGGGCATGGAAAACAGCGCTTGAGTATACCGACGGACCTTCGCTGCTGATTTTTACCCGTCAAAGTGTACCGATATTTTCCCGTGACGCCACTAATGCGGCTTCCAATCTAGAAAAAGGAGGTTATATCCTTTCAGATAGCGATAAAGATCTGCCCGATGTCATCCTGATGGGTACGGGATCTGAAGTTCAATTTGCTATGGAAGCGAAATCCAAGCTTGCAGATGAGGGAATCGATGCCCGGGTTGTGAGTTTGCCGTCGTGGGAGCTATTTCGCAAGCAGGATGAAGCATACAGGCAAAAAGTCTTACCGAAAGAAGTTAAGGCCAGAATATCAATTGAAGCCGCTGCCACACAGGGTTGGAGTGAATGGGTCGGCGAAGAAGGCACTGCTATTGGTATTGACCATTTTGGTGCCTCAGCTCCGTATGAAGAACTCTACGAGCGTTTTGGGCTTACTTCAGATCACGTTGTAGAAGAAGCCAAAAAACTTCTTTAGCAGGCAGCCTGCTTTTAATCACATCCCGGAAAGGTGCTTGAAGCTAGTACCCATTTAGCCGTTCACTGAAACAGATCCAAGGTCGGGTCCGGGATGACATACAGGAGTATATTTATAATCCTAACATCATCATCCCGATTCCCGATTAAATCGGGGCAGGCTCATTTCATTACCTGGAGCACAGCAAGTGTCTTTAATGTTATTTATGGTCGGATGTTTCCCCGTGATGCACACAGGTGAAGGTAATATCGTCACCGGGTTCTTCTTTACCGATAAAGTTTTCCAGCGATGATTGAACCTTGTGAATAATCGTCTTTGCATGCAGTGAGCCGTAAACGCTCATTATTGCATCCAGACGGTCTTCGCCATATTGTTCTCCGACCTCATTGCGTGCCTCAGTCAGCCCATCCGTATAAAACAGGACACTGTCGCTCGGCTTAAAGTGAAATTTCTTTTGCTGGAGATGATGTTCCAGATTTTGGGAGGAGGTCATACCGAGCGCATACCCATCCGAACGCAGGTCAAAAGTAGCATCGCGCTCATTGCTGTAAAAAATAGGCGCATTATGTCCGGCGCGGGCAAAGGTAAAATGCTCTTCTCCTTTAGGGAAATAGGCTGCACAGGCGGTCACAAAGGTTTTATCCTTAATATCCGATTTCACATAATTATTGAGTTCTAAAAATAATTCTTTTGGAGATGGTTGACTTTTCTCAATAATTAGATGGACCAGCGCCTGCATTCTAACCATATAAAGCGCTGCCGTGAGCCCCTTGCCGGAAACGTCGGCGATAACTATATAGGTGCCCCCGTCGGTTTCAATGATATCCACATAATCGCCGCCAACCTCTTTGGCTGTATTGGCGAAGGAGTAGATTTCGAGAGCTTCTCGTTGATGCTCGGTGTTGGGTAGTAAACTCAATTGGATCTCACGTGCAAGATCTATTTCTCGTTTAACATCCGATTTTTCAAGCAGTTCAACCAGCAACAGCAAAAGCATCGACCCGAATGAAAATGGAATCAGCAGGTCATAGAAAATGACATAATTGGTTATTTGTAAGAATCCGAACAGATAATATGCAAGGAATGAAACGATTGACAATCCGAAGACGAGTCGCCGGGTTGGATTCAGTCGTTGCGTTAAAGCAGAAAATAAACGCAGGAATTTTATGTGACCCGGCATTTTTCTACCTTTTGACTTCTCCAAATCCTCACCGATAGCTTCTTCATAGAGCTGTTTCAGACGATCGGTGTCTTTATAAAACTCTTTACCCATACGTTCCCGGGTCATCCCGGAAATGTATTCTTTATAAAATGATTTGGTATTTTGAAATGCAGTTTGTGCTTCGTTTTTTAAGCCCATGTAAAAATAATCAATTATCGACTTTGACTTACTTATTCGAAAACGACGACAAAAAGTTTTACCTTTTCACTTTCGTAAGCCAATTATAAAAATATCGAAGATAAGTATAAGATAAAGAATGTCTAAAAGCCTCCTTTTTTTGCTCGACGGTATGGCTCTGGCCTATCGTGCACATTATGCATTTATCAGTAGCCATTTAAAAAATTCGGAAGGAATTCCCACCGGTCCCATACTCGGATTTGCCAATACACTTGAAAAGATGCTTGAAGAGCACCAGCCTTCCCATATAGCAGTTGCTTGGGATACTCACGAGCCGACCTTCCGTCACGAGATGGATGACGACTATAAGGCCAACCGGCCGCCGCAGCCCGAGGAATTGAAAATAGGTATCCCATTAATTAAAGAGATGGTGGATGCTTATGGAATTGAAAATGTTCAGCAGCACGGGTACGAAGCTGATGACATTATAGGCACAATTGCAGATCGAGCAAATGCTGAAGATGTAGAGGTATATCTGGTAACGCCCGACAAGGATTTTATGCAGCTTGTCCACGATCATATCATGATGTACAAGCCTGACAATCAAAATGGTGGATTTAATATCATCGACCGTGAAGGGGTCAAGGATTATTTTGGAGTATATCCCGAGAAAGTTATCGATGTGCTGGCAATTTTGGGTGATACCTCTGATAATGTTCCCGGCGTAAAGGGGATTGGCAAAAAAGGTGCCCCTAAACTTATTAATAAATATGGATCGCTCGAAGCCGCTATTGAAGATGCTCCGAATATGAAATCGAAACGCCATCGCGAGGGGCTGCAGGAATATGCTGAGGAAGCGATGCATGCCAAAGAGATGGTGACTATAAAAACTGATGTGCCGGACACCATCAAATGGGAAGACCTGGAATGGGAGGGGCCGAATAAGGAAAAGCT
>DATFLI010000086.1:0-4208 GCA_035267805.1 Balneolaceae bacterium | reverse complement strand
CGGCGTCCTCATCTTCGAAAGACACCTCCTGGTCATTGTCTTCCATCGCCTCAGACTGGTAATCAGTTTTAATTTTTTCAACCAAAGAAAACCGATCCAGCTTGACAAGCTTTAGTTTTTTTCCATCAATCCGCATCCGTGCCACACGAATGATATCGTCCTGGAGTGCGAGACCTAAATATTCTTTATTTCCAAACATCCGGTAAAATTTATCCGTCGAAGATTAATATTCGGTTTCAGAGATAAGATCTTTCAAGCGTTTCTTATTATTGGCATTATTGATTGCCTCTTCCTTAGAAATCTTTCCTTCGTCGTAGAGTCGTTTCAAATCCTGTTCCATCGTATTCATCCCTTTGTCACTACCCTCCATCAACATCTGGTAGATTTCATTGACGTTATCGTTTCTGATGGCGGCTTTAATCGAGCTTGTTACCAGCAATACCTCTTTTGCGAGCACCCGTTTACCATCAAGACTGGGAATCAATTTCTGACTTATAACACAAGTCAGAACATCAGCCAAACGAGATCTTACCCGGTTTTGCTCATTTACGGGTACTTCACCAAGAATACGTTCAATACTTTCCATCGCAGAACTAGTGTGCAAAGTACCAAAAGTTTTGTGGCCGGAATCAGTAATTTCAAGAGCAGTCATGATTGTTTCAGGATCACGAAGCTCTCCAATAACAATGATATCCGGATCCTGCCGCAGAGCTTCTATAGCTCCGTCTTTAAAGGAGGTTACATCCCTACCCACTTCGCGATGGCGTACTACCGATTTGTGGGGCTTATGTACCAATTCAACAGGAGAAGCAATAATTACTATATGAGAATCAACCGTTCGATTGTTTGCGTCAATTACGGTATCGAGTGTAGAAGATTTACCCGACCCGGTGATACCTGTCACAAGCGTAAGCCCATATTTATAATATTTAAGACTTAGTGCCTTAGCAACTTCGGGATGCAGTTTTAAGCCTTTAAACGGGCGGATTTCATTATCGATCTTACGCATATTCAAGGCCAGGTGCTCCAAGTCAAAATATATATCCGCACGAAATCTTTTGGCTTTAGCAACGGAATCGGCCGAGCCTAAAGAATATGAAAAATCAAGATTCCTCTTTTCCAGCAAATGCTTTCGCTGGCTCGGCATAAGCAGATTATGAAGCAAAAAATCTGTCTCTGTAAGCGTAAATTCCGGACTGTTCTTATAGGGAGATTTATCCCCGTGAACACGATACCATACTTTATTGTCACATCCCGGGCCACCCATATCGATGTCGGAAGCCTCATTTTCGAACATCTTATCAAGAAAAGACTCTACTACTTTTTGAAGTTCAGTGCGTACTTCCTGCGGCTGCTCCTCTATGATTGCACCTATTTCGCGATGGCGCTCAATCCCCTTAGAACTGGATCTGATCTGCTTTTCCAACGGGTGAATGATTTCTTTCACTTTATTTTTAGTTACCCCTACTTCCATCTGTAGATCAACTTTTTCTTCTTCCTATTTTACATTATCCGATTAAAAGAACAATCCATACCCTGTTTGTTACGAACTTTTTAAAATAAATAACCCTTAAATCAGCTATTTATTGAAAAACGAACTGGTAAATGTGACGTCCGAAAACAATAACATTAAAATTTTTTAATATTACCAATATTTTTATAACAACTATTCACATGGTCAAAATCCTGCTACATTCGTAAAAACATGAAAAAAGAACTGCCCAAATATGTAGATTTTAACCCTATTTACCAATTTATATCATCAAGAAGGCGCTTTTTTAACTGTAAAAGCTGCATATTCATATTGCCTATTTTCTTTTGTTGGATCTCAATAATATTTCGAGTAAAGATATTAAATAGCTTCTCAGGTTTTTTCCGGAAGAAATTGAGGGCATCGTACCGCTCAAATTTTAAAAGCTTCGTATCCCCTTCCGAAACAACTTTCGCCATACGGTTATTCTTGCTGAAAAGAAATGTTTCGCCTAAGAAATTGCCTTTAGAAAGGCTGGTCAATTGTATATTATCTTTCCAAATGGAAACTTTACCCCTGGCAATCAAAAAAGCAGAATTAACGTATTCGGCTTCATTAATTATTACATCATCCTGAACAAACCGCTCTTCTTTACCAAGATTTAGAAACTCCATTATATCTTCATAGTGGAAGTTTCTCAGCAACAAAGGCGGTTCTTTCAAAAATTGCCTGATATATTCAGGTGTTGCATCCTTTTCTGCTTGATTTTCAGTCACCATAACCAATTCTCCAAATTTAAACTTGAGCTAACCCCATTGAACACGTCAATGATTTTATATTTATACCCACATAATTAGTCTTCAATTGTGATTGCTACAATTTCTTCAATTGTTGTTAAACCACTCTTAATCCGTTCTCTACCGGATCCGCGCAAACTCAACATCCCTTGCTTCATAGCATATTCCTTAATTGCAACCTCATCAATATCTTCTCCGGATTCAAGAATCATTTTACGAATTTCTTTGTCAAAATAAAGTGCCTCCATAATAGCTGTACGCCCTTTATATCCGTTTGAGCACTTCTCGCATCCAACAGCTCTGTAGAATGTAGTTTCTTCAATTTCCTCTTCTGTGAATCCAATTCCCTTAGCTGTCTCGGGATGAGGCTCATATGTTTCTTTACAATTGTCACATAGAGTGCGAACCAATCGCTGGGCCATAATTAAATTCACCGCGTTAGCAATCAGAAAAGGCTCAACACCCATTTTATAGAGCCTTGAAATAGCACTTGGTGCATCATTCGTGTGCAGAGTCGAAAACGTAAGGTGCCCCGTATTTGCAAGTTTAATTGCAATTTCAGCCGTCTTAAGATCGCGAATCTCACCAACCAGCACAATATCAGGGTCATGACGTAAAATACCGCGCATAGCCTGATCGAACGTCATATGATTGCTTAGCTTTAACTGTCGTGCCCCTTCAATGAGATATTCAACTGGTTCCTCGACAGTGAGTACGTTTACCGTCGGATCAATTACATAATAGAGAGCGGCTACCAGAGTCGTGGACTTACCACTCCCTGTTGGCCCAGTTATAATGACAATACCGGATGGTTTTTCGATAGCTTTTACGAAATCAGCCTTGGCCTTTTCCTGCAAGCCGAGTACATTGAGATCGGTGATTACCTTCCGATCATCCAACACACGAATGACAATCGATTCGAACTTGCGATCGAACTGCTTTCCCACCATCGGCATAATCGATACACGATACCGGATACTGTGTCCATCAACCGATCGCTGGATAAATCCATCTTGAGAAGCGTCACGCTCAAAACGATCCACATTCCGGGTCTTATCTTTTACAACCGCCGATATAGCCTCCGGCTTGACATTATTTTGTTGATGCCATAGCTGCAATTTACCATCAATTCGAAAACGAATATCCGTCGAGGTTGGCCCGCAAGGAACAATATGTATATCACTTACCCCTTTTCGAACGGCCTCCACCAGAAATCCCTCAACCAGCGAGTTGAGCATGCTCTGGTTAATTTCAGCGTCAATCTCTTCCTCATCTATCTCCTCGGCCTCTTCCTGCAGATCCGGTTCTTCGTACTCTATTTCTTCAAGAAGATCCAGAAACTCATTCTTTTGCTCGTAAACCTGGGTAAGTATTTGCTCAACCAACTCATACCGGCAGTAAACAATCTGGTGCTGCTTAAAATTAAACTTGGAGATGATGTTTGATAAAGTCGGGTCCGAAGGATCAGCAGCAGCGACAGTCAAAGAATTTTGATCCATCTTTAACGGTACTGCCTTCTGATGAACCAACTCATCAATAATTTCAGTGGGCAGCTCATCGATATGCGATTTTATATTCTCGATGATTTCACCAGTGACCGATTAACGGTTTTTGAAAACCTCGTCGAAAGCATAAATCGAGGCAATCTGGCTCATTACCTTATGACGATCAACCCCCAAATCCTGATATAGGATTTGTCCAAGCCTACGGTTGGATGACTCCGGCTCCTCACGCAATATTTCCATTGCCTCATCAAGCTGATCTTCGCTGATAATATCGCGATCAACCAGGATACCGCCTATATGTCGTCTAGTATTTACCTTACCCATTTAAGAAAACCAAAAATTTCCTGCTTTCAGCTAGAGAATACCGCTACTCTTAATGCATAATATACATGTTAAAAAGAGGAATGAAAGTTAAAAAGTTATTATAAAGTTTAT
>DATFLI010000085.1:0-18468 GCA_035267805.1 Balneolaceae bacterium | reverse complement strand
GAACGGGATATGCCTATTAACTATGTGATATTCAGTATTATAGGGCTCAGCATCCCGCTATTCATCGTATTTGTAAATGTCATTGATGTTCAGCACCTGCCGGTCAGTAGTGGACTCTATTGGGCAACTATGCTTTTTGGTGTTTTGTTCTCCCTGTTTGCCGGATTCTTGTTTGCCTCGGTAGCCGGATATATGGCGGGGTTGGTGGGGTCATCCAATCACCCGATTTCTGGTGTGACGATCGCCACGATCTTGGCATCCGCATTAATTTTGCTCGCACTGCTTGGTTCTCAACTGGAGTTAAGCGTAAATGCAGAACAAGCCGAAGCCGCTGCCGCCGCGGCCATCCTGATCGGTGGGGTAGTGGCCTGTGCGGCCGCTATTGCCGGCGACAATATGCAGGATTTAAAAGCGGGACAGCTGGTAGGCGCCACACCTTATAAACAGCAGATTATGCAGATTGTAGGTGTAGTAGCCGGGGCCATCGTCATAGCGCCGGTATTAAGCTTGTTGTTTAATGCCTACGGGATGGGCGGAATATTACCCCGGCCCGGGATGGATGCTTCCGAAATGCTCACGGCTCCGCAGGCTACGCTCATGCAGTCGGTGGCCGAAGGGGTCTTTGCCCAAAACCTGGAGTGGAATATGATTTATATCGGCGGCGTAATTGCCGTTGCCATCATCATTCTCGATAAAATATTGGAAGCCAAAGAAGCCGAGTTTCGTACTCCCGTTTTAGCCGTGGCCGTAGGTATATACCTGCCGCTGGAATTATCCGTACCGATTTTTGTGGGAGGAATGATTGCGTATTATGCCAACCGCAAAGTAACCCGGAAAGCGGAGGCCGCCGGACATGATGTAGAAGAAGCCGTTGCGAAAAGTGAGCGTAATGGGTTGCTCTTTTCTTCCGGGCTGATTACCGGCGAAGCGTTGCTGGGAATTATTTTGGCCGTTCCGTTTGCCATCCAGGAAAGTACCAATGCCCTGCGTATTGTCCCCGAATCTTTTGCGCCCTACGCCGAATGGCTGAGCGGACTGGCAATGATAGGGTTTGTGATATGGCTCTATAAAATTGCCGTTAAAGCAGATTAATGTTAGAAAAAAACCTTTCCAGGGTTTCCAGACCCTGGAAAGGTTCTCGTTTTAAAAAATTACCAAGATCACTTTACCAAACTATGCTTTTGGCCAAATTCGAGCTTTGACTTTGAACAAAATCCCCAGTTTTTTAAAGCCCTCTACCAATCTATAGACTTCATACTCTGCTCCGGGTAACGCATACCCGCTGCGACTCCTTTGGGAGCAATTTCATCAATTTTTTTCAACTCTTCATCCGTCAATTCTATATCCACGGCTTTAGCATTTTGCTCTACGTATTTACGGTGCTTGGTGCCGGGAATGGGGACGATATAATCTTCCCGCGCCAACAACCAGGCCAGGGCTAATTGAGCTGGGGTGCACCCTTTCTCATCAGCCAATTCTTCAATATGATTGACCAGATCCAGGTTTTTCTGGAAATTTTCGCCCTGGAAGCGCGGGGAATATTGCCGGTAGTCGTCTTCATCAAAATCATCCGGCGACTGGAATTTACCCGTCAGGAAACCACGACCCAGTGGGCTGTACGCCACAAAACTGATGCCCAGGTCCTCACAGGTGGGCAAAATTTTACCTTCCACATCCCGGCTCCAAAGTGAATATTCGGTTTGCAAGGCCGTGATGGGGTGTACCTTATTAGCCCGGCGAATGTTTTCAGGGGAGGCTTCAGAAAGCCCCAGGTAACGCACCTTGCCTTCGTCAACGAGTTCGGACATAGCTCCGACGGTTTCTTCAATGGGCGTGTCCTGATCCACCCGGTGCTGATAATACAAGTCGATAGTATCGACCCCCAGGCGTTTGAGGCTGGCATCGCAGGCCTCTTTAACATATTCCGGTTTGCCGTTAACGCCCAGGAAACTGCCATCGTCTCCCCGGACATTTCCGAATTTGGTAGCCAGTATTACTTCATCCCGGCGGTCTTTGATGGCTTTACCCACCAGTTCTTCATTATCACCCACACCGTACATATCAGCCGTATCCAGGAAGTTAATGCCGAGATCAAGCGCCCGGTGTATAGTGGCTATGGATTCTTCGTCATCACGCTCACCGTAAAATTCCGACATGCCCATACAGCCTAGACCGATAGCTGATACGTTAAGATCGCTGTTGCCTAATGTTTTGTATTTCATAATAATAAAGTTTGACTATTTAAGAAGTGCGATTTGAAATTCATTTCTATAATAAAAGGGAATGCCATGAGCTAAACGTTCCCTGAACGAAGAGATAAACCTTCCAGGTCTTCGAAGACCTGGAAGGTTTGTTTAAAATCTGAATAGTATAAGTCTATTGACTAAAAAATATTTGATTTATTAAAATGAAAAGCCCATACTTGTATTAGTAGCAAACAAATAGATGCTATGGGGTATTTATTGAAACGAGTCAGTAATTTACGTTGGTAAAATTTAAACTATTGAGGGAACAGTATGATACAAAAGTGGGCTCATTCCCAAAAAAATAAAGTTTTGCTATTCACAAAGAATTTGATTGATATTCTATTGGAAATTCAAACATGGTCCATGTTTTCTATTATGTAATGGCTCTTTCTGATGACTATGTAGAATATTTGTGGTATTAATCAGTAGAATTCAAATATAAGTTCTTTGAAGTACTAATCCACCAGAACAAAGATTGAAACTTGATTTGGAGGTTTAATTCTCTTTTTTGATATTGCTTTTCTATTAAGTATTGACCATGAATAGATTGGATTGTGTATGAATTGGAAACAAAAGGTATTAATTGTTATCAGTTCTATATTGTTTATTGCAGCGGGTGTATACCCACAATAGATCCGAAAGGATAAAAAATGTGGGATGGAAACGACCCATATTAATGGCCGACATTTTATTTTTAATCCACCAGGATATGACACAAATTTAAGGCATTCTTATTATTCTTTTATAGATACTAGGGAATTGAAAGTTGAATGGGGCGTAATTATGCTTCCGTCAGTTTTGTTGTTTTTTGTTCTGAAAGATTCGAGGGACAAATAATGTCCCGCGGGTGGAGGCCGGGGCGCGGATTAAGGATTTAAATCTTTGAAATACTAACCCACCAGAATAAGGATTGAAACTAATAAAAGTTCGGAATTTCAACCATTACCTGCCCTTTTAAACGCTAATCCATGAGATCAAGAATTGAAACCTTAATCTGCTTAAATCCGCGTAAATCCGTGGCTTATCTTGAAATGAAAATCCCCAAGAACAATGGGTTCTGATTATAATTTTAGAAATTACAGTATGTGTATTATCCCGATTTTTATTATATATAGGATGAATTTTCAATAAACCGGGGAATAGATATGGCAAGACAGACCATTCAAATAACAGATTCATTATATCAATATTTGCGTGAGACGGGGATACATGAGCCGGATGTTCTGAAAGAACTTCGCGAAGAAACGGCCCGTCTGGAAAATGCCGAGATGCAGATTGCACCGGAACAGGGTCAATTCATGGCCATGCTGGTAAAACTGATGAATGCCCGGCGGACGCTTGAAATCGGGGTATTCACTGGGTATAGTTCGTTATCGGTGGCCCGGGCATTGCCGGATGATGGAAAAATATGGGCTTTTGATATCAGTGAGGAATGGACCCAAATTGCCCGGAAGTATTGGGAGAAAGCCGGGGTGGAAGATAAAATTAATCTGACAATTGGCCCGGCGGCAGAAACCGTAGAGGAATTTATAAGTGATGATACCAAATCCAGCTTTGATTCCGCTTTTATCGACGCCGATAAAACTGGATATGATACCTATTATGAACAATGCCTGCAGCTCATACGTCCCGGGGGATTGATGGTTTTTGATAACGTACTGCGCCATGGGCGGGTCATTCAGGATGATGTCAATGATGATGAAACCGTAGCCATACGAAAGCTAAATAAGAAGCTATATGAAGATTCGCGCGTGGAAATCAGCATGGTCCCGATTGCCGATGGGCTTACGCTGGCGAGGAAAATAGGATAATGGAAGTTATCATTTGACAATGTCCAATGACAATATGCGTCAATGGTTGAACTGAAAGCTGAAGGCTGAGAGCTGTGAACAAAGAATACTAAAACGCGTTAAGCGGTTAAAATCTTAAATTAAGAACCCAGTTGTACATTCATAATAAAGCTTCCATAAAATTCGTACAATTTGATAAATAAAGATTAATCAACTAACAAAAGGCCAAGTGTTGAGTTGAAGGCAAAGTCTTTATTAAAATACCCTCCCCGAAAGTATTCGGGACAGGCTCGACAGGCTGTGAAAAAATCCAAAATCAAATAAAATTGACTTAAATAAATAAGGTCATTTGATGTTATTAACGTTATTGTCATCCCCCAAACCCCCTTCAAAGGGGGACTCCGACGACTTTTGCTTTTAAATCATCAATTAAACTTAAATAGGGCTTCCTCAAAAAGTCTTGGTTTTAAATAAACTACTTATTTTTCTTTATGGCATTTTCCCAAATGATGTATCAACCCGATTATCTCGCAAGGTGGATGCATTGATAGCCTTTTTCAGCCTGGTTAAAAAGGGTTAGTGTTCATTTTTTTTTATTGAGAAGAGCCCCGAAGGGATTCGGGGAAATAACAATTTACAAATATCAAATTACAAACTAATGGCGTGTTGATTTTAACAAGGTATGGCAATTAGTTAATCCATTTGTCGCCTTTATCGCATTGTGCGAAGCAGAGCTTCTGTTGAGGTGGGTTACCAAGCGGAGCTTGGGAACCAGGATCATTGTTAACTGTTTATTGTTAATTGTTCACTGAAAAGTCTTCTGATCAAAATAATCGGAGGGTGATTTCCCATAATATTTTTTAAATACCCTGGAAAAATAGGCCGGTTCAGAAAAACCGCACACCATAGATGCTTCGGCAAAGGTTAAATCTTTTTCCTGAATCAGCTGTATGGTCTCCTTTAATCGGGTTTGCACGATATATTCATTCAGATTTATATCAGACACTTTCTTCCATTTCCGATAAAGGGTGGAACGGCTCATATGCAATGCTTCGGCGATTGCTTTTATAGTAAGATCAGAATCGGACAGATGCCGGAGAATCAACGTGTTCACTTGATCTAGCAAACTGTTTTGGGGCGTATCGGAGTTGGATTTTATTGTGCCCCTTCTTTGTGCTTTGGCCAGCCTTTTTTCTCTGGAAAGCAGGGATGCGATCTGGGCTCTCAGAATCTGGTTTTTGACAGGTTTTGTAAGGTAAACCTGCGCTCCTGCATTCAATCCCTCCGCAATACTCTGATCCGTTTTTTTGGCGCTGAGTATGATCACTGGGACATACTGCATTTTATGAATAGAGCGAATCTTTTTCGTCAGGCTGATGCCGTCAATCTCGGGCATCATAAGATCGGTGAGTATAAGATCTGGCTGGTTCGTTGAAAGGTATTGGAGGGCGTCGGTACCACTCTCAACAGCCTTAACTTTATACTCATCCTCTAATAGTTGAGTTAAAAAAGCTCTCAGATCGGCATTGTCATCAATAATTAATATATGGTGAACTTTAGAATCAACAGTCTCCTGAACCGACGTTTTGGCCTGATGTGAATTTAATACTGCCTTGCGGGATTGGTTTTCAGTTTTTGCATTAGCCTCTTTGGGAGATGGATAAAGCTTTGGTAAATTTTCATCCTTAATTTTTGGAAAATCCAAACAAACGCTGGTTCCTTTTCCCAACGCAGAACGGACGTTAACCTCTCCGCCAATTTTTCGCATGTACCGGTTGACAATGCTCAGCCCGATGCCGGATCCCTGAAGGCCGGAAACATTTTTAGCCCGGTAGAATGGATCAAAAATAAACTGCAAATCCTTTTGATCAATACCAATACCGGTGTCTTTTACTTCAAGTTGTATGTAGTCATCGGATGAACTAATGCTAATATCAATTTGATCGCCCGGGTTGGTATATTTTATGGCATTGGAAATCAGATTATTAACGATTGATTCGAGGGCATGTAATGATACACTTACATAAACCGGATCAGAAGGTAGATGAATACTCATTTTCTTCTCTTTCATCTCTTCAGAAGATTCATATTGAGCCACCCAATGCCGGATAAAGTCATTAAGATCGATCTTACCCACATCATCAGCATTCTGATCGGTTTCCAACTTTAACAAATTAAGCAATCGGTCAACCAGGTTGTTCAATTTATTACTGTTGCGTTCAATAAGGCGAAGAAGTTCTTCGCGGTCGATACTCTGCTTACTTGAGGCTTGTTTTAACAGCTCAAGCGGACCCTTGATGAGAGAAAGAGGCGTCCGCAGTTCATGGGTTATATTGATAAAAAAATCGGTCTTGGCCTGATCGAGCCGTTCAAGTTTTTCTGCCTGTTGCCGGATGGTTACCAGGGCCTGTTCGGTGTGTTCTTTCTGTTTCCGAAGGGAAGAAGTCCGTGCTTTTACTTTCTCATTTAGCTGACGTTCTCTTCTTTTTCCCGCTTTATGAATAGACACAAAACCTAAAACAACCAGGCTTAAACATAAAAGGCCCATAAGAATATAAAACCAGCTTTGTTCATAGAAAAAGGGAGGGATCGTAATTGAAAATGAAGCCCCGCGAAATAAATTTTCAGGTACACCGGCCAGGCGTGTTTCGATAGTGTGAGTCCCCGGAGGCATATTCGTGATATTCAACTGGCGTTTTGACGTCAATTCATTCCATCCGGTGTTTAGCGTTGGAATCCGGTACTCAAGAGACAGGTTTTTGGGGTGGGAGAGATGTAATAAACCGAAGGTCATCGTAAGAGTACGCTCATCAGATGGTAAGGTAACAGCGTCTTTATTGAATAAGTCGTACGTATGGTCCCTGGTTTTTATGCGGCTTAAAATAATATGGGTAAATTTATACGGATTTTTCCCAAGAAACTGTTTGGGATCGAAGTGAACGATACCATTTTGTGTGGGTACCCATAGCGTACTGTCGGATGCAACGATACCACAAGACTGACTGCCACCGTTGGCTTCCCGGTTGGGCAATCCCTCGTCCTCGTTAAATGTTTGAATCCATACCTGCGGGATAGCCCCGTCAAGATAACGATTCAGTTTTTTTTCACTCACCCGAGACAATCCTTGATTGGAAGGCAGCCAGAAATAACCATAAGGGTCCGCAAGAATCCGGTGGACCCCGATATCGGGCAGTCCGTCTTTTTTAGTAAGTGTCGTATAATGAAGCATATTACCATCTTTATCGAAAATGGCTCGCATTAACCCGTACTTTTCAGTAGCTACCCATAACGTATCCGGCCTTTTGGCAAAAATATCACGCACGGCCAGATGGGGTAAGGCGGGGTCCAATGATATATGTTGCAGCTGATTATGAGATTGTTTGTACAGACCATGGCCATTGGTTCCAAACCAAAGCCGGTGTCGGGTATCTTCCGAAATAGCTCGTATTCCCTTGACAGGTTCGCCTTTTTCAGCATAAGTTTGTACGAAATGATCGGCATGTTCGGATTTTCTGAACAAGCCTTCTGCGGCTCCCAACCAAAAAGTGTTTTTATGGTCTTCAAAATAAGCTTCGAAGGTATCAAAGTTTGTAGGGACAGAGGCTCCTGTGTGGAAGACTTTCCATTTGTGGCGATCCAAAATCCGTAATCCAAACTGCCAGAGTCCGGCAAATATCCTTCCTTTTTTATCGCAATAAAGGGAACGAACCAATTCGCTGCCGCGGGGCATCGAGGGACCGTCCCAAAAGTCGATTTTATTCTTATTGATCCGGTAAACGCCCCCATCAAAAGCACCCGCCCAGATCGCATGATGTTTGTCTTCAACAATACTATAGATGTTATTAGCAGATAAGCCATTCTGATCGGTTAGCACCTGAAAGGGACTAATAGAAATACGTTTCAATCCTTTACCGGCCATACTGAGCCATAGGTTCCCTTCCTTATCCTGAATAGCCTGCCTGATTTGAATACCCGTCCCGGCGTCATAAATCACATGGTTATCGTAAATGACCTTATTATAAGTAATATAAAGTCGATGGCCATTCCAGTTAGGATGATAAGTGGCCGAACCAATGTATGGATGGCTAGGATTTATATCGGTGATTTTATGGAGAACAGGATCTTTGTAATTCAGCTCATAATAACCGGTATAGGTACTTATCAGGTATCTGTTTGTGTCCAGGGGAAGTATCGTGAGTGGAGCCGGATGATCGGTGGAAGGAAAAGTATAAAAAGACGATACGTTTGATTTTGTATTATAAACAAGAATTCCCTTTTGGTCGTAAAGAGCCAGCCGGTTGTTCTTCAGCGCCATCAACTTTATATTTGAGCGGTTTCCCGAGTGCATTATATTTGCCGGAAGTGCGTGGTGCATCCGTCTTCCGTCATCTAATTCAACTAATCCGAGTTTTGTAAAAACCCACCCCGAAGTTGTATTGACAGGAACAAAGTCGATGATGGAATCCGGAAAATGATGACGTATTTTTTTAAAGCCGGATCCTTTTTTGAACACCTTTACCGTCTGGCCATTGGCAGCCCATACGGAGCCGGTTTTAGAAGTCTTAATATGCCATGGTTGTTTGTTTTTTTCAGCCAGGGTATTAAACGTCTGTAACTTCCCCGTTTTCCAGCGGCTGATTCTGCCTTTTTCATCCGCAATCCATACGGCACTGTCCGCCGCAGCATAAAGATGTATAATCCTGTTCGATTTTAAAGCCGAGTATTTTTCAGACGTGATAAGCTCGAATTTAGACCCGTTGAACCGGCTTAATCCGGCATATGAAGCTATGTATAAATATCCATCGGCACCCAGGACCATATCTGATAACGATACTGAAGGCAATCCGTTGGTTTGATCGAAACTCTTGATCAACACGTTGGGACTTGTCTGCCAGGAAGAGGCCCGGCTCACCTCCTGGGCGAAAGCCGTCATCTTCAATCCAACCATCATGCATAAGCATAGCAATATGAGATGATATTTCTGCCTCATGTAACCTCTGTTTATCGGGGATTTTCTATAGTTGAGACTAAAATGAAGGATTTTGAACAAAAAGTCTAAGTTTTTGACACAGAATTATAAGGCCTATACCCAAAAATTATAGTTAATTATGCCTGTAGTTAAAGAACTCGGTATTTAGGTACGGGAATGTATAACGAACTTAAAACATACGAACCAGATAAAATTGGGAAGCGCAAGGTCCAGCTCGCTACTGAACGAATCAGCTAGTGGTCTATCTAAGACTATCCATGATTAATGTAATCTATTCGTTTTGCCTTTTAGCTATTAGGGACGGCACGGGTGAAGGTAAATACATTAGCAGGGTATTTTAATGAAACGGTTTTCTTACCAGTGAGATCTGACTAATCCCGGCGGAATTACCGGGTTAGATTGCGTTAGGGAAGGCTACCTGAATATATGTTATACACTTCTCCTAGCGGGTAAGTACAAAACTCCTATTACTAAACAAAAAGTAATCCATTTTTCGAGATGAAGAAGACTGCGAATAACAAAAAAAATTATAAGTCCAATGTGTGCATTTGGTCATGGTTGACCCTATTGTTTGTTGTATTGCTAAGTCCTGAATATGCTATTTCACGAGTAACATCCGGAAGTACGATTACTTTTACCGAAGCTATCAACAATGGAACCGCGGTAAATAGATATTTAATGGCTTATGTCAGCGAGGATATGCATACCGTTAGTGTGGCATCAGCACCCATGGTAACTATTAACTCTACATCCACATCAAGTGCAACTTCGGCAGCCATAAGAGAAACAGTAACTGATGACGGCGATGCTATGGTTACCGATCGCGGAATGGTATATTCCTCATCCGCCCACTCTTCGAAAATCGGGGAAAGCGGAAATACCAAAGATGATAATGGAACAGGGACGGGAACATTTAGCGAAAAAATCACTGGGCTTTCCGGCAGTATGACTTATTATGTAAGAGCGTATGAAGGAGGCGTAACTTCATCCTTTGCCATAACCAAAACCGAACAAAATGCTGGCATTCCGGGTAGCCGGGTCACTATTGATGGAGTCGGATACGATGCCATAGCTTCTAATAATGATGTTTCTTTTCTTGCGGCGGGCGGTGAACAAAGAGTTTCTGCTATTGTCGACAGCATAAAAGGAACTGCACTCTATACCTCTGTTCCGTCCGGTTTGGTCCCAGGATCATACCGGATTCGTATTGAAAATAGCACCACTCAGGCTGCTGATACAACTGCAGGGATTTTTCAAGTTATTGAACCCAGAGAGGGAGGCGCTTTCACACCGGGAACCTCAGATATGGAGGGGGTATACCATGCCAGTAGTGCCGCAGGGGACTACGATAATGATGGTGATCTGGATTTTATTGTTACAGGAATAAATAGCAGTAATCAAGCAGTTACCAACCTTTATAGAAATAATGGCGACAATACGTTTAGTGAAGTAAATGCCAATATTGTTGATGTAGAATATGGCAGTACGGTATGGGGTGATATTGATGGTGACGGGGACTTGGATTTGCTTATAACTGGAAGCACTGATGGAACCAATAACGGGGTGCTAACAAAGATCTACCGAAATGATGGCAACGATACGTTTACTGATTTAAATGTCAGCATTGATGCTGTAATGGAAAGTTCCTTGAATCTGGGCGACGTTGATAGTGATGGTGATCTGGATTTGTTGATTACCGGTTTTGATGGAAATAGAAATGCTATTACAAAATTGTATAAAAATGATGGGAATGGAGGCTTTACTGAGTTTACAACAAGTAGTTTTACAGGTATATACTATGGGTCATCTAACATGGTTGATTATGACGGCGATGGTGATTTAGATATATTTATTAATGGCACATCAAGTGTTCATAAAGCCACGACAAAGTTATATAATAATGATGGTTCTGGCGTTTTTACGGAAGTAACTGGTGATGATTTTTTTGATTTATCAAGTGGTTCATCGGATTGGGAGGATTTTGATAACGATGGTGATTTAGATGTAGCCTACAACGGAGTTTACACAATCACTGCTCCCTTTGTTGGAGATATAGTGGAATATCAAACACGGTTATATAAAAATAACGGGGATGGTACCTTTAGTTATATTGATTCCGGGCAGCAGGGGCTGTCATCCGGTTCTTTAAACTGGGTCGATTATAATGGTGATGGCAATTCGGATTTATTTATTACAGGCACTACCTCTGCAGGAGATCAAACCTACCTGTATAAGAATAAAGGGGATGGAACTTTTGATGATTCCGGTATTAATTTACCGCCTGTTAGTTATGGCAGTAGTACTTGGGGGGATTTTGATGGCGATGGCGATCTTGATGTACTCATTACTGGCGATAATTCCGGTAACTTTACAACTGGCATATACTATAATGGACCTATATCGGCCCCCTCCGTAAAGACAGCATCTGTCGATACATACGATATCGAAACGGCCACCATGGGTGGGAATGTAACTGATGCCGGAGGGGTAACCGTTACAGAATGGGGCGTTGTTTATTCATCAGCTGATCAGACGCCAACAATCGGAGAATCGAGTGTGATCAAAAAAGCGAATGGAACGGGTACTGGAACGTTTAGTAAATCCATTCCCGGGCTTTCTCCCGGTACCCAATATCATGTACAGGCATACGCTATTAATTCAGTTGATACCAGTTATGGCGGTGTTGAAAGTTTTACAACCAATACCCCAACGCGCAAGCTCATATACGTCAATGTCGGTACGAATGGCGCCAACGACGGCACTTCCTGGACCGATGCCTATTCCAGCCTCCAGCAAGCCCTCGCTGAAGCCACTGGCTATGATGTTATTGTCATGGCCGGTGGAGTCTACACCCCCGGTACAGTCAGAGACACCAGCTTCACCATCACCGGGGCCCAGGACGGCCTGAAGATTTATGGTGGATATGCCGGGAGCGAAACATTGTCCCTTAACGATTTAAAATTAGACGTGCGTAACTTTCATGCCCATGCAACAATTCTTTCCGGTGATATTGATAATAATGACACCAAAACCGCAGGTGTTACTCTCGATGCTTCTGACATCAGTGGAAGCAATAGTTATCATGTGCTATATCTGGATGGTACCGTAGATGGAAACATTACCCGAGCTACGGTCCTGAACGGGCTGACCGTGAGTGGTGGGCAGGCCAATGGCAGTATTCCCGAAAATTGGGGCGGGG
Source organism: Balneolaceae bacterium (assembly GCA_035267805.1). Taxonomy (GTDB): domain Bacteria; phylum Bacteroidota; class Rhodothermia; order Balneolales; family Balneolaceae; genus Fodinibius. The sequence goes on along the minus strand of DATFLI010000085.1, from coordinate 6,243 downwards.
GGTTATACTGTAATGGTGTCAATGGCCATACATGCAGTCCAACCCTGGTGAGTATCTATTTTAAAGGTAATAGAGCGGATGCAAATGGAGGGGCTATATACAACGATGGTTATAGTGGCATAAGTAAGACACTTATTATTAGCAGCACCTTTACCGGCAATAGTGCCCAGCAAGGTGGAGGTATCTATAATCGCAGTCAATCCGGCGGCTTGAGCAGTCCTGTAATCAGAAATAGTATCTTCGTTGGCAACAAGACTGACAGAAATGGGGGAGCGATCTTTAGTTCCGGATCTGGCGGGACAAGCAGCCCGTTGATCACGGGAAGTATCTTCGCTGGAAATAGTGCCGTAGAAGGTGGAGCACTCTTCAATGATGCCCGTAGGGGCACGAGCAGCCCTGTAATCAGAAGCAGTACCTTTATAAATAACGATGCATCATTTGGTGGTGCGATCAGAAACACAGTTGGCCCAGTCGGTTTCAACGGCACAAGCAGTCCGGAAATCGGGGCAAGCATCTTCTATGGCAATCAGGCTATTATAAACGGTGCCAATATCTGGAATTCAAATGTCACGCCTGACATCAGTTATTCTCTAATGCAAGGTTCAGGCGGTAGCGGCTCTGGTTGGAATAGCGCATTGGGCACGGACGGTGGAAATAATATCGACGATGATCCGAAGTTTGTCGACGTATCCAGCCCTGCCGGAGATGACGGCGTGCCAGGGACCTCCGACGATGGGTTGCGACTTTATTCGATTAGCCCTGCTCTGAATGCGGGCCCCGCCGACACCACCGGGCTGGGCCTGTCAAAAACCGATTTAACCGGCGCGGCACGCATCCAGGAAGGTACCATCAATATGGGGGCCTATGAAGGAGGGGTAACCCTGCCTTTGTCCGTAACCACTGCTCCTGTTGACCTTTCAGGTCTTCCTTCGGTTACGCTGGGAGGCGAGGTGACCAGCAAAGGTGTGGCTTCCGTAACCGAACGGGGAATAGTATATGCCACCTATGACGATACTCCCGCCCTCGGCGAAAGCATGGCAACCAAAGATGCCAGGGGCAGCGGGATCGGTTCCTATGGTATATCGTTATCTGGATTGTTGCGCGACACTACCTATTATGTGCGGGCTTATGCCATAAATGCAGTGGATACGGCGTATGGCCGTGTGAAACATTTTCAGATTCGCTCGGCCGGGGCACTAACCTTCGATGGGGTGGATGACCGGGTGGTGGTAAGCAATGACGGATCCTTTAATTTTGATGAGGGAGCTATTTCTATGTGGATAAAGCCCACAGATTTTAATGCCAATGCCGGCATTGCCTCCATGAGGGACGACTCCACACGATTTAGTCTTCACGTCAATCCAACAACCGGTAAGGCCGGAATTTTCAATGGTGCAGCTTACCTGGATATTGATGCCGGAATCAGCGCTAATACCTGGCAGCATGTAGTATTTAATTTGGGTAAAGACTCAACCTATATTTATGTTAACGGGGTCAAAAAAGGGGCTGTACCACTTGTAACGAATACATTGGCTAAAACACTCGATTTTGTAATCGGAAGTTCCGTACGGTCCGGAAGTAAATTTGAGATGTTCAAAGGTCAAATTGATGAAGTGCGTGTTTTTAATCGAACATTGGCTCCGCAGGAAATTAGCGCATACCAGGCGTGTCAGCTTCCAGGAGACGATGCCGGGCTGGTGGCCTATTATACCGCCAATAACAGCTCTGCTTTATCCGGCGGAAACAACAGCGGGCAAACAACACTCACCGACCAATCCGGCCATAATCATGCAGGGACCTTAAATAGTTTTGCATTGTCGGGTGCCACCTCCAACTGGACGGCTCAAAGCCCGGAAGTACAGCAAACGGCCTGCAATTCCATTCCAGTCGCCGCTGACGTAACGATAAAGGGTAATCTGGAGTCAGGAGCTACGCTCACCGCAAGCTACAATTACAGCGATCCCGAGAATGATTCCGAAACCGGCACCGCTTTTACATGGTACCGGGCCGATGATGCCTCCGGGTCCAATGCCACCGTCATTGCAGGAGCTACTTCCGCAAGTTATCAACTCAGGGATTCCGATTTAAAGAAATACATAAGCGTAAAGGTTGGGCCCACTGATGGGCATCACGAGGGCATTCCCGCATCCACACCCTACCAGGGACCCGTATTTGCTCCATCACCCTTTGCCGGGGGGGATGGAACGGAAGCACATCCCTACAAAGTAGCCAATATTGACCAGCTGCAAGCTATCAATGATGACAAATTCAATTCCAAACATTTTATCCAAATCAATGATATTGAGGCATCAGCGACCCGCAATTGGAATAATGGAACAGGCTTTGTCCCCATTGCCAACTTTGCAGGCACCTATGATGGGCAGGGCTATGTAATCGACAGTCTCATTATCCATAATGATATTGACAATGCGGCAGTATTTGGAAATACAACCAATAATTCTGAGATAAAAAATGTAGGGCTGACTAACGTTGATATAAATTCCAATGCGCCACAATATACCGTCGGCGGTTTGGTGGGATATAGCAATAGTGACGTTTCAGAATGCTTTATCACGGGGCAGGTCCGATCGGGAGACAACACTCCTTACGTAGGAGGCCTGATCGCCATTGTTAATGACGGTTCCGTAGAAAATAACTTTTCTGCAGCTGATGTACACGGGGGCACCCAGGTAGGAGGTTTTATTGGAGAAGTGCGCGGGGGTGGAATTAAATATAATTACGCCATCGGCGCCGTAACCGGAAGCTCTGATGTAGGTGGATTCTTAGGCAACAAAACCGACGGGCCGAGTGAGCTGCTTACTAACTACTGGGATACCCAAACCACAGGACAACCTGGTCCCGGCACGGAACGTTATACCGGCTTGACCACGGATGAAATGAAAAAAAACGATTCCTATTATTTGTGGGATTTTGGTAATTCAGGGCCTTGGGGGGAAAACGAATATATTCGAAGCGGGTATCCCTTTTTGAAAATATTTAACCAGGCTCCCTATGCCACGGATATTACGATTTCCGGGAATTTCAAAATTGGCAAAAAACTCAGCGCCTCCTATACCTTTAATGATCTTGAGAATGACGAAGAGAAAGGAACAATCTATCAATGGATGAGAGCCGATGATGCCACCGGTACGAATGCCACACCAATACAGGGGGCAACAGCGGCAACCTATACCCCCACCAAGTCGGATGGCGGTAAATATATCGGGGTGGACATTCAGCTCTCCGATGCCTCATCTTCCGTCGGTGATACCCTGTACAGCAGTTACCACGCCGTATTACCCGAAGATGCTTTTGCCGGCGGAACGGGAACCGAAAGCGATCCTTACCAGATTGCGACATTGGAACAGCTGGAAAATGTACGCCTGAGTCTGGATAGTCACTTTGAAATGATGGCAGATATTGATGCCAGCCCAACCTATGATAAAGCTTACAACAATGGTATAGGATTTAAGCCTCTGAGTACGTTGAACGATCAATTTTCGGGAACCTTTGATGGTAACGGATATGGAATAGACAGTTTGAAGATCTATAACAGTGAAGACAATACTGGATTATTTGGTTTTATTTCGGCTTCAGGCATTATTCGTAATTTAGCAATTACAGATATTGACATTGCTCATCATGCCCAATACACCATCGGTTCTGTTGCTGCAGGTAACACAGGCCTCATTGAAAATGTTTATATAGCAGGGCGCATTTCCGGAGATGCTGATAATTCTATCTTCAATGGAGGAGTAACGGGTATTTTAAATACCGGAACGATTAAAAATGTGTTTGCCGATGTACAGGTAAATGGTGCCAATCTTACAGGCGGTAATGTGGGGTTTGTGCAGGGTACCGGAAATCTGATCGAGAATGTGGTCAATACCGGTCATATTACAAACTCAGATGCCGGGTATGGTGGGTCGGTCGGGGGCCTTGATAATGGTGCAACCGTTAATACAAAAAATGTGTATTACGATATTTCCATGTTAGCGGATAACAGTGCAAAGGATGCAGCTAATGCTAAAGCCTTGAGCTCATCCGAACTGAAAACCCAGTCTTCTTATTCAAATTTTGATTTTGTTGATACTTGGGGAATAAACCCAAATATTAATAATGGGGTACCATATTTACGAAGTTTGAAACGTCATTTCCCCGTCAGAGATTTAAAGTTAACAACCCTGGAACAACACTTTGGTCTCCCCGGGAGTGAGTCGGTTATTTACGGAGCCGGCTTGATACCCCCTGCGTCAAATTTTGTAGTAAGTTTAATTCCAGCCGGCGGGGGCCGTGCCATCTCGGCTGGTAAGGTTGATCAACTACAAGGAGGAAAACTGCGCTTTACCCTGCCCGATGCCAATACCATAATTCCAGGGCCATATCGCATCCGGGTAGAACGCACTTCTGATGGCTCAGTCGATACCACAGCAGATGCCTTACAAATTTTATCGCCAGATAAGGGCGGCAGTTTTACCGAGATAATGGGCGCCAGCTTCACAGGGGTTAAGTTTAGCAGCAGCGATTGGGGCGACTATAATGGAGATGGTAAGCCGGATTTGGTGATCACCGGGCAGGACGATAAGGGAAATAACGTAACGAAACTTTATCGAAATGCAGGCGATTCGTTTACCGAAGATACGGAAGCGGAAGCTAACTTGAAGGGTGTTGATTTTGGAAGTAGCGAGTGGGTCGATTACGACGGGGATGGCGATCTGGATTTGTTGATTACTGGCGATAGCAATTCATCAGATCCAGTTACTATATTGTATCGAAATACAGGTGGAAGTTTCGTGAAAGTAAGCGGCCAGGATTTTACGGGTGTACATAAAGGGAGCAGCGCTTGGGGGGACTACGACGGCGATGGCAATTTAGATCTGCTGATTACCGGACAAGACAATACAGGTACCAACGTCACGAAACTCTACCGAAATTCAGGTGGGTCGTTTAACGAAGATATTGAAGTGGATGCTAATTTGACGGGAGTGTATGAAAGTAGCAGCGCGTGGGGGGATTATGAAGGGGATGGAGATCCAGATCTGGTAATTACCGGTCAGGATAACAATGGTAACAACATCACGAAACTATTCAAGAATGCGGACGGTTCACTTACGGAAGATACAGAAGCGGGTATTAACTTAAAAGGTGCAAATTATAGCAGTAGCTCCTGGGGTGATTATGACGGGGATGGGGACCTGGATTTGGTGATTACCGGCCATACCAGAAATGGAAAGATCACGAAACTGTATACGAATGCCGGTGGAACCTTCACCGAAGATATGGAAGCTGAAGCTAATCTGCCGGGAGTCTTAGAAGGCAGCAGTTCCTGGGGCGATTATAATGGAGACGGCAAATTGGATCTGGTGATTACCGGATCTGCCAGCTTTGGTAAGATTACAAAATTGTATAAAAACTCAGGAAGTTCTTTTACTGAAGATATGAGTGCAGATGCTGAATTAATGGGGGCTTTTTATGGAAGCAGTGAGTGGTGCGACTACGATGGAGACGGGGACCTTGATTTATTAATTACCGGTCAGAATAAATTTCGGGAACCTGTTGCCAAAATTTATAAAAATAATAGCTCACCTGTTACAGTAACTAGCATAAAACCACTGGGTGGCTCAACAGGTATTGCTGTTGACTCCACGATAACCATTACGTGGGGGAAATCTGTGTCAGTAGTATCGACCAGCGGTATTACTATTACTTCAGCTAACGGGGCTCTCTCGGGTGTTTCAACGTCATTGGTTGATTCCACTCTGCACATTTCTCATGATTCCTTTAAAAGCAACGCGCTCTATACAGTAACCATACCGGATTCAGTGGTTAAAACAGCTGGCAGCGTTTATAACACCGATACAACGTTTAGTTTTACATCTGCCAAACCCGCCCCCCGGGCATATAACGTGCAGCCCGATTCTTCAGCTACAGCCGTTGCGGTGGATTCAGTATTAGCGGTCACATTTGATCAGTCTGTCAGTTTGGATAATTTACGTGGCATTACCATTAGTGACGGGAACAATACCGTTCAGTTGGGCGAGCCCACACTCAGTGATTCTACGTTGCACATCCCGCACAAAGATTTTACTGATGGAACAACCTATACCGTCACCGTAGATTCGGGCACCGTTTCAAATACCGACGGAGTAGGGAATGCCCCCTTCCGTTGGAAATTTACATCAGGGGCTTCAAACACGCCTCCGGTAGCTTCTAATATTACCATTACCGGGAATGCAGCCGTAG
>DATFLI010000084.1:0-3635 GCA_035267805.1 Balneolaceae bacterium | reverse complement strand
GCCAACTTTGAAAAGCTACCCATCACCAGAACCACTATGACCAGTAAGGATTTGATTTTAAATGGCGGCATTTGTGATCTAACTTTGGTTAAAAATTTTAGCTACTAGTCAATTGGCAGCAAGTTTATTGAAAGCTTTGTCGATGTCGTGCTGGCATCTGTTGCTTTGGTTTCTTAAAACTATTAACTGGTTATAGGCAGCAGGTCCTGAAATAAATCCAGGATGTCATGGGTTTGGTGGTCTGATACAATGTCCATTTCAGGATACCTTATTGAAGTTCTTTAATTGCAGAGATAAGTAGACGATTTGGTTAGAGATTCATTACAGTATTTTATTTTTTGCGGATATAAATATCGCCCCGCATACTTTTGAAGAGGTATTCCGGTCCTCCGCCGTTGATGGTACCGTAAATCCACTTGTTGACCGACACTTTATAGGTCCCATCTTCGGAGGAATGTTCTTTTTCGGTATCCGTTCGTTTGATACTCATATCGAAGTCAGTATAAACGTCACCCCATTCCGATTTCATTTTTGTATTCATTGCTGTGTTGGCCGGGAAAGTAACATCGATATCCCCATTGAGGTTACTGAATGCCATCGGTTTGTCCGGCGTCACGCTGGTAAATGTGGCTTTAATATCCCCATTAACGGTATTGACCAAAGCCGAACCGCCTACATTGTTAAGTGTGATTTCCCCGTTTACATTACTGAGATCCATTTCGCCGGTTACATCTTCAACGACCAGTTCACCGCCATTTACGGTTGACAGGTGGAGGTCAAAATTTTTAGGCACGGAGATATCGAAACTGATATCCTTCATCGGAGAGGCGCCATCGACTTCCACTTCATTGTGGTCCTCACTGACGTCAAACCCCACAGAGTTGTTGGATATTTTATGGAGTCCGTCTTTTGTTACTTCCTGTTTTTCATCTTCGGAGCTATTGTATGATATCAGTACCTGTTTACCGTCATAGCCATGAACTTTAATGGAACCGCGGACAATGCCGACTTTGAGTTTCCCCGGCTTACCGGGGTTGCTTAGTGGTACGGCCAACTGATCCTGCGCTTTTGATTGAAGCGGTACGAGTATGGTTGTGATGATAATTGGTAATAGGTATTTGAGTACTTTCATTGTTTTACGCTTGATTTAAAGTTGAAATTCATGATTGTTTGCGGATGTAAACGTCACCGTTCAATACTTTGAACCGTAATTTGGGTCCCCCGTCACCGATGCGAATAGGCGTCGTTTTATCAACCCGGTAAGAAACTCCCGAAGTACCATCATCAGATTCCTTGTGGATCTCCGGTTTTAATCGTTTAATGTTGTTAAAATCGGTGTATAGGTCGCCGTGCATGCTTTGGAAATAGACATCTGCCGAGAGGTTATCAGGCATATGCAGACTGATAGTACCATTGACGGTATGATAATCGGAATCACGGGCAGGAGCCCGGTCGTAATGAATGTCGATATCTCCATTTACCGTGGATGCATGCGTTTCTGAAGTCATGTGATGCAATTCCAATGTTCCATTGACGTTGCCGGCTTCTACCTTTTTAAAACTGCCAACTATCGTAACTTTCCCTTTGTTGATGGTAGACCCATCGACTAAAATGCCCCGGGGCACGCGAATCGTCACGTCATCCGTAAATCGGTAATCGGGCTCATCATTATTGCGATGCATGCAAAAATCAATATCATCGCCATCCCGCGTTATGGTGATAAATGGGGCATCAGGGTAGGCTAAGATTAGGTTGCCATCGCGTTCCAGCTTATAACTGAGTTCTTTTTTGGCTTTTTCAATTTTATCTGAACTGCCCCAAATTTTTTCGTTGACCGTCATCTGAATCGTATTCCCGTCATAAGCCTCGATCGATACCGATCCATTAATATTTTTGACGATAAATTTGTTATTCGGATTCGATTTGTTTGAGAATGCCGTCTTTTTAGTAATTGTACGAGTGAAGGATTGTGCTTTTGATGTCTTCGCTTGCAGTAATAGACCCAAAACAAGACATAGGAAAAAGTAAGAAAAATTCATCGCCTTGGATCGCCAAACATGAGGAATGTCCATATTTAACAGGACGGAGTGGGTATGATTCGATTCGTTGTATGGCTTCATAAAAAATCCTGTTTTAATATTTATTGGAGTGATAGTTTTAGCTTTTTAAAGCCGCAATAGTATGTTGCACTTTGTCGCGTACATTAGAATCCAACTGTTTTTGCCGAAGCAGTTTCTCCAGATCGTCTATTGACCTTGTTTCCTGCAAAGCCTCCATCGCATCGGCCAAGGCAACCTGAATCTGCGGAGATTTTTGCTTAGAGATAGCTTCTACCAATCCCTGACGTACTTTGGGATTGTTGGCATGTTTGACCAGCGCTTCAATACTTGCCAGCCGAACATTTACATTCGGATCGTTATTCAATGTTGTCAAAAGGGCTTCAATGACCCGATCATCGGCAGAGGCTATTTCGGTACCGATATTTACGGCTTTGAGTCGCTCAGATGGAGAGCTGGCATCAAGCAGATTCAGCATCATCACCTTACGCATCTGCGAAACCTGACTGTTAAGATGATTCATCTGCTTACGATAATCCCGGAAAGGGGTCAGAAGATTGCCGGCCAGCAAGCCCACAAGGAAAATAGCTGCTGCGCCTCCCAGAAATTGTACCCTTTTCAGGGTGAAAAATTCTATTATTCGGGAAACAACTTTTCTGACAATTTTTGATATTTGCTGTTCCTTTTCAGCATTCAGCATCTCATAAAAGTTCTCACGCAGCTGATTGGTGGGTTCGCTATCCGGCAACTTACCAAGTTGGTTGTAAAGACGCTCCATTTGTTTGATATCCAGAATGTCGACGTTACCTTCATCAATAAGTTTATTCAGCTGTACTCGCTGCTCCCGTGTAATAGATCCATCCAGGTAAGCAGTAACCAGATCGATATATTGTTCGTCAATCATAGTCGGTCGCGTTTTAGTTCATTAATATGTGTTTCCAATTCACGAATTGCCCTAAAAATTCGAACTTTCACGGCACTTTCGGAGCAATCCATGATGTCAGCAATTTCTCTGTATTTAAATCCCTGGAATCGGCTTAGTACCAGCGTTTGCTTCTTCGTATCATCCAGCTCATCAAGCGCCTGATGAAGCAGCTTTAGTTCTTTATTTTCTTGTAGCTCTTGCTCTGATTCAAAATTTTTGCTTTCCAGTTGTTCCCAGTCGGTAAAATGATTCGTATGTTCTTCTTTTTTATGCTCGCGATAGTGGTCAATCTGAAGATTACGGGCAATCTGAAAAATCCATGTTGCGAAAGAACCGTTATCTCTATAAGTACTTCGATATTTCAGAATGCGCTCAAAAACACCTTGCACCAAGTCCTCACTAATATCCCGGCGGTATGTCAACCGGTAAAAAAAGTGATAGAGACGGCGATGATATCGCTCAAAAAGCAGTCCCAGTTTGTCCAGGTCACCATCCTTCACTTTTAGCATTAATGCGTTATCAGAAGCTGAATCCAATGCCGGTGTGTTTTTTTATTTCTTAAGTTCACTATGGTACACTGATGAATCCGAGAAAGGTTACAAATGAATTTTGAATTAAGAATTAGGAATTGAATGGATGGGCAAGAAGAATTC
>DATFLI010000083.1:0-2825 GCA_035267805.1 Balneolaceae bacterium | reverse complement strand
CTGTTGAATCCACGCGCCGAGATAAGTTGTGTATTAATACCGGCGTTGGTAAATGTGACTCCTTTCAAATTAGAAATCGAGGATAAAAATGTAGGCCCGCCGGTATTCTGCAACTCGTCTTCCGAAACCCGCTCTATGGTGGTTGGGGATTCCAATAGCTTCTCCGGCTGTTTGGATCCCGATACTACAATTTCATTCCCCTGCCAAACCTTCTCTTCCAGATGGATATCCAGTGTTTTTGTTTCCCCCGCAGAAATTGTTATCTGCTCGCTTTCATACGGGGCATACCCAATGTAGCTTGCTTTTACCCGGTATTTTCCGGGTTTTATTCCGGTAATCCTGTACGTTCCCGATTCGCCTGTAGCTGATCCTTTCGTAGTGCCTATCAAAGATACGTTAACGGCCGGCATCACCTCACCGGTTTCCTGATCCGTAACGGTTCCTTCGATAGTGCCTGTGTTTTGTGCCCATGCTCCGGCTGCCGATAACAGCAAAAAGCCGAGCATTACGATAGTTACCCTTATTTTCATAATGATCCCGTTTTACGGTTTATATTGAAGTTGATAAATTCACTATTTGTTTTTCATAAATATCAAAGTTTTTAAAAATTTCAAACACTACCGGAAAAAATTTTAGAATCACCTTTCCAAATGACCTAAGATTGCCTGTTTTGTAATCTTTGGCTTTTCAATAAATGGCGTATGTCCGCAATCGGTAATCATTTTTTTGCGGATTTCTCCTCTTTTAAATGCATATTGCTCCAAAACATATTCGACCTGAGAAAACAAAGGCTGTGGAGGAAATACATCCTCACCCGGCCATTTTTCCCGCAAGTTCAACTTCCCCTGGAAACCCGGATCCGAATAGGATTGATCCGAAATAATATGGTCGTCTGTGCCCTGTATCCAGAGCAACGGCGGTTTCTGATCGACGGCCAATAATTCCTTAAACACGTTTTGATTGTATTTCGGTGACATTGCATTGACCGGTCCGAATTTACCGGGTGCTACGCCGGGCCAATAGTTGGATGAAACCCAATCCCCGGGGTATTTTTTATCCCCGAAATGGATATTCAGCATAGCTGTCAAAAAATCTTCTTCCCGGCGGGCCTTGAAGCCTTCCTTCCAAAATAAGCGGTTCATGGCATTACGCGGAGAATAAAAAGGATGATCAACCGATCGATCCCTTGCTTCGATACGATCGGCAAACTCTTTAACAACAATTCCTCCGCCCGATCCTGAAAAATCTTCGTTATTAGGTTTGCCCTCTTTCCCGTGGAGGCCACCAAATCCCATCGGCGGTCCCGGGGCAATAAGCGTTGCGGTTCGTAGCATGGAAGCATGTTTGGCTATTATTCCCCAGCAAACAAAACCGCCCAATGAGTGACCGACCAAGTGAAAGGGAGGCAACTGCATTACCCGGGCCAGTGCGGCAAGATCGTCCGACCAATTTTCAGTGCCTTTGGTAGCATCAATAATTTTGCTGTCATCTGTTTCTCCGAATCCACGTAGGTCGGGAGCCACGCAAAAATAATCCCCGGAAAGATCCAGCATAAATTCCTCCCAGATGGTAGAACTCGACGTGTTGCCGTGCAAGAACAGGATTGACGGATTGGTGGAATTTCCGGCAGTCAGCACATGCATACGCAACCGCTCGATATCCACGAACTGCGATTTTATACCGGCAAGATGGTTAATTTTATTCATGATACATGCGTTTGAATTCGGCTTCCAGATCGCGTTTTTGAATTTTATTGGAATCCCCAACCGGTAGATCATCCCTAAAAATAATATGTCCGGGACATTGAAAGCCGCCAAGATGCTCACGGCAATACGCCCTCAATTCCTCAATAGTTAACGACTCATTTTTGCCCAGCACTACAAAAGCGCAACCCGTCTCGCCCCATTTGGGATCCGGAACCCCGATCACCGCTACTTGAGACACTGCCGGATGCTTATATATCACTTTTTCAACCTGCACGGGATATACATTTTCGCCTCCGCTGATATACATTTCCTTTTTACGGCCAACCATATAGTAGTAACCGTCCTCATCGCAGCGGAAGAGATCCCCCGTATGGACCCAGCCATCGTCTAACGCCTCTTCGGTGGCTTCGGGATTTTTCCAGTAACCGGCAAAAACATGCGGCCCTTTCATAAGCAGTTCCCCTACCGCACCCCGCCCTACTTCTTTATTGTCATCATCTACAATTTTGGCCCCGATATGAAAATTCGGAAATCCTACGGATCCTTTTTTACGGATAGCATCCTCTGCCGGAAGTGAATAACAATTGGGTCCGGCTTCCGTGAGCCCGTAACCCTGACGAATAGGTACACCTTTCTCTTGGTAACGCTTTATAACCGGAATCGGACAGGATTCTCCGCCGCAAATCGCAAAACGCAGACTGCTGAAGTCGGCATCGCCAAAGTTATCCTGCTCCATCATCATTCGCAGCATCGTGGGAATTCCAAAAAGTATACTTACATCCTCTTCTTCGATCAGACGATTGCACGCGGCTGCATCAAATTCGGACTGGAAAATTAATTTACCGCCCAAATGCAGCAATGGGGTGAGCAGCACATGCCATCCGCCGGTATGGTAAAAAGGGGTATTCACAAATGAACTGTCATTCCGGGTGAGCTCCAATCCGATGGTCGTATTTACCGAATTCCAATGGATCTGTCTCCACGATATCATGGCTCCTTTTGACTTACCCGTGGTACCGGAAGTGTACAAAATCATGGCAATATCGTCTTCCGAGGCTTCGTAAATATGCGGATCAGGTTGAGTGGATAGGATTATTTTAGGAATTGAATTTCTTTCTC
>DATFLI010000082.1:0-5017 GCA_035267805.1 Balneolaceae bacterium | reverse complement strand
ATATCTGATTGGCATTTGGTAACAAAAAAGTGACAAAATGAAGGAGGACCCCCACTTTGCTAAAATAATGTTTGTACCAATGTTTGTACCACAAAATATAAATCCCTGTAGGCCAATGACTTACAGGGATTATGGTACCCGAGGCCGGACTCGAACCGGCACGGGGGGTTAGCCTCCCATTGGATTTTAAGTCCAACGCGTCTACCAATTCCGCCACTCGGGCAATTTTGATTGCTTCAAATTTCGAGAGTCCAAATATAAGGGATTACCAATTACTTCTACAAAGTAATTTTCGGACCAATTTTCAGGCCGTATCAATTAACCATCCGCTCCTCCTAAAAAACTTTACGATTCGGTAACGCTCACGGCCTACTTAATACTAAGTTTTGCCGTTGTATCGATAAACTCAAATAGGGCGGCAGTAGGTAAACTTAAAATGCATAAAAATAAAGCTCCACACCGGTCAGGTGTGAAGCCATAATTATTCATTGAGAGAGAGTCAATAGAATAATGATTCTATAATAATTGCTAGACAAAATCCTGACAACTAATCTTTGTAAATAGTTGTATCGAGACCAAAGATAAGCCTGGTATTTTTTTACTACTATTTAAAATAGTCTGTAGGTTTTAACCCTACAAAAAAATGAGTCAAATCATTAACCAATACCAATTTTAGGCAGCTTACCTTCTTTCGATTAATATCATCTTAGGTTAAAAAATAAACGACCATGAATTCAAAAGTGAGAAGTGGCGATCTTAAATTTGTTGAATATCACACATCCGGAAACTATAAAGGTTTTCAACTCAAAGGATCAGAGCGACATTTTAAATTGTCAGGCTGTACACATCTAACATTCACCAACGGGAAAAAGGAAATCTTTGCTTCGGGTATCTTTTGCGAAGAAGCTTATTTGAACATGTTCAATCTTATTGATAAGTATCACGAACGTAACTGAAAACAAGATTTAAAGCTTTAAATATAAGCTTTTCCCGGGTAACCGTCCTCGGCTTTGTATATCTGACTATTTAAATAGTTGAACTGATATAATTAATGTCCAAAAATTGAGACAAAACCGGGCATTCTTCCTTTCTCATTTACTCTCTTCATAAATACTCGACCGTTCTTACTCAAAAAGCTTCATTTTGTTCTAAAAAGATTCAATTTTATTATTATATCGTATTATTTTTAAAATAATACCCGCACGACTATAATTATTCCGAATTTTAAACTACGTTGTTGCTGTCGAACAATTATAAATTATTGCTACTCTATGAAGTCACTTAGCCGTATCGCATTCCTTATCCTTTGTGTATTTTCTGCGAAAATCAGTCTTGCCCAAACAAAACCGCAACCCTTTCAGCTTTCCGACCTACGGAAAATGGTCCGTATTTCAAGTCTCCGCATCTCTCCTGACGGAAACAAAATAGCCATCATCACATCCCGCCCGGACTGGAAGAAAGACAAGAGCAAGCAGGAAATTGATCTGGTAGATGTGGCAAGCGGGTCCTCCCGAAGTATCACTTTTGATCGTGAAGGAATTTCTCAACCTCGCTGGTCATCGGATGGAAGCCATTTGGCTTTTTTATCCAAAGATCCCGAGACAAAGAAATCACAAATTTTTATCATGTCGATGAAGGGTGGTGACCCGGTTCGAATCACCAAATCGAAAACCGGCATCAACGAGTATTCATGGAGTCCCGACGACAATAAAATCGCCTATGTGACTCAGGATACTGTCCCCAATCCCAAAGAAATTAAACAGCATGAAGATGTTTTCCGTGTCACCGACAATAATTATACAACCCGCGCGGCTGTTCAGCCCTGGCATCTTTGGATTGTCTCGGCGAACGGTGGTACTCCCAAACGGCTGACTAAAGGATCCTGGAGCCTTAACACCGATCAGGGATCCGGATCTCCTCTTACCTGGTCACCGGACGGCCAGTCAATTGTTTTTCAAAAATTTCCCGATGTTTGGTTCGGCAATGCCTGGCATTCCACCATCGCTGCCGTTGATAGCAGTGGCGGCGAAGTTCGTACGGTCATTGGAAAAGAAAATTCCGGAAATCCCGTGTATGCTCCTAAAGGAAATACGCTGGCCTTTATGCGTCCGCGAAATGGTGATCAAAATAATGGCAATGCCGTTTATGTGAAACAGGATGGCAACATCACCGACGTAACAGCCGAGCTGGCACGTAACATAAACTCCTATCACTGGCTGCCCGGAGGCAATAAGATGTTGCTCACAGGTTACAAAGGGACTGAATCTGTAATGTGGGAACAACCTGTTAACGGCAATGCAACACAGCTGGATCTGGGCGATGTCAATCCCGGTTACAGCAGCATGAGCATCTCTGACAATGGGGTTATAGCCTTTACAGGCAGCACGCCGGATCACCCCGAAGAATTGTACGTCATGCACTCGGTGGATGACAGCCCGAAAAGACTGACCAATCTTAATAGTTTTGTGGATTCCCTTGCATTGGCAAAAGTGAAGGGCATCGAATGGAACGGTCCCGACGGTTTTAATGAAGATGGCGTACTCACCTATCCCCTGAATTATGAATCCGGAAAAAAATATCCGCTGGTTCTCGTAATTCACGGCGGACCGGAAGGCGCATCTACCATTCCCTTTTCTCCCCTCACTCAATTGCTTGCCGCACAGGGCTTTCTGGTTTTCCAGCCGAATTACCGTGGAAGCATTAACCTCGGCGACAAATACCAACATGCTATTTACCGTGATACCGGAAAAGGGCCCGGAAATGATGTCATGGCCGGCTTGAAAAAGGTAGAACAGATGGGCATTGTGGATACTGATCGAATGGGAGTTTCCGGCTGGTCTTACGGGGGATATATGACATCCTGGTTAAATGGCAACTATCCCGATCAGTGGAAAGCGGCCATGGAAGGAGCAGCCCTCAACGATTGGGTGATGGATTACACAATTGCTTTTTACCAGACCGACGACCTCTATTTCTTCGGCGGATCTCCATATGTGAAAAAATATCACAAAATTTGGAAGGAACAGTCTCCGATTAGCTATGCCCAGAATGTCAAAGCACCAACCTTGATAATGGGTGATGTAGGTGATCCCAATGTGCCGATTGTCAACAGTTATGAAATGTATCATGCATTGCGTGATAATGGCGTGCATGTCGAATTTTATGCCTACCCGGCAAACTCACATTTCCCACACGACATTGTTCGCACAACCGACATTTATAGCCGCTGGGTAGATTGGATGGTAAAATATGTAAAATAAAAGCTTGTAAACACCATTCAAGGCGGTTCACTTACCTGACCAATTTATACAAAGCTATGGTCTGCTATACCCTCCGACAGGGGTAACCCCCAGCCCGGTATTTTACCGCCTAAGGTATAATACATGGCTTTAAAGCCCATTTTCAACATATGCGGGGTGTATCCCATCTTCAATATGCTGGTTTTGCCACCCCACCATTCATCGGTATGCATATAAAAACCTTTATGTCCTCCCATATCGCCCATGCATATCAGCTTAAATTTTAGGGGATCTATGGGTTCGCTAGGTTGAAAACCGCCTACTTCCCGGCCCAGTACTTTGGACAATACTTCCGCTTCCAGGTGTCCCAGGGAGCCAAGCTTGGGAACAGTGATGGAAGCAGCATCTCCAACTGCAAATACTTCAGGATAGTCCGGATTGCGCATATACATATCTGTGATAATAAATCCCTGGTCATCTGAGATAGGGAGATCTCTGAGAAAATCATGAGCCTTCCAATTTGGAAAGATGATCTTGAGTTCTGCCTCCAGGCTACTGCCGTCAAGGAACTCAATACCATCTTTATAAATACGCTTAATACCACGAGTATTGGATTTATAGCCAAATCCCATTTCCCGAACCATCGGCAAAAGTTGGTCCAAAATCTGCTGACCGGCATCTTCGGCAATTACTTCTGCCGGCGTGAACATAGTCACTTTCTCGGCACCTCCCAGCCCCTTTTTCTTTAGCCAATCAGCCATAGAAAATGAGACCTCCACCGGGGGCCCTTCACAAGCCGCTTCCGCAACCGGCACATCCGGCAGTTTTTCACTTTTCCCTTGGACAAATAAATCAGAACCGATAGCTACCGGCCCGCCCTTATACCCGCCTTCATGCAAATATCTACGGATTTTATCCCCATAGTATGTATCGGTGAATGTATGCCCATACTTGCCAAATCCTTCAATCTCATCAAAAGCCAGTTTATTTCCCAAGGCAATTACCAGAAAATCATATGAAATATTTTCATTTGCTGAGCCTGCACGTTCTACAGGCTTGAAACTTACGGTTTTACGCTCTACATCCACCTCGTTTACCTTACCCTGAATGAAGTCAATATCGTCACGATCCAAAAATTTGATAAACGGCAGATGGAGCTCTGCCTCGGGATTGTTATTGTTCCAAACTTCGATTGGGATATTCGGGATAAAGGTTAGGTACGGCTTCTGATCTATGCAAGTAATTCGCACATTTTCACCTGCCCGTTCACGTATCAAACGAGCCGTTGTTAAGCCGGCAAAGTTAGTGCCAAGTATGAGAATATGAGGCATTGTGGCCATAAAAAGTCCCTCCATTAAATGAATCCGGACTTAATAATAACTCCTATTTCCAATTTCCCGGTAGAGAAAAGGCGAGGTTCCTTATGTAGTAAAAGGCCTTACATGGAATGACCAAATAAGACCTGAATCTTGACGTTTGTCCTTTTTATAGGGATTTCAAGTATTTCTCCAGGAATACATTTGTACTATCCAATACTTCTTGGTAACGCGATTTGGCATTAGGATATGGCCTTGCCATAAATAAAGGAATAGCACCGTCAGCAGCTCCCATCACCGTAAAAAACTCATGATTCACACTGTCGACTTCTACAAATTTTTTAGTGGGACTGCCCAAACTTTTTATCAGATCGAAATCAGGTTGTACAACCTCATCACCCGGTTGATAAATATGTAAAATGGGTACTGTGATCTGTCCGGGATCGAAATCATCGACATAAA